>JALZBR010000347.1 GCA_030863485.1 Actinomycetota bacterium
ACGTGGCCCCGCTCCAGCCGAGTAAGCCGTTGAAGAAGATGAGGAGCGCCTGGCTGATGACGACCGAGATCGCCGACACGAGAGAGTAACGAAGCGTCTTGCGAAAAAAGGGATTGCTCGCGTCAAACAGTCGAGCGATCAGCACCTGGCGACTCCCCCCCTTTCGCTCCGTACCTTCCTTCGCTTTCACCCACCTGCCCGGGACCTTTCAACGCTCGATTCGACCGTCCGGAGCTCAGCCGGTCTTGAATCCCCCACCGTGCGACGCTTAGCAGAGCCTCTGCGACGATCCGGCGGCTCATCTTCGACTTGCCAGTCGCTCGCTCGACAAACGTAATCGGGACCTCCACGATTCTGCCACCGGTCAATACCAAGCGCCGCGTCATCTCGATCTGAAAGGCATAGCCTTCCGACCTAACTGTCTCCAGGTCTTGAGCAGCAAGGCAAGATGCTCTGTAAGCCCGGAACCCGCTCGTCCAATCCGCGACGCTGCGGCCGAGCCAGGCACGCGCGTAGACGTTACCTGCCTTGGAGAGGGCCCGTCTTGCCTGGCTCCAATTTTCAATACTTCCGCCCGGGACGTAGCGGGACCCGACGACGAGGTCGGCCCGCCGGAGGGCCTGCAGAAGACGAGGCACGTCGCCTGGGTCGTGAGAAAGATCGCCATCCATCTCTACCAACGCCCAGTACTCCCGCTCGATGCCCCACCGAAAGCCCCCGCGATAGGCGCTGCCCAGCCCCTGTTTGCCCGCTCGCTCGATCAGGTGCATCCCCGGGCGCTCCCGAGCAAGCTGGCGAACGACGTCGGCAGTACCGTCGGGCGAACCGTCATCTATGACGAGCAGCTCGACTCTGTCGCCGGCAGCCGCGAACAGCCGGCGGACGAGATCCGGCATACTCGCTCTTTCGTTGTAGGTAGGCACGATGACAAGAGCTTTCCCGGGCTTTGCCGTGCTACACGCCATAGACTCGCCTTAGAGCTTCCTCGATAACTTAGTCCGAGCGAATAAACGGGAACCCGGTCTCCAAGGATACGCGATGAGTACACAAATGATGCAGCCTCTCCCATCACTTTAGGTTTTCGATAAATACTGACAAGGAGGTTGGCGTTCGAACGCTCTGACTAGGGAGCGGCCAGGAGTCGTTAGGAGAACGAGCAAGACCGGAACCGACTCGCAGGCAGGCAGCTGCTAAAAGCCCGCCTGTCCTTTGGCGGTCGTGCTGGCTGCGTCAGGAGGACGAGGCGACCTTGACTGCATCTTCTCGCAGGTCAATGACTGCAACCTGTTCAGGCACTCGAGCCTTGAAGATCATTTCAGATCCACCCACGTACTGGCAGTCGAGCACGTCCAAGCCGAGGCCCTCCAGCTCGCGCCGCAAACCCTTGTGCGTGTACCTGTTGATGTGCTCGTGGACGTAACCGCCCGGAAAAACCTTTCCATACGCCCACTCGAGCAAGCGCCAGATGCGGCGATCATAGTCGGGGGTGCTGAGGATCAAGATGCCGCCCGGCCTTATCTTTCTTGCGACCTGACGCAGATCGACGTCTTGCCGAGGCAGATGCTCGATGACCTCAGAGCAGACTGCTGCGTCGAAAGCGTGGTCCCGGAAGGGAATCCCGGTAAGGCTGCCGCAAACGAGCCTCCGTCCTGGTGCGCGCAACCACCGCAGCTTCCGCATGGCTATGTCCATCCCAACCACGTCAGGCAACATCTGAATTATCCGGCTCGACCCGCATCCAATATCCAGGATCCTCCCCGCTTCCGGAGCGAACGTTTGGATGATGTGGAAGCGTCGCCGCTGCCAGTAACGCTGCAGGGGAATCCAGGAATCGAAGGCGCGGCTGTCGTAATCGGCCGCCTTGACCGAGTTGCGCAGCGCCAGCAGCTTCCCGAACGTGGCGAGAAAGTCGAGGCTCAATCGCAGCATTCGCGTCCTGGTCCAAGAGCTGGCTCCCTTGTACCAGAACGGGACCTCGACGATCCTGGACCCCTGGCATGTGGCCTTCACGATCATCTCTAGAAGGGAGTCCAGCCCATGCCCTTCAGGTGGTCCAATCTCCTCTAGGACGTCTCGTCGATACAGCCGGAAGCCACTGGACACGTCTTTGCAGGGCAACGCCAACGTCTTTCGATAGAAAAAGTTGAGAAGGCGGCTGCCGGCTCGACGAAGCAGATGCATCTCGGCAAAGGAGCCGGGGACGTAGCGCGATCCAATGAGGATGTCTCCCTGGTCGCGATGCGCCCACATGCTGTTTGCATAGCCCGGGCGGTGGGAAAAGTCGGCGTCCATCGTAAGGACGTAGCGTCCCGTCGCGTGCTCGAGCCCTTCTCTCAGAATATCCCCGTACCCGTGCTTCGCCGCCTGCACGAAACGCGCCTGAGCATCGGCGAGCTCTGACGGCAGTGAGTACCCTGGACCGAGGCTCACGATGATCTCGTGCTCGGGCACAAGCGATTGGAGAGTCGGCTTCAGATGGGGAAGAAGCTTGCGAAGGCTCTCTACGCCCCTCCATACGGGTATCACTACCGAAAGTTCGGGCCTGTCCACCTGACCACTCCCCATCACTACTGCTCTCGCGCTCCCCCCAACGCCAGCTACGGAGCAGTAAGGAGAGATAGCCTACCAGCCGGACGGAGCCCGTGGATATCCTCTCGCCGGATATGGCCTTCCTCGAGGCATCGCTTCCAACGGAATCAAACCCTGCGAAAGGGGGACTGCGGATCGCGCGCCGCCTGTCGCTTCGCGGCATCCTCGCCCACAGACGGCTTGTCGCACTACTGATCTTCGGGGGCCTAACGGTCCTTTTCTTCCACAAGGCTTGGGTATCGCCTGGAGACCACTGGATAGGAGAGCCCGGCGACCCTCCCCTCTTCATGTGGTACCTGCGCTGGTTCCCCTACGCCATCGCGCACGGGCAAAACCCGCTTTTCACAACCCACATGAATTACCCCGACGGGGTCAACCTGATGTGGAACACGTCGATGCCACTTGCAGGGCTGATGCTCTCGCCGCTCACGATGACCGTCGGTCCGCTTTTTACGTACAACGTCTTGATGACGCTTGCTCTCGCCCTGTCGGCCTGGTGCGCCTACCTGGCGATCCGCCATTTTGTCGAGAGCGACCTTGGTGCCATCGTCGGCGGACTCCTCTACGGTTTCTCTCCTTACATGGTTGCTCACGCCCGCGCTCATCCAAACCTGCCCATGGCCTTCATCCCCCCTCTTCTGCTGATCGTTCTCGACGAGATCCTCGTACGGCAACGCCGCTCGGATGTCGCCATGGGGATTGTTCTCGGAGTTCTGGCGGCGTCTCAAGTCCTGCTTACAGAGGAGCTCCTTGCCAGCCAAGCGATCGTCTTCGCGCTGGGCGTAGTGCTGCTCGTCGCGCTGAATCCGAGGGAAGTGGCCGGCCGAGTTCGATACGCTGCCCGCGCGCTGAGCCTCGCACTGGCCGTCTTTGTTCTGCTCGTCGCCTGGCCGCTCGGTTTCCAGTTTCTCGGGCCACAGCGCGTCACACACGGCTCCCTGTGGAGCTCGGAGATCTTCGTCAGTGATCTCTTGAGCTTCGTGGTTCCGACCGAGCTCCAACAGCTATCAGGTGCCTGGTCTTCAGACATCACGCGGCGCTTCACAGACAGCTGCTGCGTGGCGGAGTGGAATTCGTATGTAGGCCTCCCGCTCATAGTTTTGCTGGTCGTCGCCGCGACGACGCTCTGGTCGAAGAAGCTCGTGCGCTTCGTCAGCCTTCTCGCGGTGGCCGTCGCCATACTCTCTATGGGGCCTCACCTGCACATTGGCGGGAAGGTCACGACGATTCCGCTCCCGCTTTCTGTTATTTCGGAGCTGCCCGTCATCGGAAACCTGCTGGCTGGGCGCTTGATGCTCTACGTTTACCTGCTCGCGGGCATCATTCTTGCCGCCTTCATTGAGCACGCTCGTCGCTCGAGCGTGTCACCAGCCCTCGTCGGGATAACCCTGCTCGTGGCGCTGGCGCCCCTCTTCCCCAAGGTGCCATTCCCATCGACGAAAGCAAGCGCTCCCGCTTTCTTCACCTCGCCAGAGCTGCACGAAATAGCGGAGGGCAGCGTGGCCCTCGTGGCGCCGTTTGCCCGTGACACTTCCACCTCCGCGCCGATGCTCTGGCAGGCGCTCGCCGATATGCGGTACCGCATGCCGTCGGGTTACGCGTTGGGGCCGGACCGATCGGGGCGGTTCGTTTACCTTCCTCTACCGACCTCCCTGTCCGAGACGATGGAGCAGATACAGCTCGGGGCCGCACCCGCCAAGGCGAGTGGGCCCGCACGACGAGAGTGGCGCCGCGAGCTGAGAGCCAAGGACGTAAGCACCGTGATCGTCGGGCCGATGCTTCACCAACAGGCGATGGTGAATTTCTTTCGATCGCTTCTCGAGCAAGAGCCGGCCCGAACGGGCGGCGTTTACCTCTGGCGCGGCAGTCAACACCTGGTCGCAGAAGGATTAGCAGCGACTTCGGATTGAGCGGACTGGGAGCGAAGGCCCTCCTCCTGGCGGGGACTTCCTCTCGCTTCCGGACGGGCACCTATAACGACGGCAGGGACGAGCGCAAGCGGGATCGCCAGCTCACGAAGGAGGTCCTTGGGGTAAAGCAAGCCCCACCAGCTGAAGGTCAAGACGATTGGAATGAATCCCAAATAGACGGCGTCGATCGGAGTTTTGAAATGCAGCGCTCGGACAGCGCCGAACAGGAGCAGTGCGCCAGTCGTGATCACCAGAGGCAGGCTTGCCTGCCCCAGCTGTGCGCGGTCGCCGGCCTCATTACTCATCCCGGCCGCGAGCTTCAGCGTGTCGATCCAGCCCTTCACAGGAAGCTGCAGGAAGCCCTGTGGGTCGGGGAATGCCGTAAAAGGCCAGTCGCCAAAACGAGCACGCAGATAGAGGTACCAGAGGACGAAGGGTACCGGCGAGAGGGCGAGCCAGAGAAGCCGCTGCGGAAGGTCGTTGCCGGCCCGGCCGCGCAGCCACTTGATCACTTCCCACAAACCGAGTCCGGCGGGCACGACGATGAACCACTCTTTGACGAGACAGAGGCCGGCGAGCAACGGTATGGCGAGCTTCCACCTCCCGTGGAGCCACGAGAGAAGCGCCAAGGCGAGGAA
>JALZBR010000368.1 GCA_030863485.1 Actinomycetota bacterium
CCCCCGACGATGATCAAGGGGCGCATCGGCGACGAGACCGGCTCGATCAACGTCATGTGGTTCAACCAGAGCTGGGTCAACCGCGCTCTATCCAAGGGCACCGAGGCGTTCTTCTACGGCAAGGTCAGCACATATCGCGGAACTGTGCAGATGACCGCCCCGCGCTTCGAGATCCTCCGATCCGGCAAGGAACCGTTCAACGTGGGTCGCATAATCCCGATCTATCCCGCGACCGCGGATCTGACGAGTGATCAGATCAGAAAGCTCATGTGGGAGGCCCTCGACAGGGGCCGGCCGGTGATGGACCCGTTGCCGGAGCCACTGAGAAAAAAGCTCAGGCTCATGCCGCGGCACGATGCGCTACGGCTCATCCATTTCCCCGAGAACAAAGACGACGTCATCAAGGCTCGACGCCGTCTCGTGTTCGACGAGGTCTTCACGCTGCAGCTCGGACTGGTTTATCGCAAGCGCAAGCTGGAGCGAACGGTGCAGGGGATCGCCCACCCGAGCGTCGATCCTTCTGCCCTGTGCGAGACCTTCGTGGAGTCGCTGCCCTTCGAGCTCACCGGCGCGCAGCGCCAGGCGTGTGACGAAGTCGCTACGGACATGTCCCGGCCGTACCCGATGCACCGCCTCGTCGAAGGTGAGGTTGGCTCGGGAAAGACGGTCGTCGCCGTGTACGCGTGTCTGATAGCCATCGGCGGCGGGCACCAAGCAGCCTTTATGGCTCCCACCGAGGTCCTCGCCGAGCAACACGCGCTGACGGTCAACGAGTTGCTCGACCGCGCGTTCGGTGAGGCCGAGGCTCGCAACCTCTTCGCGGGGCTCTCGCGCCGGCCCGTCGTGAGGCTGCTCACGGGGTCGACCCCCGCGGTGCAGAGAGACCAGATCGTGCAGGAGGTTGCCGCGGGCGAGGTAGATCTCCTGATTGGGACGCACGCCCTCATCCAGGACAGCGTCGAGTTCTCGCGCCTGGGTGTCGCGATCGTCGACGAGCAGCACCGCTTCGGCGTCCACCAGCGGAAGCAACTCCGCAAAAAGGGAGTGGTGGGGGAGCCGGACATCCTCGTGATGACCGCGACGCCCATCCCGCGAACGCTGGCGGTCTCGATCTATGGGGACCTCGACGTGTCCGTCCTCGACGAGCTGCCCAGAGGTCGCCGGCCGATCACCACGACGATCGCGCTCGGCGAGGCGCAGCGGGAGCAGGCCTACGAACTGATCCGCAACGAGGTGAAGGCGGGGCGACAAGCCTTCATCGTGTACGCGCTCAGAGACGAGTCCGATCGCTCGGAGCTGCGCAGTGCGAAGGCCGAGGCCACGCGCCTCGCATCCGAGGTCTTTCCCGAGCTCTCGGTGGGCCTGGTCCACGGCGACATGAAGAGCCACGAAAAAGAAGAGGCCATGTCCGCCTTTCGCGACAACAAGACCCATGTGCTCGTCGCGACGACCGTGATCGAGGTCGGCGTCGATATCCCGAACGCCTCGGTGATGCTCATAGAGGACGCCGACCGCTTCGGCCTCGCTCAGCTCCATCAGCTTCGGGGCCGCATCGGTCGCGGCCCCCACGACTCCTACTGTGTCCTCGCCACCGACGTCGACCTCACGAAGGCGGACGACGCACCTACTCGTCTGGTGGCCGAGCGCTTGCAGGCGATCGAACAAACGGGTGACGGCTTCAAGCTCGCAATGGTCGACCTGGGCCAGCGCGGCGAAGGTCAGCTGTTCGGAGCCCGACAGTCGGGCATCCCGCAACTCAAGATGGCGCGTGTGCTCGAGCACCAGGACGTCGTCAAGATGGCGCGCGACCTCGCCGTGTCGATCCTCGACGAGGACCCGGAGCTGCGGGCCTACGAACACATCGCCCTGGAAAGAGAGATGCGCGGGCGCTTCCCCGAGCGAGCTCTCGACGTCGTCCAGTCGGGCTGAGGCCTGTCCGCTGGCGCGTCCCCGGCCGGGTCGCCGCACCCCGTCGCCGAGCAGCCCCGGAGGCTTTTGACTAACCTGAAGCCATGCGAGTCATAGCAGGAGAGGCCAAGGGCAGACGGCTCAAGTCTCCGTCGACCGGCACCCGACCGATGACCGACCGGATGAAAGAGGCGCTTTTCTCGGTGCTCGGAGACGTCACCGACATGAGGGTGCTCGATCTCTTCGCCGGCTCCGGCTCCCTCGGGCTCGAAGCGCTGTCGCGGGGCGCGAAGTCGGCGATCTTCGTCGACAGCGCTCGCGATGCGGTGGTCAGCCTCGAGCAGAACATCGAGTCGACCGGCCTCGGCAAGAAGTCCGAGGTGGTGTGGGCCGACGTCACCTCGACGCTCTCACGGCCCCCCTCCGACCGGATGGACCTGATCTTCGTGGACCCCCCCTACTCGACCGCCCCGCAATCCGTCCAGGACACCCTGGAGGCCCTGGTCATGGGCGGTTTCTTGTCCGACCGGGGCCGGGTGGTGCTACACCGCCCCCAGAAGGAGCGCCAGCTGTACCCCCTCGGCCTCGCCCTCACCTGGGAGAGGGACTACGGGCAATCGACTCTTCAGATCTTCGGACACGAAGAAGAGGTGTCGTGAGAGGCGACGAGTGGCTGTAGCCCTCTGTCCCGGGTCCTTCGACCCGCCCACGAACGGGCACATCGACGTGGTCGAACGAACCGCGAGCCACCTGGAGAGCGTGGTGGTGGCGGTCATCGCCAATCCGTCCAAGAAACCCCTTTTCTCGCTCGAGGAACGCACGGCGATGCTCCAAGAGGCCCTCGGACACCTCGACAACGTCAAGATCGATTCCTTCGACGGTCTCCTGGTCGATTTCGCCCGAGCCAACGGGATCAGCCTCGTGGTGAAGGGTCTGCGGGCGGTGTCGGACTTCGAGTACGAGCTCCAGATGGCTCAGATGAACACGACCTTGCTCCCGGGTCTGGACACGGTTTTCGTCACCGCCAAGCCGGAGTGGTCCTTTCTCTCCTCGAGCCTGGTGAAAGAGGTGGCCCGCTTCGGCGGAGACGTCGAGCCCCTGGTCCCGCCCTCCGTGGCCCGGGCCTTGAAGGAGAGGTCGGCACCCCCCGAAAAGGGATAAATGCCCCCCGTCGGAGGAAACGCGTTCCGAACCGTGTCATTCTAGGTGGAACGCGAAAAGCACTGCCGCACCTGAAACCGGCGGCGCAGGTTTTCTTTTTCTTCACAGAGAGGTGGCGCGCATGGATCTGATCGAACGCATCGACGAGCTGCAGGTCGTGGTCGAGGAGGCCAAGGCGGTGCCCCTCTCGTCGAGCGCCGTCGTCGACAGGTCCGAGCTGCTCGACCTCTTGGCCCAGCTCAAGCAAGAGGTCCCCGAGGAGGTCCGCCAGGCCCGCTGGATGGCGCGCGACCGCGACGAGCTGATGGAACGTGCCCGCAACGAGGGCGAGCGCATCGTCGCCGAGGCCCGGGAGCAAAGGGACAGGCTGCTGTCTCGCACCGAGATCGTCCACGCCGCGGAGCGCGAGGCCGAGCGGATCATCGACGACGCCAAGGACAAGGCGGCCAAGCTGCGCATGCAGGCCGAGGACTACATCGACCAGAAGCTCGCCGCCTTCGAGATCCTGCTCAACAAGACGCTCGGCACCGTGGCCAAGGGCAGGGAGCAGCTGCGCGGCGAGAATCCAAAGGTCGACGTCGGATTGCCTCAGAACGGAGAGGCCGTCACTGCCACCACGGGACCTTTCGACGCCGGAGACCTGCGCCAAGCGCACCACTGATACCGGGGGCCCGATCGCCCCTGGTAGAGCCTGGGAAAATAGGCTGCTCTGATATCATTTTTTCCCTCGGGGATGGGCGTTATCGCCCGTTTCAGAGCCGCGAACGGCCGAATGGACCGGGATCACGGAACAACAGGTAAGCACTCGAACAGCGATCGTCTGGGCGGTCGCGGGACTCAAGGGAATCTCACGTGCAGGGTCTGAACCTTTCGGTCGTCGATCTGCTGGGCCGCCCCGGCGAATATCGGGACTTCACCGTCACCGCCGTTCTCACCGACGTGAGGAACGCGCTCGCCCGGCTCGAGAACCGGCCCATTCAGGGCGATTTGAGGGCCGAGAGCGTGGTGGAGGGGATCCTCGTGACGGGTTCCGTCCAGGCGGAGGCGACCTTCGACTGCGCCCGATGCCTGAGCTCCTTCGAGCTTCCGATGTCGCTGGAGCTCTGCGAGCTCTTTTTGGCTCCCGGGCACGAGGCGCCTGCCGATGAAGACAGCTACGAGGTGGCCGGCAAAGAGGTACATCTCGAACCAATGCTGCGAGACGCGGTCGTTTTGGCCCTGCCCCTCAAGCCGGTCTGCCGCGATGACTGTGCAGGTCTGTGCGCGGGGTGCGGTCGCAACCTCAACGAGGACGCCTGCATCTGCAGCAACGATGAAACCGATCCCCGCTGGGCCGAGCTCGCGGTCCTACGCGAACGCCTTCAAGGTTAGGAGGACCCATGGCAGTCCCCAAGCGACGCAAGACGAGGTCTAAGATGCGAATGCGCCGGGCTCACTGGCGAGTCGAGGCGCCGACTTACTCGTCGTGTCCTCAGTGCCGTCAGCCCAAGCTGCCGCACCGCGTCTGCTCCAACTGCGGGTACTACGCAGGTCGTCAGGTTGTCGAAAGCGAATAGCAAGCCAGGCGTCCTCGAAGCGCTGGGGCTGCCGGGCGAGCAGGGTGGGCTCTTCGAGCTCGCCTTGACGCACCGTTCGTACGCCTACGAACAGGCCGGACCCGCGGCTCACAACGAGCGTCTCGAGCTCCTCGGCGACGCCGTCCTGGGCTTGCTCGTCGCCGATCTCATCTACCGCTCCTACCCGGAGATGCCCGAGGGAGAGATGGCGACTCTGCGCGCCTCGGTGGTTAACACCCTGGCTCTGGCCCGCATCGCCAGGACGCTCGATCTCGGGAGATGGCTGCGTCTCGGCCGAGGCGAGGAGACCACGGGCGGTCGCGACAAGCCCTCCGTCCTCGCGGACGGCTTCGAGGCCGTGATCGCGGCCTCCTATCTCCAGCATGGTCTGGAAACCGTCACCCGCGCCCTGTCCGAGACCTTCCTGGAAGAGATCCAGAGGGTGGTGACGGCGGGGGAGAGCCTCGACTCCAAGGGGGCGTTACAAGAGCTCGTCGTCCGATCCGGGGGGCCGCGGCCTAACTACGAGCTCACCTCCTCCGGTCCCGATCACGACAAACGTTTCGCTGCGCGCGTCTTTATCCGTGGCGACCTCCAGGGAGCCGGCGTGGGTCGCAGCAAGAAAGAAGCGGAACAGAACGCGGCGCGTGAGGCGATCGCTCGCATGAACCTGGATCCCGAGACCGCAGAAGAAGTCGAAGGTGCTCCCGGAAGCAGGGCCGATGCCAGAGCTTCCTGAGATCGAAGTGATCAAGCGCGACCTCGAGAAGGAGGTCGTCGGGCGCCGCGTGAAAGAGGTCGAGGTGCGCCCCGGTTCGAACGCCATGAAGATCATCCGGCGACACGGCCGGCGCAAGGAGTTCCAGGACCTGCTCGTCGGTACCAAGGTCGAGATGATCGACCGGGCGGGACGCTACCTCGGGCTCCATCTCGAAGACGACAAGGTGCTGGTGGTGAACCTTGGTGAGAAGGGATTGCTGCTCAAGACGAGCGCCGGTGATGCTCTCGCCTCGCACACGCACGTGGTCATCGGGTTCACGATCGGTGGGCAACTGCGGATCGTCGACCCCAAGATGAACGGCGAGGTCTTCGTTGCGACAAAGGAAGAGTTCGAGAAGCTACGCGTCGAGGACACGGCCATCGATCCACTCGACAACCGGCCCTTTACCTGGCAGCAGTTCTCGGCCCTGTTGGAGGGCGGCCACAAACCGATGAAAGAGCTCCTCATGGACGAGCGGTTCTTTTGCGGGCTCGGGAACCTCTATTCCGACGAGGTGCTCTTCTCGGCGGGGATCCGGTTCGATCGGGCTTCGAGCACCCTGACGTCGCAAGACGTGCGTCGCCTGTACCGGGCCCTCATGGAGATCGTTCAGGACGCGGTCAAGGCGCGCGGCACTTCCTGGGGGGAGATCGAGTTCAAGGATCTCCAAGGTGATCCGGGTCAATACCAATTGGAGCTGAAGGTCTACGAAAGAGAGGGAGAAGCGTGCCGGCGGTGTCGCCACGAGATCGTGAAGGAGCAGGTCGGCGACGACTACACGTACTTCTGCCCGCAGTGTCAGTCGTGATGCGGCACGCCGAAGGTATGAGGAGGATGCAATTTGGAAGATAGGACCCGAGTCCACGTTTTCGTCGCCGGCGATTTCGACCGCGAGGTCTTCAAGCAAGCCATCGCCGACAAGGCGACCGAGCTGTCCGTGACCGGATGGGTCAAGGTTCTGGGCGACGGCAGGATCGAGTCGGTTCTCGAGGGTCCGCGCGACGAGGTCTACCGCGTGGTCGGTCTGTGCCGCTCGGGCGGGAACGGGGGGGCCAAGGTCGCCGGCGTGCAGGTCGACCGCGAGCCGCCTAAGAACGAAAAGGTCTTCAAGATCAAATAAACGTTCTTAGGAGCCCAGATCGCGCTCGGCGCGAGATCCTCTCCAAAGAACGTCCGGGCTAGCGCTTCAGGTCCACCTCGTGGGCCGTGTCCAGGAAGCGGGCCATGAGACGCACCGACTCGTCGACCTCCTTGATCGAGGCCATCTCGTTCGCCGTGTGCACGTAGCGAACCGGCGGTGAGATCGTGATCACGGGGACCCCGGCCCGCGCCATCTGGATGGTCCCGGCATCCGTTCCGCCCTTGGGCAACATCTCGAGCTGGTACTCGATCTCGTTCGACTCGGCAATGCGCTGGAAGTGCTCGACGAGTCGAGGATCCGAGATCGAGTAGCCGTCCATGACCGTGATGCCGACACCTTTGCCGAGCTTGGTCACGATCTGCGTCGGATCCGAGCCGGGGGTGTCGGTGGCGAGCGTGATGTCGAGAGCCACGCCGATGTCGGGATCGATCCCGTACGCACTGGTCCGCGCACCGCGCAGGCCCACCTCTTCCTGGACGCTGACCACCGCGTAGATCTCGGCCTTCGTGTCGCGCGCCTCCCGCAGCGCCTCGAGCAAGACGTACACGCCAAGGCGGTCGTCCAGATACGGAGCCGAGAACCCATGCTCGTTGAAGACGGGCTCCCGGTACAACGTGACCTGCGAGCCGATAGGTACGTTCTCCTTGACCTCGTCGGCGGGGGCCATGACGTCTACGAAGATGTCCTCGATGACGGGAGCCTTCTTGCGTTCCTCGTCCGTCAGCACATGGATCGGCCGGCTCTTCGGCGACATCAGCCCCACGTAGTCCTTCTTGCCGGACACCAGCACCCGTTGGGCGTTCAAGGTGCGCGGGTCGAATCCACCGACGGGGGAAATCCAGATGAAGCCGTTGTCGTCGATGTGCTTGACGAGAAAACCGATGGAATCCATGTGCGCGGCGAGCATCACCCTCGGACGATCGCCTCTGCGTAGTCCGATGACGTTGCCCAAACGGTCGACGCTGATCTCGTCGACGAGGTCCTGGAGGATCTCGACCGCGACGTCCCGGATCCGATCCTCTCGTCCCGAGATCCCCGGAACGGTCGCGAGCCGCTCGAACAAGCCCTGGTCCACGCGCGCCTCCTGTCGATGCATCTGTTGGGTGTCGTAAGCGGGCGACACTACCCGCCCGCTCGGCGAAGGCTCCTGCTCTTCCATATCCACGGGACGGCCCCGAACCGCTGCTAGGTTGACCCGATGTACGTCAGGTCCCTGCGGCTGGCCGGCTTCAAGTCGTTCGCCAACCCCACGATCCTCGAGTTCGAGCCCGCCGTGAACGTCATCGTCGGGCCCAACGGCTCGGGCAAGTCCAACATCGCCGACTCGCTCGCGTGGGTGCTCGGCTCCCAGGCGCCGTCGAGCCTGCGCGGGGCCGCCATGGAGGACGTCATCTTCGCCGGCTCCCAGAATCGTCCGGGGCTCGGAATGGCCGAAGTCGAGCTGACCCTCGACAACTCGTCCGGCATCCTGCCTCTTAACGTCGCCGAGGTGACAGTCAGTCGATTCACCGACCGCTCGGGTGCCTCCGAGTACCGCATAAACGGAGCCGCCTGCCGGCTGCTGGACGTGACCGAATTGCTCTCGGATACGGGCATCGGCCGGAGCCTGCACGCGATCGTCGGTCAGGGACGGCTCGACGAGGTCCTCCAGGCCCGACCCGAGGACCGCCGCACCTTCATCGAGGAAGCCGCCCAAATCGGCAAGTTCCGCAAGCGCAAGGACCGCGCCCTGAAGAAGATCGAGCGCGTCGAGGACAACCTCATGCGCCTCAACGACGTCCTCTCCGAGCTGAGGCGCGCTATCCGGCCGCTGAAGCGCCAGGCCACGGCCGCGGCCGCCTACTCCGAGCTCATGACCGAGCACCAGGAGCTCAAGCAGCGACTGACCGCAACCGAGCTGACCGCCCTGGCCTCAGAGGCGGCGACGGTCGACGTCGACGCAGAGGAGCGGCGCCGCTCGCTTCTCGCCGAGGAGGTCGCCGGCATCAGGGCGCGACTCCAGACGGCCGCCGACGAGCGAGAGGCGATGCGCGTGTCGGCGGATCGGGCCCGCTCTATCGCCTTCGGCATGAGCCGCGCTGCCGACCGGCTCGGTGCCCTGGGGAGGCTGGCCCAGGAACGCGCGGCTCGCCTTGCGGCGCGCCTCGCTGCCGAGACCGAGGAGACCTACCGGGAGCGTATCCGCCTGCTCGAGCACGACCTGAGACGGTGGACGGAAGAGGAGAAGCGCCTCTCGGAGACGGCTGCCTCAGCACGGTCCCGAGCGGAGGAGGCCGCCGCTCGGGCGGAGGACGCCAAGCGCGACAGAGAGCAGGCAGAGAGCCGCCTCGCCGAGACCCGGGCCGCGGAGACGGCTGCCGCCCAGGCTCTCGTGCGAGCCGAGGGCAGCGAGTCCGCCTCGAGGGCCACGATCGGATCGATCCAGGCTCGCGTCCAGGCGGTCGAGGAGCGGCTCCAGGTGACCGAGCAGGAGCTGTCCCAGGACTCCGAATCGCTGGCGACCTCGTTGCGGGAGAGCCGGGCCCTGGAGCAGGAGCTGGACTCGGCGACCGAGCGGGCGGCGGAGGCCGAATCCCGCCTGGAGGCCAAGCGCGAGCGGGTCGAGGCGCTCAAGGAGCAGCTCGGCTCGGACCACGCCCACCTGGCTGCGGCCGAGGCCCGCCGGCGGGCCCTCGAGGAAGCCGCCGCTCTCCTGAACGATCTCCCCGAGGCGGGGGCCAGGCTCCAACCGCTGATCGAAGACGCCCGGGACTCCGAGCGCCTGCGAGGGGCGGGACGCCAGGAGGCGGCCGAGATCCTGGCTTCGGCTCAGGATGCGGT
>JALZBR010000380.1 GCA_030863485.1 Actinomycetota bacterium
GGTGCGACCTGGATCGCTGGGGCGGTGGACGATCGAGGCCGCCGGGCCGTGATGATGTGCTCGAGAGCCGCGCTTGCGGGTCGAAGTCACAATGCGGGTCGCCATCGTCTCCCGTGGACGATCCGCTCGAACAGCGCCAGACATCAAAGCGCCAGACATCAAGGCGGCGGCGACAGCCCTGCGTGTGCGGTTCGAGAGCCTGCCTGCACCGTTCGTCGTCGCTCACCTGCAGCTTGGTCTCTTGTTACCAACCTCGGTGTGCCACTGGGCCCGACGACCGGAGCGCGTGTCGCCCTCTTTCCCGTTTGCCGGCGTGCACTCGGACGAGGAGGCGAGGCTGATCGAGCCCTACAAGCACGGGGACCAGCGCTCGCTCAAGGATCTCTACGTTCGAGGGCACGCGGCGAGCGAACGAAGGGCAGGGCGGTCGATGCCTCCTCCTCGCTAGGGACGGTTTTCATATGCGATCACTTGGCGCGAGGAGGCCACGGCACCGGGCGGATTGAACTACGGGAACCGGTTGCAAGGCGTGGCGTTACGCTGGGATAGGCGCCCACGGCAGGTGAACGCACACCGTGGCCTCAGGATGACAATCGTCGATGCGCCTCCTGACGAGGGTGAGACACACACACCGAAGGCTGGCCATGTCTGCGCCATCGGTGGTAGTGATGGGTCAGGCGAGAATGGAGTGACGATGTCACTCGACGATCGTTACAGTCCATGTGCCGAATGTGGTGCGGAGTGGAACCGCTCTCACCAAATATGGTGCTCGTCTCGTTGGTCCCTCATTGAGCAAGTCCCCGCTCCACCGGTAGCGCCCATGACCCCAGGACCGGCGATCTGCAATCGAGACAGTGCGACAGTTGGCGGCGGTACTCGGGGTCAACAGGCGGACGGACTGCAAAAATCAGCTAAGGATGAGTTGGAAGGGCTGCTCCAGCCCTTCCTTGAGCCTACTTATTCGTTTTCATGGCTCGACCAGACGCACGCGATTGAAGCTCTAAGAGCTTCGCCACCGGGGGCGGCAGATGTCGCACTCGCGCTCATCGCCACTAGAGCGGTCCCCTCACTCGACTTGTCCCGACGTCTCGCCATCAGATCCATCGGCGAAAGGGCGAAGACGGGCCTCGCTGAACTACCATGTTGAGGTAATCGTGACGTGCCTGGCGGATGATGCATCAGAAGTTCGAGAGGAGGCGCTCTTGGTGCTCCGAGAGCGTGACGACGAGTCGGTGTGCCTCGCTCTGGGCGGACGCCTCGCCGATCCGAAGATCGCTGGTCAAGCCGCGGATGTCCTAGTCGGACGGAAGAGACGTGACCTCCTCGTGGAAGGCCTCTCGCATCGGTCTGATCGCGCTCGGACCGTCGCCGTAAGTGCGCTGGCCAGGCTGGGGGACCCAGCGGCAGTCGAGCCCCTGCTCGGGAGCCTGGGTGATTCGAGCGAGGACGTACGCCTCGCCGCCGTCCATGCGCTTGCTCGCCTCCGGGATGGGCGGGCGGTCGGTCCGCTTGGCCACGCGCTTGGCGATGTTTCCGCCGACGTGCGGTACGCCGCCGCGGGCGCGCTGTCCGAGTTGGGCGACCGGGCAGCGGTGGAACCGCTGCTCGCGACGGTTGCGGCTGAATCCGACGAGCGGGTCAGGGTCCGAGCGGTTCAGACGCTGGGCAAGCTGGGAGACCATCGAGCGATCGGTCCGCTCACATCCTTCCTGTCGGACAACTCTCCCTGGCTCCGCGACGCTCCGGTTGGTGCGCTCGAGCAACTCGTAAAGCGGGCGCCGAAAGACATACCAGGATTTGAGGTGGCGAAGACGGCTGTCCGGCGCCGAAGGGCGGGACGACTGCTCGCCATAGCGGCCGGCTCCGTGACGGGAATGAGCGTGGGCTTGGTTGTAGCCGTGCCCGTCGCCTTCCTGCTGGAGCCCTATCAGGACTATCTGGAGAAGTATTACTGGTTGATCCTGATCGCGTTCTTCGCTACTCCCGCTCTCATAGCCCGTCCAGCGGTCAGAGAACGAATCACGCGTCGCCGCGTGCCGGTTGGGCGTTTCTATGTGTCTCGTCGCTCGTACTGGGGACGGCACTCGCCGCGTGGGTCGCACGCGGTCTCGGCTCCATCGGTCAGTTCTTCGCCATCCTGCTTGGGCTGTTGCTGCTGTTAGCCGTGAGCGGGGACGACCGGCTGTGAGCCGGGGCCCGTGTCGCACGACGAGAGCAAGGCCATATCCGCACCCGCGGCCAGGTGCGATGCCGCCTACCACTTTGTAGGGGTAGGACCAGTACGGGGCGGCTGAGCTTGTCGAGGGCGCTTCCGAGGGTGAGTTCCCCCCCGGCTTCCGGTTCTTCGGCGTCTTGCGGGCTCCGCGTAGTCCGGCCTGTAGCTCTCGGTCCCCGTCTCGATCAGGTCGGCGCGGAAGGCGAGCCGGTCGACGACGGCGGCCGCAACGGGCGTCGGGGATGATCGAGGCGCACTCGCTGGACGGGACGTTGATCCCGATGGTCGGTGCAGCAGCAGCATCTCGATGAGCGTGGTGTGCCGGCCGCGCGTGCGGCTAACCGCTTGCGGATGGCAACACGAGCCGCCGCATCACGACATGGGGGCCGACGCCCGGAATGTCGAACTCACTGCTGACCACCTCGAAACCCGCTCCTTCATAGAAACCGACGGCGGGCGTACGGGCGTTGCACCACAACTCCCCGCCGCCCCACTCCGCGACCTGGCGGACGCAGGCCTCGACCAGGGCCCGTCCCACTCCCTGCCCGCGGACATCGGGGGCCGTGGCCATGCCCCGCAGCCTCCAAGCCCCGCCCGCCTGCGGAGCGCCGCGGCGCGCTTCCGCATAGAGCGACGCGATCCCCACCAGGTGACCGTCGCGGTACGCGCCCAGGTGAGCGGTCGTGGGCTCGTCGTCGCCCGGGAAGACCGCCGACGATTCGGGGTGGTTGGGGCGGAGGACGGCGTGCCGAAGGGGCCGGATCTGTGCGGCGGTCACCCGGCGGACGACCAAGTCGCCGAGGCGGTAGCCGGAGCCGCCGCCCGCCCTCACCGGTTCGTGACGGGCAGCCACTCCGGCCGGCGCATCTCGTAGGAGGCGATGGCGTCGGCGTGGCGGAGGGTGAGGGCGATGTCGTCCAACCCCTCGAGGAAGCGCCAGCGGGTGTGCCCGTCGAGCCGGAACGCAGCCTCGATCTGCGCGGCGGGGGCCTGCACGACGCAGCGCTCGACGTCGACGGTCATCGCCAGGGCAGGATCGGCTTCGACCGCCGCCAACAGCTGCCGCGCCACGTCCTCGTCGACCTCGACGGGCAGCAGCCCCACCTTGGTGCAGTTCGTGCGGAAGATGTCGGCGAAGCGAGGCGACACCACCGCCTTGAACCCGTAGTCCATGAGCGCCCACACCGCGTGCTCACGCGACGAACCGGTGCCGAAGTTGGGTCCGGTGACGAGGATGGTGGCGCCCGCATAGCGCGGCTGGTTCAACACGAACTCCGGGTCGGCGCGCCACGCCGAAAACAACCCCTCGCCGAAGCCCGTGCGCTCCACCCGCTTCAGCCAGGCGCTCGGGATGATCTGGTCGGTGTCGACGTCGGACCGGTCGAGCGGGACCGCGGTGCCGGTGATCGTCCGTATCGGCTCCATCTCACAGATCCTTCGGTGTGGAGAAGTGCCCGGCGACCGCGGTGGCGGCGGCCACCGCGGGTGAGACCAGATGGGTGCGGCCACCCGGCCCCTGGCGACCCTCGAAGTTCCGGTTCGAGGTCGAGGCGCAGCGCTCGCCGGGCCGCAGCTGATCGGGGTTCATCCCGAGGCACATGGAACACCCGGCGGCACGCCACTCGAACCCGGCGGCGGTGAACACCCGATCCAGCCCTTCGGCCTCGGCCGCGGCCCGCACCTGCATGGACCCCGGCACGACGAGGGCCCGCAGGCCGGGTTGGACGCGCCGCCCGGCCACCACGGCCGCCGCGGCGCGCAGGTCTTCGA
>JALZBR010000394.1 GCA_030863485.1 Actinomycetota bacterium
CGCCTGCAGGCCGAACGGCGTGTCGGAGTACAAAGCGGCACCGATGGAGCCGTCGATGGCTAAGACGCGCACGAAGCCGACGCGGCCGCGCGCGGGAGCCAAGCGAGGAGGCCGTTCCGCACCCAGACCGCCGGCTCGATGGTACCGGCGCCATGGATGGGCGCCGTGGGCGCTCGGGATCGCGTTGGTCGCCTTGGTCGCTGTCACGCTGCGCGCCGGGGGAGACGGAACCTCGGCCCCCGTCGGAGGGACGAATCCGGTGGTGGGAGCCGACCTCCACTCGTTGGTGGTCGATCCCGCCGATCCAGACACGGTCTACATCGGCAGCCACGACGGCGTGTCGGTTTCGGCCGACGGCGGCAAGACATGGGAGGCGATCGCGAGCCTCGATGGAGCCGACGCGATGGGGTGGGCGTTCACGGACGACGCGATCTTCGTCGGGGGCCATCCCGGCCTCTACGTTTCGACCGACGGCGGGGACAGCTTCCAGCAGAGAAACGAGGGCCTTCCGAACACCGACATCCATGCGCTCGGCGCCGGCGGAGGAGTGATCTACGCGGCGTCTCCCGCGGTGGGGGTGTTCGCATCCACGGATGGTGGATCCTCTTGGGAGGTCCGGACGCAAGAGGCCGGACAATCGTTCATGGGACGCATCCTCGTCGACCCACGAGGCAACGACCGCGTGGTTGCGCCCGACATGCAGGCCGGCGCGGTGGAAAGCCGCGATGGTGGGCGCACGTGGCGCGGCCTCGGCGGCGTGCAAGGCGCGATGTGGGTGAGTTGGGATGCGGACGACAGCGACCACCTCATCGTCACAGGCCAGGGTGGAGCCGCCGTCAGCGCGGACTCCGGCAAAACATGGGACGCCCTCGATGTCCCGGAAGGGACGCTGATCGTCGAGCTCAGCCCGCATGACCCGGACGTGCTGTACGCCGCTGTCCTCGACGCGCCCGAAGCCCTCGTCTACGTGAGCCGCGATGGAGGTGCCACATGGCGACGGCCGTAGCAGTGACGCCGGCGCGATCGTCTCGCGCCGAGGTCCGAGGACGACGTTCGCGCGTTCTAGTAGCTCTCGAGGCGCGGTCCATGAAGCCGGCACGTTTGGTGACGGCATTCGTCGTCTCAACCCTGCTGATGGCGGTGCCTGCGTCTGCCCAAGAGGGAGATCCGGTCCGCGGTCGTGCCGTGTTCGAGGCGAACTGCGCGATGTGCCACGGCGACGACGCGGCAGGCATGATGGGGATGCACCCGTCGCTTCGCGGCGCGATCGAACGCTTGACGTTCGAGGGGGTCGAGGTCACGGTGCACAACGGCCGCGATACCGATCCTCCGATGCCGGCGTTCGAAGGCCGCCTCAGCGACGCCGAGATCAGCGACGTCATCGCCTACCTCGCCACGCTGCGGGTGGGGCCGCGCAATTTCGGGGGTGACGGATCCATGATGGATATGGACGGGATGATGGGTGGGGGGATGTGGGCGTGGATGGCGCTCTTCCTCGTGATCGTGGCCGCGGTCGTCGTCGCCGCCGCGTTGGTCGCCAGAGCTATATGGCGCCGCGGCGACGGCGGCGAAAGGCGCTCGCAAAGCGTGGCGCTCGACATCCTCAAGGAGCGCTACGCCCGAGGCGAGATCGACCGCGACGAGTTCGAGGAACGGCGGCGCGTGATCACATCGTGATGGACGCGCTCGGAGCGGTTTGGGAAGCCTTGCTGACGGGGGCGGGGCTGTTCTGGCGTGCCTTCTGGGCCCTTGCTCTCGGATACGCAGTGTCGGCGTCTATCCAGGTGTTCCTGTCACGCGGCGAGGCGGCGATGTACCTAGGAGAGCCGAAGCCGAGGAAGGTAGGCCTCGCGATGCTGCTGGGGTTCGCGTCTTCGTCGTGCTCGTTCGCGGCGCTGTCGGCGACGAGGAGCATCTGGGCCAAAGGCGGGCACCTGATCGCTGCGCTCGCGTTCATGTTCGCCTCGACCAATCTCGCCATCGAGGTCGCGGCGCTGGCGTTGATCTTCCTCGGGTGGCAGTTCGCCCTCGCGCTCTTCGTGGGCGCGCCCATCATTGTCGTGATCATGGCCGCCATCGTGCGGCTGACGCGCCCCGATGCGCTCTCGAAGCACGCGTTGGAGCGGGCGCGGGATGTGACCCAGGACGAGAGCGAAGGATCGGATGACCTTCCCGACGGTTGGCGCGAGCGCTTCGCGAACGCCCGGGCGTGGCAGAGGGTCGGGCGCGCCTACAAGATGGAGTGGGGCATGGTGTGGAAGGAGCTCGCGATCGGGTTCACGATCGCGGGGGCGGTAGCGGCGCTGGTCCCCGCCTCTTTCTTCAAGGCGATCTTCCCGACGGGGATGAACGTGTGGCTGCTGGTCCCTCTCCACGCTTTTTTCGCGCCGTTCCTCGCGGTGATCACTGTGATTGGCTCGATGGGCAATGGGCCTCTCGCGGCGATCCTGTTCCAGAACGGCGTCGTCTTCGGCGGCATCATGGCGTTCCTGTACTCAGACTTCGTCGTCCCGCCCGCGCTCAAGATCAACGCGAATTACTACGGCTGGCGATTCGCCCTCTATCTAGGTGTCGTGTTCGCCGCAGCGGCCGTCGTGACCGGCGTGGTGGTTCATGGCCTCTATGCGGTCGCCGGGCTGTTGCCGCAATCGGCAAAGGACATCCAAGAACTCGCGACCTTCTCGTTCGACTACACCCTCTTTCTCAATGTCTTCGCTGCGGCGGTCTCGTTGGTCCTGATTCAGCTCGCGCGCCAGGCTGGCCGGACGCGGCAGCACGGGGGTCACGCGGCATAGGTATATCGATCGCCATCGGCACTGGCGGCCGCAATGAGCGAGTACCCCGCGGCGTCAAAACTGGCCTGTGGGTGCTGTGATTCGTCCCGAAGGCTGATCACCGCAGGTGGTTGCGCGAGCCATCAAGTACAGATCAGGCGCCTAGGGTTAGAAGCGAGAGCGTGAATATGGCTAAGTTGGTCGCGGATACCCCCGAGCGGCTCAGGAATTAGTTGGATTGACTATCAGAGCGTGAAGACGGCCACACGGGTAGCTCACGGTCGATTCTCCTGCTGCTGACGTGTCAGCTAGCTGACTGTGCCCGCTGCCACCAGCTTGGAAGCTTCCTATGACCGTGATGGTCGCGGTAGTCCGAGGGGGTCGTGTTGTGCGGCGGATCTTGAACCTGGTACTAGTTATTTGCCTCGTGCTCTCGCTGACCTCGGTATTCAGCCCCGTGATAGTCGTCGCGAGCGAAGCTTCATCCACGGATCCGAACTTCGGCCATGCCGACCGTGGACAGGTTCTGTACGGATCGGCCTCTGCGGGCGCCAGCTTCGATTGGGGCATGACGGTCAATGAGTTCCTGGCGCGCTGCGAGATCCCGGCGACGCAAGGGCACGACGCGTGGGTCTTTGAGCTTCGACATGACGTGACGGAGGAAGGTCTGGCTGCACGAACGTTCGGATCCGGCTCTGATATCGGCCACGACATAGACGTATACGTCTTCTCTTCCGATTGCGGCCCGCTGGGTCACGCGGCGACGGTGGAAGCCGACGAAGTAGTCACGCTACCGATTGGAACGCGGTACGTCGTGGCGTATCTCTGGTGGGGATCCAACACCACGGTTGACCTCGAAGTGATAGAGGACATCCCGAAAGAGCCTTCGGTGCCCGACCCTTATCCCAGCGTTGACCCCGAGCCCAACCCTGGATCAGGGACGTCGTTCGAGGAACGGACCTTCTACTTCCACTCGCCGTCTCGGATCTGGAATGTTGACTCTTTCGCGAGCCTCGGCCGAGACACGATCTTCAACGCGACTCCTCCGCACGAGCAGGTCCCCGCGATGGCGCTCGACGAGGTCGTCCTGCGAAATCAAGGCGGGACAGGCGGGTTCGACCCGTCGTGGTCTGGCGACATAGATACGCGCATAGCAACCATTACGTTCGATCTCTGGCAGAAGCAAGTCGGCGAGGTGGTTTTCGGAGATGCGCACTACACGCCGTCGATCTCTATCGGCGTCAGCAAGTACGACCTTCCCACTACGCCGGCGGCGGCCGATCAGGCGGGTCGTGTCCGGTTGACGTTCACCCACTACCGTGATGCGGATGGGCGGTTGGTGCCACTCTCTACCCTCGACCCCACCGGGAGGAAGGTGACGGTTGCGCTTCCTGGCAGCAGGCTTACGGAGAGCACCCAACGAGATGGTTCTGGAACAGCCATCTTCTACGACTCGGTTCAGACCCCTTCTGGCTTCACGGTGAACGCGCGCGTTACGGATCCGTCGCCTTCGCCCTCTCCGACTGCCTCTCCTTCATCGCCTGGCGCCTACTGCGGCGACGATCACAGCGTCTCGGCAACTGCACCCGGCGAGCGCGGCGTCTACGCGACGAAGACGAATGATCCTTGTTTCGACCGTCAGTGGGGGCTCAAAATGATCGATGCGCCCGCGGCGTGGCAGGAGGTTAGTGCCACGGGGCACGGAATCACAGTGGCGGTCCTCGACTCGGGTCTCGATCTCGGGCATCCGGATTTTTCCTGCAGTGACAAGGTGGCGCACCTCCCGGAGGGCGACGTTGTTCGAGATGGTGGCGGTGCGCAGGACTTTGACGGCCACGGGACCCATGTCGCAGGGATCATCGCTGCTTGTACACACAATGAAGAAGGGATCGCGGGAGTGGCACCTGACGCGACGGTCGCGCCCTTCCAGGTGTTCAGCTCATCGGCCACCTACGACCGTGACGCGGATAACAACGAACAGCACGATCTCGCGGATGCGATCCAACGTTCGGCGATCGCGGGTGCCCACGTCATCAATATGTCGCTGTCGTTCGGGGCGAAGGTACGCGGCGTGGAGGTCCCGTGGGGGAGCGCCACCGGTCACGCCCCCGGGATTCTCGCGTACCGACAAATCAAAGAGGCGATCAATTTCGCGCGACAGCGAGGATCCGTAGTCGTTGCCGCAGCCGGAAACGACGCTACGAAGACGATCTGCGATTTCCCAGCAATAGCGCAGCGTGTCATCTGCGTCGGCGCAACCGATCGTGATGACGTGCGTGCGTTTTATTCTGTCTTCCCGTTCAAGATCGAGGGGAGGGGCGAGGTCGGCCCCGGGGTCGTCGCGCCCGGAGGTAGAGGAATCCTTCTGCCATGCGAGGGCGAGGATGTGCTTTCGACATATCTCCGCTCGCGCGAGGCGAACAATCTCTGTGTGGAGGGCGGGTACGACTATCGCTTCGGGACATCGATGGCAACGCCGCATGTGGCGGGTGTAGCGGCGCTTGTGTATGACCGTCTCGGAGGATCCCGCTCCCGAAGCAACGCCGAGCGAGTTATCGAGGCGATCATCGGGACGGCGAAGGACCTCGGTGCTCCAGGCTACGACCCGATGTATGGATACGGGCGGGTTGACGCTCTCCGCGCCGTCCGCGCGGTGGACCCGCCCCCTGCGGCGCGTCGGACGGATCTCATTCTTGCCGCTGAACCAAACGGTCTCCAGTGTTCCGATGATGGTTCATTCGTGGCCTACTTGCTCGACGCGTCCGGCACGGCTGTAGCCAACCAGGAAATCACCTTCGAACTCCGTGCCGGTGGCACGATCACCCACTCTTCAGCGACGACGGACCACGACGGCATGGCCGCAACCACTCGCAGGATCGAAACCGTCGGCGAGATACAGGTGATCGCTCGGTTCGCGGGCGACGAAGGCCACTTCGAACCATCCGACGCGGAGGCTATGTTCACCTCCACAAGGGAGACCACGACCACAACACTGGATGTAGGTCCCGTCTCTGGGAGAGGAAAGACGGCGAGCCGCACGCTGACCGTTAACTTGGCTGACCCCGATGGATCCAGCCACCTCGGTGGTCGAACGCTCTCATTGCTTTCAGATGGCGTCCTTATGGGGACCGCCACGACGAACGACCAAGGAGTGGCGACGTTCCGTACACCGCACAACTACACGAACGGGCATCGCAGCTATGAAGCCGTTTGGGCCGGTGACGGATGTTACGAAGGTTCATCGGCGCGACGCACAGGGTAAGGGTCAGATGAGAACTTGCTTGTCTTGTTTCGCGGGCTATGGGAGGCTCCATGTGGGAGATACGTAGATTCTTCGCGCTTGCAGCCGTTCTGTCACTTCTACTCGGCATCACCGTGGTCGCTCACGCTCATCCGGAATCGTGCCAGCAGCATGAGGACGATCACGTCCACGAGCATGAGAGTGAATGCTTCAGCCAGGAAGAGATCGATCGGATGGACGACTCGGGCGCTAACCTCGCTCCCGGGCAGATCGCGCATACTTCGAACATCCGTCTCATATCGAACTTGCCAAAGAGTGGTCCGTTCGCCGGGGAACCGAGTTTCAACAGCGATCTCGCCTTCTGGGGCAAGTACGCGATCCAGGGCAACTACAACGGGTTCCAGATAACAGACATCACGGAACCTGATGCCCCCGTCGTCGTGAGCCAGACGCTGTGCCCCGGCGCTCAGAACGACGTATCGGTGTGGCGCAACCTGATCTTCACGTCCACTGATTCGTCACGCAAGTTCCCTGAATGCGTGCGCGACGGTGAGGTCAACCCGCCTCAGTCGGCCACGATCAAATCCTCTTGGGAAGGGATCCGCATATTCGACTGGAGCAATCCGGCGGCCCCGAACCTCGTCGCGGCGGTGGAGACGGATTGCGGATCACACACTCATACCCTCGTCCCCGACCCAGAACTGAATCGTGTCCTCCTGTATGTCTCCTCTTACAACCCGTCTGGAGACCAACCTGACTGCCTGCCACCTCACGACAAGATCTCCGTCGTGCAGGTTCCCCTGGCGGCGCCGAGCTTGGCTAGCGTGATCGCCGAGCCGGTGCTGTTCCCGGATGGAGGCTTCCAAGGATCGCCCACCACGAGAGCCACTTCCGGTTGTCACGACATCACGGTCTATCCGGCGCTGAAACTCGCCGCAGGCGCGTGCATGGGCGAAGGCATCATGATGGACATCTCCGATCCCGTTTACCCCAGGGTCATCTCGAGCATCAGGGACCCGAACTTCGCTTTCTGGCACAGCGCCACCTTCAGCAACGACGGCACGAAGGTCATATTCACCGACGAGCTCGGAGGCGGTGCCGGGCCTACTTGCAATCCGACTATCGGACCGCAGCGCGGGGCGGACGCGATCTACGACGTCAGCAATCCAAGGGCGCCCCGACTCCTGAGCTACTTCAAGATTCCACGCACCCAGTCCAACACCGAGAATTGCGTAGCGCACAACGGCAACGTGCTTCCGGTCGCGGGACGGGACATATTCGTACAGGCTTGGTACCAGGGGGGACTCTCCGTCATCGACTTCACCGACGGGAGCAACCCTAAGGAACTCGCCTTCTTCGATCGCGGGCCCTTGAGCACCGAGCGAACGATTCTTGGTGGTTCGTGGTCGGCCTACTGGTACAACGGCCGCATCTACTCGAGCGACATCCAGCAGGGATTGGATACCTTGTTGTTCAACGACGCTGCTGCCGGACGCGCCAAGCGGGTCCATCTCCCATACCTCAATGCCCAGACGCAGGAGCCCTTGAGTAGCTAGTGCACAGACGCGTTAAGTCACGGCGCGCTGGGTTGCTCCAGCGCGCGGTGACGCGTAAGCAGGTGGCCCGGACAGGTTGATCGTCCGGGCCCTGGTGCTCCGTTCGCATAGAGAGGCTCGCGGGAGACTGCCGTTAGCGCGCGCGAGCATTGACGATGTTTGACGGCACTTGTGTTGCCGGCTCGATCGGCCGCAACGGCGTAGTACCAGTAGGTCGCATTCTTCTTCACGGCCGTGTCATCGAAGGATGTGGACGTGATACCCGGGGCGATCGCCGTGAAGCTCCCGGCCGTGCCGTCGAGGCTGCGATAGACGGTGTAGCTACCCATCCCGCTGCCGCCAGTTCAGCAGAGACGCAGGGGGTATAGTCGTGGCGGCGAACTTAGGACGTGGCTGGCCGCGCGTAGCGCCAACTTCGAAAGCAGGTGCTGATTGAGACGAAACGCGGTCGTGACAGCCTTGGTTGGTCTGCTTGTCACGTCCTCTTTGGGAGCTGCCGCGGGTGCCCCTGCCGCCGATCACCGAGGAGACCTCGTCGCACCGGCGTTCGCGCGGGAGGCATTAGGAGGGGACGTCGAGCGGCTGCCGAACGGGCTCTATAGGGTCAGGACCCCCGCGGGCTACACGATGACGACCCACGGACCGGACACCACCGCCCTGGCGGATCAGCCGGATGACGACTTGTCCCCCGGCGATCCCGAACGAGCGCCCGTCTGCGCGACTGGACACGTCGCCCACGTCCTGTACGGACGCCCCGCGATCATCGCTCAGGATCGCCTTTCCGCCGTCGAAGACGAGATCCGCGCACACGTCGCGCGCATGAACCACGTGCTCAACGCGTCGTCTCTCGAGTCGGGGGGGCCGGAGATGGATCTCAAGCTTCTATGCGACGACAGCGGAAAGGTCCGCGTCGACAGCTTCGTCAACAACACCTTCGTTAGCTACTTCTCGACGGTGGTCGACGCCGCGCGTGCAGCAGGCTTCGCGGATCCCCTTGTGGACTACATCATCTTCTACGACGACATCTTTCCTGGAGTCTGCGGGGTCGCCGAGTTTGCCCGCGACGATCGAGCGACCCCCGACAACCGCAACAACGAGGGCGGCTATGGGATCACTTACAGGAACTGCTGGTATTCACGCACGCCGTTACACGAGAACGGTCATAACCAGGGGGCGGTGCAGTCGGGTGCACCCAACGACGACGGGACCAGCCACTGCACCGAGCAGCGCGACATCATGTGCTATCCGAGTAGCTCCACTCAGTGTCAGGTCCAGTGGTACGACTGCGGCTTCGATACGTACTTCGACAGCGCGCCCGAGGACGGGGAGTGGCTCGCGTCCCACTGGAACATCGGCGCGCCCGCGAACCGCTACATCCAGATCGGAGGGAGCCACCTTCGAGATCCCGGCCTCAGTTTCGAGGTCAGTGACAAGACTCCGGCACGAGGTGCGCGGGTTCGTGCCGAGGCGAGCCTCGTCGCCTGCCCCGACCTCGCCGGTACGACGATCGAGCTCCAGCGCCAACGTGCCGGGAACTTCGAAACGACGGCGCAAAGTAAGGTCGACGAGGACTGCCTGGCGTCCTTCCGGATCCGCGCGAACTTCAGCTCCGCAGTGTTCCGTGCGGTGTGGTCGGCGCAGAACGACCTCTACAACGAGGCGGTCTCAGCCTCGATCCGCATCCGTACTAATTAGCGTCGCCTGCCTGGGCGCGACTCCGTCAACCGTTTCTGCGCGCTACGAGCGCTCGCTGGTCGCCGACGTGACGCAGCTCGAGGAGCGACCTAATACGACGGATTCAGCACCGGCGCGAACCGCGGCGATCGGAGCGGGCCCACCAACAGGACCAGGGCGATGGCGATCCGAAGCACCACCAGACGGAACCTCACTCGAGGGTATCGGCGGATGCGGTGGCGTTGAGAACGTCGCGGGCGATCGCTTGCGCGTCCTGCAGGCGTTGCTCGTCGACGAACAGCCGGGTGCCCTTCTCCCAGATCGAGCTGAAGTATCCGGGCTGCTTGTACCACCAGACGATGCCGGCAGCTTCCAGCTTGCCTGCGATCTCGTTGGCGTGTTCGTGTGTGAACTGCCCGAGGTGGACGGTCTTCTTGTCGGTCAGAGGCAAGCGCATATCGCAAGTCTAGTTGGGCAGGGTGCTACGTCACGGCGGGATTCCTCTCCGAGCGATCGACCGGCGGACGCTGATCGTTCGTACCAAGGCGACTCTTGAGGTGGTCCCGGTCGCCTTGTTGGTTCATGGCGCCCTCTTCCGGGGTTTTCGCTCCTGCCGGCGACGCTCTCGCCGTCACTCACTCATATAGCGAGGGTGTGACAGTTCCCCTTTCCCGCGGCCGAAACCGACTCTTTTCGGCGGCCCAGTAGGCGTGTGGAACAGAGCACCAAGCCGTAGGTCCGTCTCCGTGATGTCGCTGCGGCGCGACGTGGCGCGACGCGCGTCTGGATGCGGCCTAACAGGCGGTGGAACGGATAGAGAATCCGTAGGTCCGGTCTTTTTCGCAGGACACGCCACAGATAGACACGCGGATTGTAGGTAGCGGCCCGTTTGCGGCCTATTTGGATCGGCGCTATCTCAACATATGGCCTCTGACCAGGTCAGATGCGTGGGTCGCCAGGGAATCGAACCCTGAACCTACGGATTAAGAGTCCGATAGTGGGTCAGTCGCCTGACCTGGGGTTTCGGCAAAAAACGTGCTTTGACCTGCCGTTTTCTTCATTGCTGTTCATTGTCCTTCATGAACGTTCATGAGCATCTCGCGGCGCGTTTGCGGCCTAAATGCGGCCCAAAAGAAGGCGAGAGCGTGAGGCGAGGAGACGGAGGGGACCCGGTAGTGGGCGAGTTCGCGCGGGGAAGATGTCTCCTCACACCCCGTGCCGGCCAACCGCGTACTCATGATGTCACCGACCATCTCCAGTGCACGCGGCTGCTTGTCACGATGAATGGCGGATAGCGCCCTCGTCAGGGAAAAGGTCCTGAACGCGCGGCGAGTCCGTCTTCTTCCTGAATGCGCGTACAGTGGTCGCGAGGTTCCATTCGAAGCTCGTCGGAAAATCCGGGAGCGCGGCAGGCCGCAACCGGATCTCGACAGTGTCGTCTCTCAAGGAGAATATTCCAGGAAACGTCTCATCTACCGTGCCAGCGCCGAAGCCCTCGTCGGAGAAGACCGAGACCCTCGTCGTCGTGTCGATTACGCAGACGACGCTCCATTTGGGCGCGTCATCGCCGGCTAGATCCCAGCGGAACTCCAACGCCGATGTCTTCAGCGAGTGTGGCACCGCGACATCCGTTCGCGCCGTCAGGACAATCGCGTCCCCTTCGCCATGCACGTCGGCATCGATGACATCGACCATCGAGGCGACGAGTTACTGGCGCGGCGGTTGTGAACGGCTTCGAATATCACCTCGGATGTAGGTGAAGTCGCCGGCGGATTCAGCAGCAGCACGCAGCCCGCGCAGGTTGAGGACCAATACCACCGAAGGACGCTGCCACCACCCAAGCAAGCGGAGGGATCCGGGGATAGAGGCGAGCGACGGGTTCTTTTCCCTCAGTCACGGCGCTTCACGGCACTCAGAGTGCGAAGCGCCTGAAGCCGCGCGGACGAGCGGGACTGTCGAAGCTCATGGATCCTTGGCGCTGGAGAGTGTGACCAACCCGCCGCCGCGTCCGCCCGCGCCACCGGATGGCCTTCCTCAAGCTCGCGGGGCGCGCTCGCGACGAGATCGGATCGCTTGAACGCGTGTCCGTCCTTGAAGACGGTATCGATCCGCTTGATGGCGCGGATGTCGGCAACGGGGTCACCGTCGACGATGACGAGGTCGGCGAACTTGCCCGGTTGTAGCGTCCCGAGGTCGTCGCCGCGCCCGAGCGCATCTGCGGCGTGTAGCGTCGCCGACCGCAGCGCTTCTGCGGGCGTCAATCCGCTGTTCACCAACAGCTCAAGCTCTTGATGCAGCGACGCGCCTGGAACGATGTATGGGAAGGGCGCATCGGTTCCCGCCAGGACGCGGCCGCCGGCGTCGTGGAACGCTGCCACGAAGGATTTCGCCTTCTCAAGGGCTTCCGCGGCGACCTCGAAGTCGTGCGGAGACCACGTCTCGGTGAACCACGCCGCGAGGTCCACCCACCCCGACGTCAGCGCGTCTGGGACATGAGTCAGGTCCACGTGATCGGCGAGAAAACGAGGTCCGAGTTTGAAGCCGTGCGCGACGAGCGTGCACACGATGAAGACATCGTTTTGCAGGAGGAGGTCGATGACACGTCGCACGGTGCCGGAGTCGACCTCGACCTCCGCCCAACCCTTAAGGAACTCGGCCCAGAACCTGGACTGACCGAGGCGCATGCGGTCATCCGCATCGAGTCGGAGCTCGGGGGCGACGATGTCGTTGTACAACCCCTGGACCACGTGCTCGATGCCGTCGAGCCCGACCGCGACGGCGTCGCTCGCAGCAACGCGCCCGAGGTGTGCGGTGACTGGAATTCCGAGCTCGTGCGCTCGCCCGATGATCGGGCGCATCACGTCCAGAGTGACACGCATGTACAACTTCAGCGCGTCCACCTGCGCGTGGGCAAGCTCGTCCACTGTCGCTCGCGCCGTTGCGGGATCGACCACAACGCGAGATATCTCTGGCCACACTGGAGGCTCTCCCTCCAGCAGCGGCCCGCAGAGGTGGATCCGCGGCGAAGGGAACTCACCTGCCTGCTCTGCCTCGCGCCAAGCGGTGACGCGATCGAGCTGATTCCCCACGTCCTTTACCGACGTGACCCCGTGCGCCAGGAACAACGAGAACACCCCCGGCTTGAGGTGGACGTGCATGTCGATGAGGCCGGGCAGCGCCGTCTTCCCTGCGGCATCGATGACCGTCGAACCAGGAGGGACAGAGGTGGTGGACGCCGGCCCGACCTTACTGATGCGGCCGTCGGCGATCACGACAGTCGCAGGACGTACGCAAGCGTCGCCGCGCCCATCGAACAGCGTGACGTTTTCTATTGCCGTCGGTCTGGCCACATCATCCTCATCTGCTGTCGCGTAGATTCCGTAAGCCCCGCCGAGCAGTCGCTGCTACGGGAAGGCCGTGAGATCACACCTCATGGGGCAGAGGGAACCAGCGCAGGCGGTCGTAGTCGTCGGATGCCGCGGCGTGATCCGCCACGGTAGCGCTTCGCGCCGAGGCGAACACTTCTCGTGCTTGGTCGATATACGAGGCAAGGTCGCTCTCCGGCGCGGTCGGTACGTCGTGTGGATAGTGGGTGCCACCGTTTCGATACCGCAGGTCGTAGAGACTGTACGCGGCGCCCGATGCAGCTCGTTCGTGGCGCCACAGGCCCGTCATCGGGTCGAAGTCGTACTCCCCAAGCAGGCGCCACCCGTCGGAGGCCACGAGGTGAACCGCGTCGAGGATGAATCGGAAGACGCTCTCGGAGATGAAGTAGTTGAAGTTGACGCGGACCCAGCCTGGCTTAATTCCTTCGCAACCGCGCCCGACCTCGCGTTCGAACGCATGCGACGTCTCGATGTCGATCCCGAGGAGGCGGTGTCCGTAGGGTCCGGCACACGAACACCCGCCTCGTGCCTGGATCCCGAAGAGGTCGTTCAACACGGCCACCACGAAGTTGTGATGTAGCCGACGTTGCCCGTGCCTGACGACGAACGAGACGATCGAGAGCCTCTCCGCCTCGAGGTTGCCCAGGATCTCGATCTTCGGATTCCGACTCCACGAATCGATCGCCCGCCGGATGAACGAGGTCTCTCTTTCGCGGATCGTCTCGTCGCCGACGGCTTCCTTCAAAGCGAAGACGAGCCCGGCTCGGATCGACTCCACGATGGCCGGGGTCCCGCCCTCCTCGCGATGAACCGTGTCCTGCAGGTATCGGTGTTCTACAGGATTCACGTACGCGACGGTTCCGCCGCCGACCACGACCGGAACCGAATTGGTGAACAGCTCGCGCCGGGCGATGAGCACGCCGGGTGTGCCAGGGCCGCCGATGAACTTGTGCGGGGACAGAAAGACCGCGTCCTTGTACGCGAGTGCCAGTTCCGGACCCATCGGAGCGGTGACGGAGATATCTACGTAGGGACCTGCGGCCGCGAAGTCCCAGAACGACAGCCCCCCGTACTGGTGCAGCAGGATCGAGATGCTGCGCGTGTTCGACACGATCCCGGTGACGTTCGACGCAGCCGAGAAACTCCCGATCTTCAGCGGGCGCTGCTCGTAGCGCAACAGCTCCGCCTCGAGGTGGCCGAGGTCGATCTCTCCGTCCCGGTTCTCTTCGATCACGACGACGTCTGCAATCGACTCGCGCCACGGGAGCTCGTTCGAGTGGTGTTCATACGGACCGATGAACACGACGGGCCGCTCCGCGGAAGGAATGGTCTTCGAGATGTCGTAGCGCGCGTCGAGATCGCGCGGCAGTCGAAGGTTCATCACGTTGATGAGATGGTTGATAGCGCCGGTTGAACCCGACCCACAGAAGAGCACGACGTAGTCGCTATCACCTTTGACGGCGTCGAGGATGATGCGACGTGCCTCCTCGCGAAAGCGCGTCGTCTGGAGCCCGGTGCCGGATGCTTCGGTGTGTGTGTTGGAGTACAACGGGAGGACGAAGCGCCGGACGAAGTCCTCGATGAAGCTCAACGAGCGGCCGGACGCCGTGTAGTCGGCGTAGGTGACCCTGCGGGGGCCAAATGGCCCATCGATGACACTGTCGTCACCGATCACCGATCCGCGGATCAGCTCGATCAGGTCGCCCTCTTTGCCCACCGGTTCCGTAAGCAATCGTTCGGCATATGTACGAGTCATGCCGTCTCCTCAGAGTCTCTTCTAAGCTTCTGCCAGCAGCGGTTGCGTAGCAACGTCTCTTCGCACCTGCTCGAACGCATCCACGGCTTCAGCGAGCTCGGCGTCGGTGTGCCCGACGGTGACGATCGTGCGCACACGGGCGTTGCCGCGCGGAACTGTTGGGAAGACCAATCCGGGCGCGAAGACGCCACGTTCGAACAGGGCCCTGGCGAACGCAACGGCGACAGCTTCGTCGCCTAGCAGAATCGGCGTGATCGGGGTCTCGCTGTTCCCGGTGTCGAACCCGAGGTTGGTCAAGGCTTGTTTGAACGAGTCCGTCTTCGCCCACAACCGCTCGATGAGATTGCTGTCGCTTTCCAGGATGTCGAGCGCAGCGAGACAGGCAGCGGCGACGGCAGGAGGATGAGACGTGCTGAAGAGGTACGGACGACCTACCTGCGTGAGGTAGTCGATGAGGTCGCGAGGTCCCGCTACATAGCCTCCGACCACACCGAACGCTTTGGAAAGTGTGCCGACTTGGATGTCGACGCGCCCATGTAGGTCGAAGTGGTCGACACTTCCGCGCCCGTTGCGACCGAGGACTCCGGAAGAATGTGCGTCGTCGACCATGAATATCGCGCCGTACTCGTCGGCGAGATCTGCTAGCTCCGGAAGAGGCGCGATGTCTCCGTCCATGCTGAAGACGCCGTCGGTGACTAACAGGACCCTTCGCGACTTCTCTGCTCGTGCGGTTCGAAGCTGTTCGCGCGCGTGGTCGACGTCCCTGTGGCGATAGACGAGGATCTTCGCCTTGCTCAATCTGCACCCGTCGATGATCGATGCGTGGTTGAGCGCGTCCGACACGATCGTGTCTTCAGGTCCCAGTATGGCTCCGACGGTGCCAGCGTTAGCGGTGAACCCCGACTGGAAGACGAGGGCAGCTTCACTATGTTTGAAGGCGGCCAAACGCTGCTCGAGTTCTACGTGGACGTCCATTGTTCCGGCGATGGGACGCACACTGCCCGAACCGACGCCGTACCTGCCGAGGGCGTCGGCTGCCGCATCGCGCAGGCGCGCGTCTGCCGCGAGGTTGAGGTAGTTGTTGCTCGCGAGGTTGATCACCTCTCGACCGTCGATGCGGCAGCGCGGAGCTTGCAAGCCATCGAAGATGCGAGGTGAGTGGAAAATCCCGCGCGCGCGCAGGTCCTGGAGCTCGTGGGAAAGGTGCGCGAGTTTTGCTGTCGTGACTGATTCCCCCGTTGGTCGCTTTAGCATATCACGTGACATGTTTACCATCATCTGCTCGTTATCTCTTGGCTACGGGTAGCATGCAGACATGTCTCGTGTTGTTCGAGGTGTGGCGGGTCCAGCGCCCGCTGCCGTCCGTTGCCTCGAGCGCGGGCGCGAAGGCGCGCCGCGGTGACCTCGACGAGAAACGTAAGGCGGTCACTGTCTGACAAGGCTTACCTAAATATCAAGGACGAGATCCTCACCGGGCGTCTGCGACCGGGTGAGATAGTGGCCGCGAACCAACTCGCGGACGTGTATCGGATGTCTCGAACACCGATCCACGAGGCGTTGAAGCTTCTGGCTTCGGAAGGGCTTGTGCAGGTGATTCCGCGGGTCGGGTACGTCATCTCGTCGATCAGCGTCACCGACGTGCAGGAGATCTTCCAGCTCCGGGTGACACTCGAAGCTCTCGCTCTCGAGCTTGCCCTACAACGCGTCACGGATAAGGACATCGAGGCTTTCGAGCGCATTCAGGCGGCGACGAAGAAAGCTGCACGCTCGATCCCGAGGAGCGATCCGCAGTTTGTGCGGCGATCGATCGAGGCGAATCGCGACTTCCACGCGCGGGTCGCAGACCTGTCAGGCAACCGGAGACTCGCAGACATGATCCGCGGCCTTCTGGACGAGAGCCAGCGGATCATGTTGCTCGACCCCAATACGCGCAAGGGGATCGACTTCATGTCGTCGCCGCAGCATCGTGAGGTCGTAGACGCTCTCGCGAGGCGTGATCGCGACGCAGCGCGAGAGGCGATGATCGGTCACATCCGACTTGCCCAGGAGCGCATTCTCGCTTCGATGTTGCCGCAGGCGGCGCCCGATGTGCTGCCAGAAGCCTTGGCGCCGGCGGCGACTTAGCCACAGTACGCCCCGGCGGGCGCCGTTTGACATGTCACACGGAGCGTCATAGCCTGCGAACGCTAGCGATGCCCGAAGGAACTGCGGTGGGGGGCGAAAGCAGACACATGACGTTGTCGCGTTGTTGGACCCCGATCTCGAAGCGCGTTTGGCTCGCTTTGATGTGCGCCGTCTTGCTCACCGCGACGGCATGCGGTTCAACCAACCAACAACAGCCGCAGGATGAGAGCGTTGAGGTCGCGCAGGAGCAAGGAGACGGTGCGTCGGCCGACTTTCGTGTGAACAAAAAGGGCCAGGTCGTCGACGCCAAAGGGCGGGTTGTCAAGGGCGCGCGCGTCACCAAGAGCGGAAGGGTCGTCGACGCGGAGGGCGAGGTCATTGGTGCCGTCGGCGAACGCGGCGGGCGCAAGCAGCGAGGCGAGCGCGTGGCGTCTGCAGATGGTTCTTCGGGTAGATCTCGAGGAACCTCGGGAAGCGGTTCCCGTCGGGGAGGCTCCAAGGCAGCCAGCTGCAGCTTCGAAGGCTGCACGCGTGCAGCTGGTGTGAGCTCCAACAAGATAAAGCTCGGCTTCATGATCACCGAAGGTTTCGAACAGGCCGCCGCCTCGTACGGGGTACCGATCAACTACGGGAACCAGAGGCGCCAGGTCACGGCGCTCGTGGAAGACCTGAATCGCCGCGGCGGGATTCTCGGGCGAGAGGTGGAACCGGTCTTCGGCGTATTCCGGCCCCAGGAGAACGCCCAAGCACAGGCGCAGCGTCTCTGCACGCAGTTCACCGAAGATGAGCCCGTACTCGCCGTGATCTCGTTCGGGGGAAGCATCGGCGACCTGCGGGTGTGCCTCGCGCAGCGCCACACTTTCCTCATAGACCACACGTTCACGTCTCGCGACGACGACTACCTGCGGCAGCTCGCGCCGTGGTTCCGTCTACCGGGGAGCAAGACCGAGTCGCG
>JALZBR010000401.1 GCA_030863485.1 Actinomycetota bacterium
CCAACGGGTTGGCGACCCCCGACTCGACCACGTGACGGGCCGACCAATAGGCCTTGGGGTCGCTGTGGCGCGGCTGGTTGCCGTCGCAGCTGATCGTCAGGACGGTGCCCGGAACGAGCTTGCGGACGCCGGCGTAGATCGAGTGAGGAGCCGGCAGGTAGTTGTACCGGAGGTAGAGCGCCAGAGCACCACGGTCGATCACGGAGTCGAAGGCGGGATGGGCTCGGAGCGCCTTGAGCTCGGAGCCGAAGAGGAAGACGTGCCCCATGCTTGCGTAGTAGAGCGGCTTCTCCCCCAGGCGATCGCGGGCAAGGTGAAGCTCGCCACGCTCCTTGTCCCAGAGGGCGAAGGCGAACATGCCGTTCATCCGCACGAGCGCTTCCTCGAGACCCCACCGCTCGACGGCGGCCAGCACGACCTCCGTGTCCGAGTGGCCCCGGAAGATCCACCCGTCGCCGCGGAGCTGCTCACGAAGGGCGTTGTGGTTGTAGATCTCGCCGTTGTACGAGAGGACGTACCGACCGCCGGCCGACTGCATGGGCTGACGCCCGGCGGCCGAGAGATCGATCACGGCGAGGCGGTCGTGCCCGAGCGCCACACCCCTCTCCGCGTCGACCCAGGTGCCCTGGTCATCGGGCCCCCGATGACGCAAGACATCGACCATGGCTCCCAGCAGCCCGATCAGTGCCTCGCTCGGATGGTCCCGGCGCGTGTCGACGAATCCGGTGATCCCGCACATAGCGTCAGGTCTCAGCTGACGGTAGCGTTGAGCGGAGCAGTTGGCTGAGGCGCCAGCACGTCGGAGACTCTACTGAGGTGACGGTCCCCCTGTTCCCATCGCGGACGCCCAGAGACGAAGAACGCGCTTCAGGCGAAACGTTGCCTGACATTTCAGCCTGCCGAGTCGTGACATGGTCGGAGTCGGCCCGACTCTTGCTTGGCGGGCAGCTTGCCGCTTTGCGGGAGTTCAATTGGTCCGTCGTGAGCGGCGACCCTTACCGCGACGCGCCCAGTGACATCGTCCCTCACTGTATTCCGATGCGACGGGAATTGGCCCTGTCGGATTTCCAATCGTTCTGGAATCTCCTCCGGTTCTTCCGCGCACACCGCTTCGCGTTTGTGCAGACGCACACTCCCAAGGCCTCGCTCCTGGGCCTCCCCGCTGCGCGTTTGGCGGGGCTCCCTACCTTGTACACCATGCATGGTTCTCTCTACTTCAAGGACAACTCTCTTCGTGCGAACATCGCGGGTTGGGTGTTCGAGCGGTGGTGTGCTGCATGGGCACACCGGGTTCTGCTGCAAAGCCGCGAAGACCTGGAGACAGTCGTCGAGTCGCGTATCTGCCCTCGCCGGAAGGTCGTCCACGTCGGCAACGGCATTGATCTGAGCCGCTTCGCCGCGACGGGTGAGGTCCCGTGCCCACCGGGCAAGCCAACAGTTCTCATGATCAGCCGGCTCGTAGCCGAGAAGGGCTGCCGCGACTTTTTCGAAGTGGCGCGAGCGCTGCACGAGCGAGCCTCCTTCGTCCATGTTGGCCCCTCGGAGAAAGACCAAAGGGACGCGATAACGGACGAAGAGATGCGACACCTGTCGACGGCGGGATATGTCGAGTTCGTTGGTCCGGTATCCGACGTCAGGCCGCATCTCGCTCGGGCCAACCTTGTGCTCCTTCCATCCTATCGAGAAGGGATTCCGCGGGTTGCCATGGAGGCAGCCGCCGCCAGTCGGCCAGTGGCTGGCTACAACATCCGCGGCCTCCGCGAGGTCATCCCTCCGCCACTCGGTCTCCTCGTCAAGAGGGGGGAAGTGACCGCTCTGATAGAGCTCGTCGGCCGGTTGCTTGACGTTCCACAGAGGCTTCCCACGTTGGGTCGCGCTTGTCAGCAGTGGGTGCTGTCCGAGTTTTCCGAAGCGGCAGTCGTCGAGCGATTGCGGGGGGTTTACCGGAGCCTCCTCGAGACTCAGTGATGAACGCCTCCTTCCTGATGACGTCGACTGCTGGATGGCACGAGGCACCGACCGAGCCCCCAGCCGTTCGTGCGCTGCCCGGAGCATGAGCCGCGACCTACGGATCGCATTCGCCGGTGACCGCGGGGTTGCGGTCGAGGTGCTCGATTACCTCGTCAGCGAATCCCAAGTTCGTCCGGTCGCGCTTCTCCTCCCGGAGGAAGGTCGAGCCTCTCACGACGTTGAGTTGCTGACTCGATGCGCACATCTTCGTCCCGATTCGGTATTCCGAGGACGGAGCTTTCGCTCCGATGCTGTCCTCACGCGTTTGAAATCGTTCAACCTCGACTACCT
>JALZBR010000031.1 GCA_030863485.1 Actinomycetota bacterium
GTCCGAATCTGCCATTACTCCCCAGGAGCCGGCGAAGATCTCGTAGGTCCGCCGGCCGAACAGGAACGCGTCGGCGCGCTGGTAGACCTCCCCGACGAGCGTCGCGGCCTCGTCGTCTGACTGGAACAGCGGCAGGGCCCATCCGCCGCGCTCGAATCCGCCCCTGCGATCCTCATCCGGTCCGCCGAGTCCCTGCATCACGCCGTCGACTGAGACGTGCGTGATGGTCGTCAGTTTCATGGTCGCAATTCCCTTCTCGCTGAGTTTGTCGTCGTTAGATAGACCTACAGGGGAACGGTGCCGATGCACAGTTGCCTCCTCCGCAACGTCGGCCGCACACTCAAATTTGGCTCCGCACCGGACGGGGCGCTAGGGGGTTAGGAAGCAAAAACTCAAAACTCCCACGCCTGGGCAAAGAATTCTGTCAGCTATCGAACACCAAAGCCCCTAGTTTTCGAACTCGAACTTCGATACCGTGATGCCTTCGTCAACATTGGCGACGAGGGCGAGACGCAAGACCTGCACCACCCAGAAAGATGCGGCGGCAATCAGCCACTTCGCGGGCTCCATGGTGGCTTCGAAGCAAGGAGAGCGGAATGAAAAGGAACATGCGCGTCAAGGTGACGATGATCATGATCTCGACCCTGTGCGTCATACCGTTTGACGCCCGGGCCGAGAGCAACGACTACTCCGCATGGTCGTCGGCTGTCCGGGTGGAGTCGCTGTCGGGCACGGATCCGTCGTTCAACGGACCCGATCTCGATGGCTGCCCGTTCATCTCTCGAGATGACAAGACCTTTTACATGGCCTCGACGCGGCCCGGTGGCTTAGGTGGGATCGACATCTGGGTCTCGACGCGGGAAAGCGCAGGCGATCCCTGGGGAGCGCCGGTCAACGTTGGGCCGCCGGTCAACTCGTCGGCCAACGACTTCTGTCCCACGCTCGCGCGCGACGGTCACCTCTTCTATTTCGTTTCGAACCGCGCTGGTTTCTGCGGCGGTGACGACATCTTTGTGACCCGGCTGAGGCCCGACGGGTGGGATCCCGTGTCGAACCTCGGTTGCACGGTGAACAGCTCCGCGAACGAGGCAAGCCCGTTCCCGCTGCTCGAGCGTGGCCTTGGTGAGGTCTTGTACTTCTCGAGTAACCGGGCCGGAGGCTTCTCGGTCGAGGCACCGGGGGCGTTGAGCGGAGACTCCGACCTCTACCAGAGCACATCGCAGGGCGGGACCTTCGGAACCCCGGCGCTCGTTCCGGGCGCGAATAGTGCCGCCGAAGACGGTCAACCGACCTTGCGTCGCGACGGATTAGAGCTCCTTTTCTTCAGCACGCGCCCGGGCACGCTGGGGTTGGCCGACATTTACTCGTCCACGCGGGCAGGGAGCGCTGATCCGTGGTCGACCCCCGTCAACCTGGGGCCGAACGTGAACTCCGCGAGCGCGGAGACGCGGCCATCGCTGTCGTGGGATGGAACGACTCTTTACTTCGGGTCGACGCGCCCCGGCGGTGAGGGCATGGCCGATCATTACGTCACGACCCGCGAACGGCTTACCGGCGGGGACGGCTAGCGGAATCCCGGCTCCTCCGTAAGAAGAATGTCAAGAGAATGTCAGGCTGTGCCGGAGGCTTCTCCAAGCCGTGGAGAGCCCACGGGGTTGACGAACAGGCCGAAGTCGTCGACCACGCCGAGTTTGATCGCCTCAGCCGCCAGGTCGGCTCTGCCGATTCGTTCCAGAAGACGCGCGACGCAGGCGGGTCATTGTCTAGGAGCGACCAGCAAGTCTGCATTCAGACAAGCTCGGGCTAGCTCGGTATCCCAGGTGACTACGAGCAGGCTGTCGTCCTGGAGAGAGATCGCGGTCGCCAGGTGCACGGCGTCGTATCCACGGAGTTCGAACTCTTCGGCGACATCTCCGGCAAAGAACGCAATCGATGAGTCGATGTCGACGACCTGCATCTGCCTCCAACGCCGCTCGAGTTTGCGTTTCACATCATCCAGTTGCTCGGCAGAGATCCGGCCACCTCGTGCCGCTGCTGCCAACGCAGACCTAGCTTCCGGATAAGCGATAAGCGCAACGGTCACGAGATCGGCGTCATCCCAACGATCGCGCGCTTCATCCGCTCCCGGCTCCTCGAGGAACAGTTTGACGAGGGCCGAGGTCTCAAAATAGGCGTTCAACGACGCTGATCTTTGACCAGCTCGGAAACGCTCCCACGTGGCTTAACGAGGCCAGAACGCTCGATCTTGGTCTTCCGATGTTTCGGAAGCGTGACGCGTCCTTCCTCGATCAGGCGCTGCAGAGCCGGGCTCTCTCCATACCT
>JALZBR010000063.1 GCA_030863485.1 Actinomycetota bacterium
TCAACGCAATACGCGGAAATTCCGCTGTTGTTGTTGAAACGCGGAATAGACGTAGCCCACTGCAATGGGCTCTCCGGATATACGACGGTGGAGCGTCTAAGGTCGTTACGTCGCGGACTGCCGCCCTTCGTGCACTCCCAAGGGCCTAAGCCTTGGGACAAACCGCACTTGCCCCGCAGAAAGGCTCTGAACGTTGAGCTATCCCCGTACACGGCGGCAGCTCAAGTATATAGAAAGGAACTCGGCGAAGACGGGTGGTGGTTGGACGCGAAGAGCAACGTCGCGCGACTATTCCAGATCCTGTCTCGACATCATCCTATCTTGCAGTGCCTTCCATGTGCAGCTTTCGCTCGAGCTTGTCAGTACGGGTACCAGCTCTTTCCCGGCAGGACTTGTCGTCTCTGTCGGCGCCCGAGCCGCTGGCGACGCATGCTATCGCAAGGGATGATCGCATCGGGACCGGCTGATCCGGAAGCCCCGTCATCCGGGGCGAACCTGGGGAAGAACTCTCCCGTCTCAACACCCCGCGCAGAGAAGAGGCGGAACGATTAGTCAGCCCCACATGATTACCGGTACTCATCGATCCGGCACCACCGGCCGCAATCATGCTCACTTCGATGCTAGGACAGAGCGCAAAAAATGGTCTCGCTTTCCAAAAGCACCTTACGCGGGAGCAGCCAGCCGTCTTGCAGGAAATCAATGAGGCTCTCGTCACCCGCTTCTACGCAGATTAGGGTCTAGGTCCTTCCCGAGTAAGTCTTGGTCCTAGACCTTCTTACTTGGTAGGAGAAGCATCGCCGCTGCGACTGTTCCCCCAGACCTCGCTGCAGCCCTCGAGCAATCCACGGAGGCCCTGCCAGTCGCGGTTCAGGGCACGATGGATGACGAGAAGGCATACGAGGATCCGAAACTGCATGCGCGCAAGCACAGTCTGTCGGAAGTTCTTCCGAAAGAGGTAGTGTCGATTGACGATCACAGTGCGACCAAAGTTGCGTCTGTCGCGCGACTGAAACCCCCGATGGGCATGGTGGACGACAAGGTCAGGAATGTAACGGATTCTACCGAGCCTCGACAGCCGATAGGAGAAGTCTTCGTCCTCTGCGAGCGCGTACCCGGTCAGCCCTTCGAGCCCTTCGTCGAAGCGCACCCGAGCGGCGAGTTCGCGACGGGCGGTCATGAAGCAGCCGGGCATGAACTGCATGTCACGTTCACGGTCCAGGCGCACTAATCGTCGCGGGTACCCGAACCGCGTGAACATGCCCTCGCGACCGCCCCCCGGCAACAATCGGTATACGCAAGAGCCCTCGCCGACGATCCTCGTCCCGTGTGGCTGGACTACCCGCCCGGTGACCCCCACGATCTCCGGGTGGGCGTAAACGTCTTCAAGGCGGTCGAAGGCGTCCGAAGGTAGCTCCGCGTCGTCGTCGAGAAAGACGGCGATGTCCCCGCGAGCAACGTCCAGCCCCTGGTTCCGCTGGTAGGACGATCCGGCTGCGGTCACTAGGTAACACACGTTGTGGCCGCGTTCTCGCCACCTGTCGGCAACGAACTCCGCTGATCGAGCCGAGTCGCCGTCGACAATGATTACCTCGAGGTCGTCCCTCGAGGTAGCGAAGACGCTGCTGAGGGCTTGATCGAGCGAGGCAGTACGTCGAACGGTCGCGATGATGACGCTGAAGGTGGGCGTGGTAGAGACAGCCATGCTCTAGGATCCTTCCAGAAGGGTTGTCACGAGCGGGGCGGCCACTCGGAACGTCGCGAGACAGCAAGGGGCGCGGCCGCCACCCTTGGAGGTGCCAACACCTGGGCCAGTCGGCCGAGGCGTCAGGCGAGGCGGGATCGCCGGCGGGTCGAGTCTGACTCAGAGGATCGGTACCGGCGTGAAGCTGGTGCTCTTTCAAACCTCTGCCTCCTTGGGACTCGCGAGGATCAACCCAATGAGCAGCCAGGCCAGGATCGATAACAGCGGGTTGCCCAGCGTGTAGTCGACCGCGCCGTGGATGGGGAAGACAGCGAGGGCTCCCGCTATGCCAGCTAAGAAGGCACGGTCCCGCCAGTGTAGTCCGCGCAAACGGCGCCGCACAGCCATGATGATCGAGACGATCAGCCCGACGAGAAATGCGACGCCACCGATACCGACTTCGGCGGCCACGTTCAGGAACAAGCTATGCGCATGGTGGTATTGCTGAACGCCGGCCCGACCGACCGAGCGGGCGCGAAGGGAGGCCACCGCGAAATTACCCGGGCCTTGACCGCTCCAAGGGTCGGCGCTGATCTGTCGGACCGCCTCTCGCCAGATGATGGGGCGGGCGTTATACAAGCCGCCAGCCGTCTGGGTCACGGTCCCGAGGCGCCTATGGACAACGTCTACTGCAGTCGGCTGAACCAAGAGCAGCCCGCCTAGCGCAATCCCGGCTGCGAGGAGCGTCAATAAGGCAGCACGGATCAGCGCGGCCGGCGACGTCCGGAGCAGCATGAAGAGGACGAGGAGCCCCACGGCGCCACCCATCCAGGCGCCACGCGACAGGGACGCGATCAGCACCACGAGTGCTGTGGCAACGGCGACGAACGAGACGACTCGCTGGAGACCTCGTTCCGCGGAGAGCGCCACGCCGACACCGAGGACGAGGATGACCGCAGCGAACGCGCCGAGCCCGTTCGGTTCCGAGAAGATCCCGGACGGGCGCCCCCGCACAGCGAGCCCCCCAACGAGCGGCTGTATGGCTGAGAATCCAGCCAGCCCGCTTGCGGCGATCCCCGCCCCGACTGCCAGCAGAGCTGTAACGACCATTCGGATGTCGAGGAC
>JALZBR010000078.1 GCA_030863485.1 Actinomycetota bacterium
TTGCGCGAGCGGGAGCTCCGAACGTCGAAGTCGCGCGGGAGACGGAGATGGCCGACCGGGCGAGGAGGAGCGTTGAAGTCGGCCGGGACGAACCGAAGTGTCGAGCGATCCTCCGACACGACCGTTACCCGTGGTGTGCGCTCGCGGCCCGTGGTGGAGACCTCGACGACGGCGTAGCTCCCCCGGCGTTTGCCCGAAGGGTTCTCGAGGACGTCTCCGGGCCGCAGCGACTGCATCCGTTCGCGCGTCGCAATCGAGTGGTTGCGTCCGCTGCGCTCGTCGAATCGTTTCTCTGACGCCCGCAGCTTATCGAGGAGCTCCTTGTACTCGCCGGCGTCGCCCAGATCACAGGCCATCCGCTCTCGGTAGGAGGCGAGGTAGGCCTCGCTGCGCTCGCGCGTTTTCTCGAGCTGGACGACGTCGCGGTCGGCCTGAAACTGTGCGAACGACGAGTTGACGAGATGGCCGGCCTCGTCCTGCTGGTAGTTGCGCACCAGGTTGACCGCCATGTTGTAGGACGGCTGAAAGGAGGACTGCAGCGGATAGGTGCGTGTGGACGCGAGACGGGTGATCGTGTCGAAGGGGGTGAAGCGCTGCAGCAGGACCACCGAGTGGCCTAGCTCGTCGATGCCCCTGCGGCCCGCCCGGCCCGACAACTGCGTGTACTGCCCGGGCGTCATGAGCTCGTGCGCCTCTCCGGTGAACTTGGTGAGGTTCTCGATGATCACCGATCTGGCTGGCATGTTTATTCCGAGTGCGAGTGTCTCGGTCGCGAACACAACCTTTACGAGACCTCTCTTGAACAGCTCCTCGACGGTCTCCTTGAAAGGGGGGATCATCCCGGCGTGGTGAGCCGCGATGCCCCGGCGGAGCCCCTCGACCCACTCGTCGTATCCCAGCACGGCCAGTTCGTTCGGGGACAGGTCCGCGACCCGCTCGTCCGCGTAGGCGACCACCTCGCGGGCTTCGGCCGGTGTGGTCAACCTCACGTTCTCGATCAAGCACCGTCGGACCGCGTCATCACACCCGCGACGCGAGAAGATGAAGTAGATCGCCGGGAGCATGTCTTCTGAGTCCAGCTTGTCCACGACGTCGGTGCGACGTGGGATCTGTGGCCTTCTCGGCGGACGCCGTCCACCCCGATGGGGCCGCTGCCCGGAACGACGCTTCCTGTGATCGAAGTCGCGTCCCCGAGGGTTGGGGGTCGCCTCTCCCCTGTCGCCCTTGACGAACATCGGGAGGAGCTGCTCGCCGGCGAAATACCAGTGGCGGATCTCTACCGGGCGCTGCTCCTCGATGATCACCTCCGTTCGCCCGCGCAGGGTCTGGAGCCATTCCGCGAACTCTTCGGCGTTCGACACGGTCGCGGAGAGAGACACGGCTCGCACGTCAACAGGCAAATGGATCAAGACCTCTTCCCACACGGCCCCCCGGTAGCGGTCCTGCAGATAGTGGACTTCGTCGAGGACGACGTAGCGAAGGTCGTCCAGCGTCGGTGAGTCCTCATAGATCATGTTGCGCAAGACCTCTGTGGTCATCACGACGATCGGGGCGTCGCCGTTGACCGAGTTGTCGCCGGTGAGAAGACCGACGTTCGAAAGTCCATGTAGTCCCACGAAATCCGAGTACTTTTGATTAGAGAGCGCCTTTATGGGCGTCGTGTAGAACGTCTTGCCGCCGCCCCTCAATGCCAGCCAGGCGGCGAACTCTCCCACCACCGTCTTGCCCGCTCCCGTGGGGGCCGCGACGAGCACCGACGAGCCCGTGGCCAGCGCGTTGCATGCGTGTCGTTGGAATGGGTCGAAGGAGAACCCGTAAGAGTGCTCGAAGTGCTCGACCTCGGGATGCGAGGGCGTCTGGCTAGCCGCCGTTGTTGCCGTTTCCTCCACCGTTCCCACCACCACCGTCGGTCGGCTGCAGATCCTCGGTCGGGATGTCGGTCGGGATGTCGGTAGGTAGATCGGTGGGCGGAGCACCCGCCGGAGGGGCACCTGCCGCGGCGTCGGGCGCCGTTAGGCCGGAGGGATCGATGTCGGCGGACTCCCTGCGCTTGTCGAGAAGCGCGGTGGCCTCGGTCCAGATCGAGCTCGCCTGGCCTCGCTGGGTGCTCGCCGCGGCCAATGCGTCGGCCTGAGCCTTCGCGTCGACCGTTGCGGCGAGCTGGTAGGTCCTCGCCGCGGACAGGTAGATCGACAGGGATTGAGCGTAGAGGTTGTTGATGTTCTGTATCGACGGTTCTTGTTCGAGCAGAGCCCCCGACGGCGCGACCCTTGCGAAAGCGGTCTGGGCCTTCTCGATCTGCTCCACCCACCCCGCTGCGTCCTCTTCGAGCTGGGAGGCCGCTTCTTCCTCTTCCAGCGCGGGGGGAGTTGCGGCCATCGCTCCGGCGGGCGGTCGGAGCGACTGCAGGATTGACCTGAGCTCGTCCGTGTAGGAATCGAGGGCCTCCTGGCGCTTCTCGAGCTGCGCCGCCTCGTCCCGTGCGTTCTGGACCAGCACGAAGATCACCCCGAACGCGATGACGGCGAGGATCCCAAGCGCGGCCTTCCCCATCGTGGACGAGTACCAGGCCGCCTTGCGCCGGGGGGCAACCGCAGCCCGGGGGGGTGCGGCCGGGCGCCGCCGCGCCTGGCTCCCTCGCTTCTGAGACTTCTTTTTCCCCTTTATGGCCATTGGCGGCGACTATAACGAAGCCAACGGGCGGCCCGAACGGGTCACGAGGCCTCCGCCGAGGCCTTCTTCTTCCTGGTCAACAGGGCCACTACCAGGATCGTCAGCTCGTAGAGGCCGTAGAGCGGCACGGCCAGCGCGCTCATCGTGTAGGGGTCCTGGCTGGGCGTGACCACCGCGGCGAGGATGAAGATCACCACGATTGCCAGCCGGCGCTGCTTGCGGAGCTGCTTGGTCGTGATGACGCCCGCCAGGCCGAGGAAGACCAGGATCAGGGGCATCTCGAACATCAGGCCGAACCCGAGCAGAAGGAATCCGACGAAGTCGAGGTACTCCTCGGCCCCCGGGATGGCGTTGATGGCCTCGCCGCCGAGCTCGAACAGGACCCTCAGGCCGGTCGGCAGCGTCACGTAGGCGAGCGCGGCGCCCAGCAGGAAGAGCATGATCGCCGACAGCAAGAACGGCAACGCGTAACGCTTCTCTTTTTGGGTCAGGGCCGGGACCACGAACGCGTAGATCTGATAGAGCCACACCGGCGACGAGAGGCCCATTCCCACCAGGGCGGTCAGCTTGAGGCGGAAGTTGAAGCCGCCGGTGATCCTCAGGGTCGTGAGGTTGCAGTTCCTCTCGCGCAGAAGCTCTTTGTTCTGGCACAGGGGTTCTCTGAGGAAATCCGATATCGGCTCGTAGAGGATGAAAACCGCGATCGAGATCAGGACAAAGGCCAGCGCGGACCAAATGAGCCTCGTGCGGAGCTCGGTCAAGTGTCCGACCATCGTCATGGTCGTCTTCTGCCGCCGCTTCTCCCGCCTTCGGGCGAAGGGGTTCTTTCTGTTCTTGCGCTTCAGGGTCTCCGCTTCGGCCACTTGGGACTAGGCCTCGACGTTCTTTCGCTCGTCGGCCTCGCCCGAGTCCGTCGAGTGGGGTAGCTCCCGGGCCCCGTTGCCTGTGTTGGCGCCGGCCGGCAACCCGGCTTCGTCGGCCTTCGACGCCTTGGTGCTCGACTCGTCGTCGGGGAAGAAGGGATCGTCGTCGTCCTCGTCGTCGTCCATGATCCCCGAGTATTCGGAGCGGACCTCGTTCGACATCCGGCGGAGATCGGCCGCGAAAGTACCCACTTTCCGAGCCATCTCGGGAAGCTTCTCGGGACCGAAAACGATGAGGGCCACGACGGCGATCACGAGGATCTCCATCGGCCCGATCTCAGGCATGGGGTCAGTCTAAGTTGCGACCGGGCTTTGGATGCCCCTCAGGCGGGGGCGGGATGGAGGGTGGTCAGGCGCTGCGGTGGCCGGCGAGCTGCTCGAACCAATCGTCGCTCTTGAGCAGGACGTGGAAGTCGAGCAGATCGTCGTGTGTGATCACGGGTCCTCCGTGGACCTCGAGCGCCTCAGCCGGGACGTGCACCGGGACCGGAACGACCCCTCCGGAAAGGAGGAGGCGGACCACACGGTCGTCGGCCGCCTTCTGCACGAACTCACCGCAGTCGGGGCACGAGAACCCATAAGTGTTCACTGCCTTGCTGGGTCCGATCCGCAGGAGGATGTCATCGGCCGTGAGGTCGACCTCTCCGCAGTCCGGGCACGTGGCTTTGATGGTGGTCACTTGGTCCCTCTCGAGTGTTTGACGCTTACGCCTTCTCTATCGGCGGGGTGGTCGAGGGGTTTAGAGAACGGTCCGAGAAAATCCAGACGGACGTGGACTCAAAGAATGAGAGGTTTCGGCCGATGAGAAGCTATGGGCATCTTCTCCACGAGACCCCGTCTCGACGACGTCGAATCACTCGGGGCTCTTCCGGCCACATCCGATCGGTGGAAAGTGGCATTCGAGGCGACATTGAAGGTCAACGAGATCGCCTCGTCCGCCATCCCTCTTCCCAACGCCGTGCGATCGATGGTTCGGGTTGCCGTCGATCTCCTTCACGCAGAGCAGGGCTCGATCATGCTCCTGGAGGATCGCGGCAGGACACTCGTTATGGCGGCTTCCTGGGGACTTCCCTCGGAGGCCGATAAGGAGCTGCGTCTTGCCGTGGGCGAGAGCATCGCCGGCCGGGTGCTCGCCACAGGCAAGCCTTTGTTGCTCGGACGCGTGGACGGCGAGGCATTCTTTAACTTCATCCCCAAGACAAAGCCGGTGACGTCGAGCATCGTCGTCCCTCTCCGGGTCCAAGGAGAGGCGATTGGGGTCTTGAGCCTTGCCGGTGCCAAGGAAAGAGCGGAGTTCACCGAGACCGACCTGAAGGTCGCTCAGATGTTCGCCGACCAGGCGGCGGGGCTCATCAACAGGGCACGGTTGCACGAGAGTGCGGAGCAACGATCGTCCGATCTCCTCGCCCTCGTCGAATCGAGCAAGGGCCTGCTCGGGACGTTGGACCTCGAGAACCTCCTACAGAAGGTGCTCGACGGAGGCGCTCGGCTCGCGGGCCGCCCGGACGGGTTCGCCTGCCTCTTCGACCCCGAGACCCGGTCCATGGAGCGAGGCGTGTTCCGCGGGATAGACAAGGCCCGGATCGGCCAGCTCGCCGTGGACCCCGCGGTAGTGCATGCCATCGAGAACGTCGATGTGAGCGTCGTGGACGACGGAGGATCGGAGTGCTACGTCGCCGTCGGTCTTCGATCGCCTCGCGGGACCAAGGGCGTCCTCGTCATCTCCGCTACCCGAGATCTCGTCCACGATCGCGATGGCTTGCTCAGGGCCTTCGGGCAACAGTGCTCGAGCGCCATCGGAGCTGCGGAGATGCACCACGTGGTCGAGCGCAAGGAATCGGAGATGTCCTCGATCATCCGCACGGTGCCTCACCCCATCATCCTCGTGGACGACAGGGGGATGATCGCGGCGGTCAATGCGGCAGCGGAACAGCTCTTCAGCATCACGGCCAACTTCGTCAGTGGCTCGGTCGCGGGAAGCAGTCTGAACAACCCGGAGATCGAGGCCCTGCTTACGACGTCAGGTGACGTCCAACAGGAAGTAGTCGTCGGCAACCCCCCTCACGTGTTCAGGGTGCGAGTGACCGACATGCAGGTCCCCGGAGGGCCCACGGGGCGCGTCCTCATCATGGACGACGTCACGTCGGACCGCGAGAACGCCCAGAGGCAGCGCGACTTCGTGGCGATGGTGGGGCACGAACTCAGGACGCCGTTGACCATCGTCAAGGGATTCGCTCGCACGCTCATGCGCCGGATCGGGAGCGCCTCTGCCGAGGAGGCACAGGAGGCCCTGCAGACGATCGACGACAAGGCTCACCAGCTCGAGCGACTCATAGAAGACCTCTTGTACGTGTCGAAGATCGAGGCCCGCGAGGCATCGCTGCGAGTCGAGCAGGTGGACATCACCGCCCTAGCCAACTCGGTGGTCGGAGACGTCGTTTGCGACTATGCCAAGCGCGAGGTCGTCGTCGAATCCGAGAGATCGGTCGTGTGGCCGGCCGACGAGACGAAGCTCGCTCTCGTCCTCCGTCACCTGGTTGAGAACGCCCTGAAGTACTCCGAGGCCCCGGACCCGGTGACCGTGAAGATCATGGAGGACGAGGAAGAGCTGAGGGTCGACGTGATCGATCACGGGATCGGCCTCGTCTCCTCCGACATCCCGCACATCTTCGAGCGCTTCAAGCAGTTGGATAGCTCCTCGACCCGTCGCCACGGCGGCACCGGCGTGGGCCTCTACCTGTGTGCTCAGCTCGTCCGGGTCCACGGGGGCCACATCTCGGTCGACTCCATCTGGGGCAAGGGCTCGACGTTCACCTTCGTGATCCCTCGCAGGTCGACCGCTAAGAAGGTCGTGCACATGCAGGAGTCCTCGAGCCGCCGCACTGCCTAACGCTACCTACTTGCAGTTGTGGCGCGCCGCTATCGCCGCGGCAAGCTGCTGGGCGGTCTCGAGCACCGATTCTGGGCGGAGATTACGCACGTCGTTTCCTAGCCTCAGCGCCAACAGGGCGGGCCAGCGGTCGCCGCTCGACGCGAGGTTGATCTCGCGCCACCCATCGGGTAGGTCGCGGGCCTCCCGCACCGGGTAATAGTCCTCGAACCATTTGGCCGCCGCCGGTGAGATCTCGAACGTCACCAGACGCTCGTCGGGTCGGTCCACGAAGGCCCCCCTGTACTTCTGCGGGTCGAAATCGCCGGGCACCGGGGCGTCGACGTCGAGGATCTCCACGTCCTTTATCCGGTCCGCGCGGAACATCCGCTCGTCCTCGCTCAGGTGGTCGTAGCCGACGAGATACCAGCGGCCGCCGGATGCGATCAGCCCCCAGGGATCTACCGACCGTGTGGAGAGCTCACCGCGGGAGGCGGAGAAGTAGTCGAGGCTGACCTGCCTGTGCTCGGTCAACGCGTGCTGGAGCACCTCCAGGTGAGCTGCGGGGGCGGTGTCCAGCTGGACCGCGATCCCCGTCCCCTCGCCGTCCTCGTGCGCTCCCAGGGCGCGGCCGAGCTTGGTGAGGCCCCTCTTGAGTGAGTCGGCCTCCTCCATTCCGGGAAGGGCGGCAAGAGCGCCGCCGCCCGCATAGAGGGCGAGAGCCTCGGCCGGGGTGAGACGCAAAGGCGCCCCGAAGTAGTCGGCCATGCGCACGTAGACGCGGTCTTCGTCGATCGTGGCCTCGATGAGATCGCCCGGCCCGTAGCCGGGCAGTCCGCAGAGGAATACGAGGTTCAGGTCGTCGATGAGATCACGCTTCTTCACGTCGAACTTACGTGCGAGCTCGTCGATGCCCACCCCGGGATGACGGATCGCGTAGGGCAGGAGCACGAGGATCCGTCGAAGCCTGCGGCTCAGGCGCCCGTCGGCCGTCTCCGTCATCGGGGGGGTCCTGCGGTTGCCTGGGACATGAAGCCCTGGATGCGTTGGCAGAGACGGCTCCGCAATGCGTCGGGAGAGACGATCTCGATCCCCTCCCCCAGCTCGATGATCCAGGAGACGAACGCGTCTGCGTTCGCCACGTCGACTCGGACCTCGACGGCACCGTCGTCGCTCTCGACCTGCGGGTGGCCGCGGAGGTTCTGCTCGACCCACCAGCGGATCGACGGGTCGAAGCGGACGACCGCGGTCACCTCTTCGGCTCCCGTCTCCCACGCTTCGCGGGCGACGTAGGCCTCGGCGTCGAAAGAGTCCGGGATCTCGTATCTCCCCTCGACTACCTGCACCTGCGATGCGATGCGGGAGACGCGGAAGGTCCTCTGCTCGCCTCGATCGACGTCGCAAGCCACGAGGTACCAGTTCCCACGCCGGTGGACGAGGCCGTAGGGCTCGACGAGCCGGGCCGAGACCGTTCCATCCGCGGTCTCGTAATCGAACCGAACGGGGGTCCGTTCCAGCAGAGCGGAATACAGAGGTCCCAGCGCGGGCTGCTCCGCGGCGAGATCCGCACCCCACGAGATGCGTCCAGGACCGATGCCTCCCCCGCCGTCCGCCACCGACAGCTTTAGCAGGCCGCTGCCCGCCTGTTCCTGCGCGCCGAGGACGGCCTGAGCCGCGATCTGTAGGGCGGTTAGCTCATCGGGCTCCAGGTCCAGATCGGGAAGGTAGTACTTCTCCTTCGGGATGATGTATCCGTCGGCCTGGTCGACGAAGGGGTCGGTCGAGCGGACTTCGAGAGGGATCCCCATGGCTCGAAGCGCCTCCTTGTCGCGCTCGAACGCGCGTCTGAACGCTTCGAAGTTGGGCTGGTCGTAGCCGGCGATCTGCTCTCTGATCTCGTCTGCCGTCATCGGGCGCCGCGCCTCGAGCAGGGCGGCGATGAGATTGATGAGCCGTTCGATGCGGCGCATGAAAGGAGAGTACCCAACGGGTCGGGTCGTTCCCCCATCGCCGGCGAAGCTCTCGGGAGCTGCGGCTCGAGCGGCTAGAGCACCTCCGGAACCCATTGAGTAGTCCTAAGCGCCGGGCTCCTCGGGATCGGTGGCGCGGACCACTCGTTCGCCGGCCAGGCGCCCGGCGGCCGCTGCCGCGAGGAACAGCTCCGGGGTCTCCTCGACGGTGCGACCCATCGACGTCGGCCGTAACCCTCGGTCGATCATGAACGAGAGCCCTTCGCTTCCGTCTCTCACGACTATCTCGTGGCGATCGGCTCCATCCGTGACCAGTTGTTCGTGCAGGTCCTCGAGCTGCTCCGGTATATCCGGCAGGACGACGCGGCATTGCTCGCGCGCTGCTACGCGCAGCGCGGTCAACGTGTGGTGGCTGATGCCTCGCTGGCGCTCGCGGGAATCGGCGAAGGAAACGCGCAGGCAGGCGATGGCTTCCCCGCCCAGGGCCGTCACCGCGTCGAGGATCTGACCCTGCTCCAGAGCGGTGTGCCCCAGGGTCGTCCCCGTGCCCACCACGCCGGGGCCCATCGCGGCGACGATCGCGTCACATCTTCCCGCGTGACGCAGCGCGGCGAGGGCGCTGAACACGTTGACCGCTTCGAGATCACCGCCGAAGGCATGACCTGCTGTGGCCGTGACATCGATGAGGCCCGCGCCCTTGGCCTCCTGCACCAAGCGGCTCCAGGCGAGGGGAAGGGCGGCTCCGTCCGTCATGAGGTAGCCCACGCGGACACCGGGCGAGGCCTGTTTGATGCCGGCGGCCGCGGCGGGCATCTGGGAGTGTAGGCCGCAGACGACGACCGGCACGCCGGAGATCGAGTCCGCGTCCGCGAGTGATTCGTGGTGAGGGCTCTCGGGGGCTTCGGCCGCGAGGACGTTGCTCTGCCACGGCGTGTAACGCATCTTCACGATGTGGCCGCCGTCGACATCTCCAGCGTGATCCCGGTCGAGGTTCCACAAGACGAAGGCGGTGCCGCCCGTCCCCAGGCCCAGGGCGAGTCCCGTCGTGTTGAGGACCACCCGGTCTCCTACTTCGGGGGGGCCGACCATATGGGGGAACGCGGCCGCCTCGACCTCCTCACCTTCGAGGTCAACTCGCACTCTGACCAGATCGTTTCGTCGTTCGAGCACCTCGACCACGGACCCCTGGGCAAAGGTCGCCATCAGAGCGAGGCTATGAGCTTTGCGACTCGTTCGTCCGAGGAGCGGAAGGGATCCTTGCAGAGGACGGTCCTCTGAGCCTGGTCGTTGAGCTTCAGATGGACCCAGTCGACGGTGAAGTCTCGGCGCTTTCGCTTGGCCGCTCTGATGAACTCGCCGCGCAACTTTGCCCGGGTGGTCGCAGGAGGCTCCTGCGTGGCTCGCTCGATGTCTTCCTCATCACACATCCGCTCCACGAGCCCCCGCCGCTCCAAGAGGTAGTGCAGGCCGCGCTTCCGGTTGACGTCGTGATAGGCGAGGTCCATGAGCGCGACCCGCGGATGGGCCAGCGACACGTTGTGCTTGCCCCGGTACTGTTCGATGAGCTTGCGCTTCGAGATCCAGTCGATCTGTCGGTCGAGCTTGTCCTGATCATGCTCGAGGTTATGGATGGCGTGCTCCCACATGCCGGCGATCTGCTTCATGACGGTGTCGTCTCGCTTGTCCACCCAGCGCAACGCCTTGTCGAGGTACTCCTTTTGCATATCGAGGGCCGACGCCTCCCGGCCGTTCGCCAGTCGCACCCGACGTCGACATGTCGTGTCGTGTGAGATCTCGCGGATCGCCCGGATCGGGTTCTCGAGAGTCATGTCGCGTATCTGGACGTTCTCTTCGACCATGCGAAGAAGCAGCGCCGTGGTGCCCACTTTGAGATACGACGTCCACTCACTCATGTTCGAGTCCCCGACGATCACGTGGAGGCGGCGGTACTTCTCGGCATCGGCGTGGGGTTCGTCGCGGGTGTTGATGATCGGCCGCGACCTCGTGGTGGCAGACGACACCCCCTCCCAGATGTGCTCGGCCCGCTGTGAGATGCAGAAAAGGGCCCCCCGCGCGGTCTGGAGCACCTTTCCGGCCCCCGCAAAGATCTGTCTCGTCACGAAGAACGGGATCATCACCTCGGCCAGGCGTCCGAACTCCCCGTAGCGTGAGACGAGGTAGTTCTCGTGGCTCCCGTAGGAGTTGCCGGCCGAATCGGTGTTGTTCTTGAAGAGGTAGATGTCGCCGGAGATACCTTCTTCGCGCAAGCGTGCCTCAGCGGCCCGCAGCAGCCCCTCGAGGATCCTCTCCCCCGCCTTGTCGTGCACCACCAGGTCGTAGACGCTGTCGCACTCGGGGGTGGCGTACTCGGGATGCGAGCCCACGTCGAGATAGAGCCGGGCCCCATTCTCGAGGAAGACGTTCGACGAGCGCCCCCACGACACGACCCGGCGGAAGAGATAGCGGGCGACCTCGTCCGGCGACAGGCGGCGCTGTCCCCTGAACGTGCAGGTCACGCCGTACTCGTTCTCGGTCCCGAAGATCCGCCGTTCCATCGGGTCAGGATAAGTGGGCCGGAGACCTCTGCGGGGGACGCGCTTCCATCACCCCTCGACGAGAGGATGGTTCAGAGAAGTGCGGAGATGGCCTCGGCCTTCAGACGCTGGAACTTGCGCCGGCCCCGGGTCCTGTCGAGCACCGCGACCTCGAGCCGTTCGACGGGCAGCTCCGCGTCCTCGACGGTCTTCAGAGCCTCGTGCGCGAGCTTCACACCGCCGCCCAGGTCGGGGACCTCGTTCGGGTACTTCTTGGAGTACTTCCCTTCGAGGTGGGTGTTGAGAGCGTCCGCCTGGCCTCCCATTGCAACCCAGCCCGTCCGGTCGGTGACGGATCCATCGAACAGGATGTGGAAGAGCTCGTTGGTCTCGGTCGTTTCCCCCACCGAGGCAACGAGGATCTCGCACTCGTACGGCTTCACCTCGGAGGTGAAGATGTTCCCGAGCGATTGCGAGTACGCGTTGGCGAGACCTTTCGCAGTGACGTCTTCACGGGAGTACGAGTAGCCCTTTACGTCCAGAAGCCGGATGCCTCCGATCCGCAACTGTTCGAATTCGTTGAACTTACCTACGCCCGCAAAAGCTATGCGGTCGTAGATCTCGGAGATCTTGTACAGCGTCGCGGAGGGGTTCTCAGCCACGAACAAGATGCCGTCCGCGTACTCGAGGGCGATGATCGACCTTCCGCGCGCTATCCCCTTGCGCGCGTAGTCGGCTTTGTCCTTCATCAGCTGCTCGGGCGAGACGTAGTACGGGACGGCCATCAGTCGCTGTCCGGTCGTCTCACGCCGACGGCGTGGCTCTCGTGGCCCTGGATCTCGCCCCGGCGCTCGCTGATGAGCTGCTCGAAGAGCCTCTGGATGTCCTCTTCCGAGATCTCCCGCATCCCGTCGGACGAGATCACCGCAACGGTCGGGAAGATGCCGCGCATCAGGTCCGGTCCCCCGGTGCCGACGTCCTCGTCTGCTGCGTCAAAGAGCGCCTCGATGCCGAACTTGATTGCGTCCTCGAGCGGGAGATCTGCCCGGTATCGCTTCTTGAGCGACGACCGCGCGTCCTTTCCTCCCGAACCACTGGCGTGGTAGTCGTCCTCTTCGTAGCGACCACCCGTGACGTCGTATTTGAAGATGCGTCCGTGACGGCGGGCCTCGTCGTATCCGGCGAACAGCGGGACTACCACTAGGCCCTGCATTGCTGCAGGGAGGTTTGCCCGGATCATCTGCGAGAGCTTGTTCGCCTTTCCCTCGAGGCTGAGACGCTCGCCCTCGACCTTCTCGTAGTGCTCGAGCTCGGTCTGCAGCAACCGCACCATCTCGACGGCCGGCCCCGCGGCGCCGGCGATGGCCACGGCGGACATGTCGTCGGCCGCGAAGACCTTCTCGATCGATCGATGTGCGATCTGAAAGCCCTCGGTCGCCCTGCGGTCACCGGCGACCACCACGCCCTCGGCGTAGCGAAGTGCCAGAACCGTTGTGCCCTCGGGGGCCTCGACGTGCCCTTTCAGGTCCCGCCCGGGCAGTAGATCCGGGTTGTGGGTCTTGAGGATCTCGGAGAAAGATGCCCCGGGCCCGTACACGGGAACCCGCATCATGTCGCCGAGCGTCGGCTCAGTAGCTGCATCCATGAGCGACAAGATATTCGATGGCGCGCCGCATGACCTCCGGATCGTCTTCGAAGCGCCCCAAGCCACCATTGCAGTTGAAACAGAGGACCCCCCTCACCTTGCCCGTTGTGTGGCAGTGATCCACGTGAGCGGCCGGCTTCACCTGACAGATAGCGCATAAGCCACCCTGAGCTTCGATCATCCGATTCAACTCGGTCTCGTCGATGCCGTAGCGTCGCTGCAAGAGGAAGTTTTTGTGCCCGCCATAGAGACGGTCGGCTGCTTCACGCATTTTCCTGTTGTGACATGGTTTGCAGTACGTCTGTCTTCCGCTCTTGGCAGCCCGATTTCGAGGGAAATCGTCGTGGGGTTTGTGCTGCCCAAAGCTGGACACCTCATCAAAGCAGCTCCAGCTGCTGGGGAACGCAGGAAGCCCTGCGGAGATAAGCAATCGCTGCTTCTATCAGCCCGGGGTGGTCTTTGAACTGTCCGATGCCCCCATTACATGGCTCACACAGGATTCCCCGCACGCTTCCGGAAGCGTGATCGTGGTCTACGTGGACGGCGGGGCGCTTCTGACAGATCGGACACAAACCGCCCTGGGCGGCGATCATGTCTTTGACCTCGGCCACACCTATCCCGTAGCGCTGCTTGAAGTGGTAGTGACGCGAGTCGCCGTGTAGTCGCTTGACCGTTTCTCGGCCCCGGCGGTTGTGACAGGTCTTGCAATACGTCCCCCGTCCAGACTTCTTCCCCTTGTTCCGGGGGAACTCCTCTGGAGATTTGTCCTGAGAGCAATCCGGGCACCGCACTCCTTCTCCTTTCCGGGGCGCGGACCCAGTTATCCATAGTGTCTAATATTGCATGCGGCTAAGGCTTATTCGCCTCCCTTCTGTACAAAAGACCTCACGAAGTCCTCTGCATTGACTTCGAGCACCTCGTCAATTTCGTCCAGGAGATCGTCTACTTCTTCGGCCGACGACTCGGCCTTCTTCTGTTCTTCCGGCGCGGACTCTTCCTCGCGTCTCGGCTTGCCTTTGCGGGTCTGTTCACCACCTGGGCTCATCAGAGTCACCTCGATTCGGGATCGGTTCAGACAATCGTACCCAGAGCCGGCGACGCGAAGACGCTTGTCGGCAGGTGTTAGCGCCGGGACACAAAAGCGGCTCCGAGCGCGCCAACGATGAAGGAGCAGCGCGCGCCCTCCCTAAGAGCGCCGGGACGAGCCGAAGAGAACGCTAAGACGCTCCGAGGTTGCGGATCAACGTCGTGGCGTCCGGGCTCGCGTCCAGGAGGCCCTGGACGTGCTCGCGCGTGCCACGCAGGGGCTCCAGCGTCGGGACCTTTCGCAGGGGCTCGTCTCCCGTATCGAAGATGAGCGCGTCCCAGGAAGCCGCAACGATGGCGCCCGAGTACCTGCGCAAGCACTCCCCCCGGAAATACGCCCGGGTGTCGTCGGGGGGATGGTCGACTGCGTGCTCGATCTCGGAGTCGGACACGAGCCTCTTCATCTTCCCCGAGCCGACGAGCTTCCAGTAGAGGCTCTTGGGGCGATTGACGTCGTGGTACTGGAGGTCGATGAGCTTCAGCTTGGGGTGGTCCCAGTCGAGACCGTCCCGGCGGCGGTAGGCCTCCATGACGGAGAGCTTTGCCACCCAGTCCAACTCTTCCTTGAGGATCATCGGATCCCGCTCGAGCGCCTCGAGCACGCGCTCCCAGTGATCGAGGACCTCATCTCCCCCCGGGTCGATCTCGTTGTCCTGTGAGTACTTCTTCGCAAGCCTGAACCACTCCCACTGGAGCTCGACCGGCGTCAGCTTGCGCCCGTCGGCCAGCTCCAGAACCGACCGGCAGGACGGGTCGTGCGACACCGTGCGCATCGACTTGACCGGCTCCGCGAGCGTGAAATCCTCCTCGATGAAATCGTCCTCGACCATCCGAAGGATCAGTGCGGTGGTGCCGACTTTCAAAAGGTTTGACATCTCCGACATGTTGGCGTCGCCGACGATTACGTGGAGACGCCGGTACCGCTCGGCGTCTGCGTGCGGTTCGTCGCGCGTGTTGATGATCGGGCGTTTGAACGTCGTCTCGAGGCCGACCTCGACCTCGAAGAAATCGGCCCGTTGCGAGAGCTGGTAGTCGACGCCGGTGGAACCGTTCTCGGCCCCCACCTTCCCGGCCCCCGTGAAGACCTGCCGCGAGACGAAGAACGGGATCAGCTGCTTTACGAGATTCGGGAACGGAACCGACCGGTCTACGAGGTAGTTCTCGTGGCAGCCATAGGAGTTGCCTTTTCCGTCGGAGTTGTTCTTGTAGATGAAGATCTGTTCGCCGTCGGGCACGATCGTTCGGGCGGCGTCGATCGACAGCTCGAGGATCCGCTCCCCTGCCTTGTCCCAGATCACGAGATCGCGGGCGGAGGTGCACTCGGGACTCGAGTACTCGGGGTGGGCGTGGTCGACGTAGTAGCGCGACCCGTTGGGCAGGATGACGTTGACCAGCCCCGACTCGTCCTCGATAGGGGCCTCCAAGGGCGCCCGGTCGAAGCCGCGCGCGTCGCGTAGCGGGCTCTCCTCCTCGTAGTCCCACTTGACGCGCTTGAACGTCGGCTGGGCGTACGCGTTGATCAGCAGTGACGAGGTGAGGATGGGATTGAAATCCGCGGCGTTGCGGAGCGAGATGCCGTACTCGGTCTCGATGCCACAGATCTTGGGGAGCGCCATAGAGGGGATCTAGAGGTACTGGCCGGTCTGGACCCGTTCGACCTGGCGCGAGCCTTCGGGTTCGTCCTCCGTCTTCGTCACCAGCGTCCGGATGTAGACGATGCGCTCGCCCTTCTTGCCGGACACCCGGGCCCAGTCGTCGGGGTTGGTGGTGTTGGGAAGGTCCTCGTTCTCCCGGTACTCCTGGAAGATCGCCTTGAGCAAGTCGTCCTGGTTGATCCCCTTGGGGCCACCGGATATGGCGCGCTTGATCGCCAGCTTCTTCGCGCGCCTGACGATGTTCTCGATCATTGCGCCCGAGGAGAAGTCTTTGAAATAGAGCTCCTCTTTGTCTCCGTTGGCGTAGGTGACCTCGAGGAAGCGGTTCTCCTCGCTCTCGGTGTACATGCGCTCGACGGTGCGCTGGATCAT
>JALZBR010000067.1 GCA_030863485.1 Actinomycetota bacterium
ATCGTCAAGCTGGCACGGACCCCGGACCTCCGGCACAATTTCAACCTCTGGCTGTGGAAGCGCGTCATGCGTTCCCGTGCCGCCCGGGACGACGTGGTGGCGATGCTGGATGCGGTCTTCAACCCGAACCCGGGCAACATCGCCGAGCGCAAGAAGATGCTCCGGTTCCTCCTGAAGGGCGGGCGGCCTAGCTAGCCTTCCTGCGGACCCGGTCCGGAGGAAGGCTTAACCCTGGATGACCGAGCCGGCTCTACCAGCCCTGCCCCTGTTGAGCGCCGAAACTGGATTTTTGCGACTAACCCAAGCTCTTGCATCGCGACCCATGTTCCTATCGATCCTGTACGCGCTACTCCGCACTCTTGTTCGGTCCTGACTCACTTCGCAGAACTCCAAGGACCTCGAGATCATCGTTCTGCGCCACCAGCTAAAGATCCTCCGCCGCCGTCGCTCGGCCTAATCCGCGGCGTCCTGATCGACTCTTTTTTGCCGTTCACCCGCACCCTGCCTCGTGAGCAGTGGGTCAGCTTCTTCGTCACTCCGGACCTTGATTCACTGGCACCAACAGTGCAAGTGGACGTATAAGAAGGAGAGACAGCGAGGAAGGCCGCCAGCCGACCCTGCGCTGGTTGCGGTAATTCTCCGGTTGGCTGGGGAGAATCCTCGCTGGGGTTACATGAGGATTCAGGGGGAGCTGACGGTCCGGCTAGCTAAAGACTGTGTAGACCCTTGCATTACTTCATCGAGCTTGCGGCCAGACGAGTTGTTGGGTGGGGTCACCGCTGACCCCGATTCAGCAAGGATCTTTCAACGGGCGAGGAACCTGTCGATCGTGGCTCCTGACTGGTTCGAACCGGAACTTTTGACCCACGATCGGCACCGCAGGTTCCAGGCACCTTCAATGAGGTCTTTGAGGCAGGGCACGAATATCCTAAGCTAACAACGCCGGGCAGGGTCGTGCGCTTGCAATCAGTGGCGCTCAGGGGCAGCGAGGGCCAACGCTCGACAATGGCGCCCAGGAAGCAGCGGTCGACTCCATGATCGCAGCGCACCTTCGTAACGACCACTCGCGCTATGCGCTTCCAAGACCGCCGGGGCCGGCGAACTGCCGTGATCTCGAGCCCCCCGGCACCGAGGGAGAAGACCGTCGACCTGGCCACCTGCCCGATCCGGTCGTCAAGGTGTCCCGAGGGCCGAGTCGTGAGAGCCGCCATCGGCCGACATCTCATCCAGCGTTGCAAGTACGTGGGCGGCAAATCTCGGGTCCTCGTTCGGGTGTAGGTAGTCGAAGCTGTGAAGCCACAGCGGCGTCGGACCGCCGTTCGTATCGGCTTCAACCGTCGGCGGGTCGTCAAAGAAGACATCGTCGATTCGGTCCTTCTCGGGCTTGCATCCCGGCGGCCGATGAGGAGGGACGAAAAGGCGGCCCCCGAGGAAGTCGGTGGTGCGGCCGAAGTTCATCCAGCGGGGCGGCCTCCCGGTGGGCGGGACGCCAAACTCCTCGGCGTTGGGATCGAGCCCGGTGTCCTCCAAACGTGCCTTCAATTCGAACAGGCTGGTTCGTCGAACGAGGTCGGGAAACGATCGGCCATATGAGCGCTGGAGCATGCTTCCGTAGGTGACCAGGCGCATTCTTGCCAGCCGGTCCGGGGCCTGGTCGCTGAGAAAGCCCAAAAGCGTAGTCGCGCACAGAAGGGTCCCCTGCGAGTGGGCGAGGATGAGGACCTTGCCGTCGTTGGTCAAATGAACCAGGCGCTTGCGAAGCTCGGGGACCGCTCTCTCCCCGTAACTGGGCGGCCCGAGGGGGTGGAAACGCCTGGGAAAGAAACCGGTCACCTCCCACAGCGTGCCGAGCGCCTTGCGGATACCCGTGTCCTTATGCGCAGTCCTGACGACCCAGACCAGGGTCAATACCAGGATGACCAACATCCAGGAAGCGACTCCCACGAGGCGATCGAGCTGCTCCGAGGACTTGTCGAGATACTGTCCAGCAATTACCGACACCGTCGATGCCAGGAAAGCTACGACGCCGACCGTCACGGTCCAGTCGAGGTCGTCGAGCAGACATGCGTACATCTGTGCCTTGGCGTTGCGCGTTGCAAGGTCGTCCGCGCCATCCGGGTTCATGCTCTGAATCGACGTTCGGATTTGCGGCACCGCGCGGGCGAAGCGGAATCGCCAGAGCGCTAGGATCCTCGTCCCAAGAGCCAGAACGAAGACGATCAAAGCCCCCAGCCCGGCCGCCGCGATCCAGCCGAGCTCGTCGTAGTAGCCGATGGAGGCCCTAGCGCTGAAGCGGGTTGCCGGCTGGAGGACGGCGACGGGGACCGCGTCGCCGAGCCGCTGCGCAACGAAGACGATCACCGCCGAGGAGACCAGGGTGAGAGCAATCGCGCCGACGGCGGCGAGGGCGGCGGGGCCGCCTACCTTCAGACGCCAGCGGGTCGGGTAGTCGTGACAATGGCGTATCTGGATGCTCATCATGGTCATCAGATAGCCGGCGGAGATGGCGAGCCCCAGGATCAAGGCCGTCGATATCCGTACCGCCCCGGCGGCCGCCCTTACGGCCAAGATTGCGGAGATGGCCACCGGCGCGAGCCCGAAGAAGATCCAGAACTGGTTGTGCAGATGACGGTCCGGATCCTCCGGCTCGTCGTCCTCCCTGGCGATCCGGCTGCCGGTTAGCCGGTTGCGCGTCACATAGACGCACACTGCCAGGCCGGCCGCCAGTAACGCACACACTAGGAACTGCTGCCAGGGCTGTGCCGGCCAGGTAAGAAAGGGGAGCGCTTGGACGGGGTCAAGGGTT
>JALZBR010000108.1 GCA_030863485.1 Actinomycetota bacterium
ATGACGGCGCCGACGCCGCCCTTAATGAAGTCGTCGTAGCCGTTGCGCAGCAGCTCTTCATTGGGATGTGCCATCGTCTCTCCCTCCCACTCCATGACGCGTGCCTGAGCTTCGAGAGGAGCGTCGCGCCGTCCGCTCCCCCGTCTCCAGGCACGAATTCCCAATTCTGATGTCATTTTCCCGACAATCAGGATGGGCAAAGCGGCACGAAGGAATGTGACCTCCGCACGGGTACCGCTGGAATCAGCAGCATTGCGCTCCAGGCGTGGTGACCGGGGGGCCGACGACGATCTCCCGTTTTACCTGGTCAGGGAAAGGCTGAGTGCCTAAGCTTCAGTCATCTAATTCTTTGCCGTAGGCGCGTGGGAGGGCGGCAATGGGAACGGAAAGACTGAGGGCGAGCGCCCTGTTGGGAGCACTTTTGGCTGTATTCGTTGTACCCCTGCGACCTCGCAGGAGGGCGCAGCATTTTGTACTTACACCGCCAGCTTCCGGATCTCGCCCGGGCTTTCGGCGACTCCTAGCAGGGGACGGTTTACGTCGAATGGAAGGACGGGAAGCGCCGACTGCCAGGGCCAACTCAGGGGCAGGCAAGTGACGGGCCGGGGAACGTTCGGCTTGACCGGTAACTACGACGGCGGCTGTGCCCTTTACGGAATAAGCGGGAGGTTCTCCTCGAGGATTCCGACCAACGCGGGCAGCTGAGACACGACGGGAGCTTTCAGGGGACGGGATCGGGACCTGAGTTCGACTTGGTCTCGGCCAGCTCAAAACGTGAGGACTTCGAGGGAACGTTCCAGTTCACGCCCAGGAACTGTCGAGTCAGTCGAAGTCCGGTTGAGCCACTCCCCCTCCGGGCTGCACAGACGAAACCTCACTCCGTCTAGCTCATGTGTCCGCTGCGGATCCAAGTAGCCAGGGAGAAATGGATACCGACCCGTCGCCCGCCTGCTACATCATTCTCTGGGATAACCAGCACACCAGAATTACGTGGCGCCGGCTCAACGAATACGACTTCAACATCCGCATTCCGGTTACGTTCAAATCGCCACTTACTCGTCCACGCACCATGCTGTGCAAGGCAGAACCGCCGATCTCGAAGAGCGGCTTCGAGCTTAGCGCGGTGAGTTGAGAAGGAAACAAGATCGATGTCCTTATGACGACGCGTCCAGCGACCCACGATGAAATCCACAGCCACACCCCCCGACCAGCCACAACGGAACAGGAAGATCGTTGAGAGCACGCAGGCGAGCAACGATTTCTGCGGGTTCAACTCCGGACTCTGGCTGTCATGGGTTCTATATTTGTCATTTTCGATCTTGTTTCCGCTTGCGATAGTTGTTTCTGAGCTTCATCTCTCCGGCCGAGAAGTACCTGGCGCAGAAGCTCAACATCGGACGTCGGACTCAAGCATCGCGAGAGTTTCGACAACCACCCGCTCCCGACATTCGGCAATTGTCGATAGGTTATCGCGTCCAGGAGTGGATGGTCGAGATATCTAACGGGGAGTACCAGCGAGCAAGCGAATTATGAGCGAGATCAGGATTGCTAGCTGATGCGGACGTCGCTGGTACCGTTAGCGGCTGTCGTGAGTCTTGTTCTTCTGCTCGTTGCTTTGGGAGTGCTAGGCATCGGCATGGCTCGGTACACGGAGGATTACTGCACGACACGTCTGGCCTTCGACGCCTACATGCACGAAGGTCAGACGGTTCGCGGCCCCAAGTTCACAAGCCCTATCACCCTTAGTTGTCACTTCGAAGGTGTGGGATGGAGATCAATTACCGATCTGCGACCTTTAGCGTTTGCCCTCATTGTCCTCGGAGCCCCAATTGGCGCGCTCAGCGTCTTCTGGTTTTGGGTGTCGCGGAGAACCGAGACTAAGTCGCCTGCATAAAGCTCGCTAACAACGCCCCTGAAACTTCGCCCTTCCATGGGATTCGAACGACGTCACTTAGGTTCCGTGGGAGTGGACCCGATCGGATTCGAACCGACGGCCTCTTCCA
>JALZBR010000109.1 GCA_030863485.1 Actinomycetota bacterium
GGCTTGGACGGCTCTGACGTGGGTCTTGGCTCTGCTCTTCCTCGTCGCCGTCCGGCTGGCGTGGCGGCGCCACACGCGCCGCCTCAAGACGAAAGGGTCCCTGGCCCTTCGTACGCTCGTCGTGGGCACCAACGAGGAGGCTTCGGTCGTGGCGCGGACCCTCGCGTCCCCGGCGCTTGGCTACGACCCCCTCGGCTACGTCACCTCCTCTACCGCCCTTGCAAACTTCAACGGCCTTCCCGTCAAGGGCACAGTGGATGAGCTCTCGGATCTGATCACGCGCGAATCCGTCCATTGTCTGTTCGTCGCCTCGAGCGCGGTCCGAACGGACGACATGCTCAAAGTCATTCAGGCCGCCCGGCGGGCGGAGATCGAGGTAAGGGTTTCCGGGAATCTTCCCCAGATCCTGGCCTCGCGGCTCAGGGTTCAGCCGGTCGGCGATCTCGCGGCTCTCTCGCTGAAACCCGTCAGGTTGACGGGGCATCGCGCCGCCATCAAGCGCGCCATGGACGTTTCTATCGGTGGCTTCGCCCTGTTGCTGAGCCTGCCCCTGTTCGTCGCGATCGCCGCGGCGGTTCGCCTTACCTCCAAGGGGCCGGTGTTCTTTCGCCAGGACCGCGTCACGATGGGAGGTCGGACTTTCGAGATCTACAAGTTCCGCACGATGGTGGAAGATGCCGACAGAGAGGCTTCGACCGATCCCTTTGCGAAGGTCAAACCGGACGACAGTCGTATCACCAGCTTCGGCCGGTTCCTTCGCAACACGAGCCTGGACGAACTGCCTCAGCTCATCAACATCCTGCGGGGAGACATGAGCCTCGTCGGCCCCCGTCCGCTGCCCGTCGAGCAGGTAGCTGAGAACGTTGAGCTGCTCAAGCCGCGGCACGAGGTCCGTACTGGGCTGACCGGCTGGTGGCAGATCAACGGCCGGAGCGACGTCACTTCGGAGGAGGCAGTCCGGATGGACCTCTTCTACATCGAGAACTGGTCTCCGGCGCTCGACCTCTACATCTTGCTTAAGACCTTCGGCGCGGTCTTCACGCGTCAAGGCGCTTATTGAGCCCGCCCGAGCTTTGCGAGGACAGTTGTGCGTGTCGAGACCCCCAGCGCGCTCGCGGCGTCTTGCACCCAGGAATTGGTTGATCTAACTTTTTGAGATGGGCGTGGTCGTGATCTCCGGCTCGGCCGGCCTCATCGGTTCCGAGGCGTCGGAATACTTCGGGGAGCTCGGGGCCGAGGTCGTCGGAATCGACAACGACATGCGCAGCATCTTCTTCGGCGAGGAGGCCTCGACCAGGTGGAACGTCGAGCGCCTGACCACGAGGTTGGGGGCCCGTTATAGACACCACGACGCGGACATCCGGGACCGAGACGGCGTCGTTTCGATATTCCAGAAATACCGCAACAACGTCGACCTCGTCATCCACGCCGCCGCCCAGCCCTCCCACGATTGGGCGGCCAAGGAACCCTTCACCGATTTCGACATCAACGCCGGGGGCACCCTCAACTTCCTCGAGGCCACTCGTCGACACGCCCCGGAGGCTCCCTTCATCTTCCTGTCGACCAACAAGGTCTACGGCGACCGTCCCAACGAGCTGCCCCTGATCGAGCTCGAGACGCGTTATGAGATCGAGGCGAGCCACACCTATGCAAACGGCATTCGCGAGGACATGTCCGTGGACAGCTGCCTGCACAGCCTCTTCGGGGCGTCCAAGCTCGCCGCCGACGTGCTCGTTCAGGAGTACGGCAGGTACTTTGGCCTCAAGACGGCCTGCTTTCGCGGCGGGACGCTGACGGGACCGCTGCACTCGGCCACCCAGCTGCACGGATTTCTCGGCTACGTCATGCGCTGCGCCATGACCCGCACGCATTACACCGTCTTTGGTTACAAGGGCAAACAGGTGCGGGACGCTATTCACAGCAACGATTTGATCGCGGCCTTTCACGAGTTCTTCAATAAGCCGCGTTCCGCGGAGGTTTACAACATTGGGGGAGGACGTTTCAGCAATTGCTCGGTCCTCGAAGCGATTCAGATGAGCGAGGAGATCGCCGGTCAGGAGCTGAGTTGGTCTTACGAGGAGGCGAATCGCAGGGGCGACCACATATGGTGGATCGGCGACAACTCGAAGTTCCAGTCGCATTATCCGGATTGGCAGCTTGAATACGGCGTCGAACGCATCCTCAAAGAGATCTATGAGTTCAATTGGGACCGGTGGAAGGCGTGAAAGACGAGGGAAAGCGCAACGTCCTCGGTGTGCTGGTCGACGCCGTGGACTACGAAGCGGCCGTGGACAAGATCGTGACGGCAGCCAGGGCCGGAGCCGGCTTCTCGGTGAGCGCGCTTGCCGTGCACGGGGTCATGACGGGCGTCGGCGACCCGGGGCAGCGTTACCGGCTCAACCACCTCGATCTCGTCACCCCGGACGGCCAGCCGGTTCGTTGGGCGCTCAACCTGCTGCACAGAACGAGCCTGAGCGACCGCGTGTACGGACCGACTCTGACTCTGGAGGTCTGCCGCGCGGCTGCGGGCGAAGGCTTGCCCGTCTACTTCTACGGCAGCCGGGAGGCCGTGCTCGAGCGGCTCGAGGTCAGGCTCAGAGAGCTTTTTCCTGATTTGATCGTCGCGGGAAGACAGCCGTCGCTGTTCCGGCGAACCACCGGCAGCGAGCGCGATCGGATAGTCGAGCGCATCAGGGCCTCGGGGGCGAGGATCACCTTCGTGGGACTGGGATGCCCGCGCCAGGAGGTGTTCGCCTACGAGTACCGCGACGCCCTGAGCATGCCGGTGCTTGCCGTGGGCGCCGCCTTCGACTATCTCGCGGGTCTCCTCAAGGAGCCTCCAGCGTTGATGCAGCGGGTCGGCCTGCAGTGGCTCTATCGGCTCCTGCAGGACCCTCGTCGCTTGTGGAGAAGATATGTCTTGCTCAACTCTGCCTACCTGGCGCTGTTGTGCCTTCAAGCGCTCAAGCTGTGGCGGCCCGATCCAGTCGCCTCTCAGGCACCTGTCGGCGAGATCCTGTACGGCTAGCGGGGCTGGGGCTCCGGGAGGAAACGGACGATGCAAGTAGGGGTTATCGGGACGGGCCATGTCGGCCTGTCGACGTGCGTCTCGCTGGCGGCGCTGGGTCATCAGGTCGTCGGGACGGACTCCGACCACGAGAAGGTCGCCATGCTCAAGGCGGGTACGACTCCGTTCTTCGAGCCCGGGCTCGACGAGCTCCTTCACGAAGAGACGGCCTCGGGCAGGCTCCTCTTCAGCTCCGACGCACACGAGGCCATCGCCGGGGCCGAGGTCGTCTTCATCTGCGTCGGGACCCCGCCCAGGGTTTCAGGCGAGGCCAACCTCAAGGCGGTGGAGGCGGCGGCTCGTGAGGTAGCTCGTCATGCCACCGGCCAGACCGTCATCGTCGAGAAGTCCACGGTGCCCGCCGGAACCGCGCAGCGACTCAGGCGCACGCTGCAGCGCGAGAGACCGGACTTCGCCGTCAACCTGGAAGTCGTTTCGAACCCCGAGTTCCTGCGCGAGGGAAGGGCGCTCGAGGATTCGCTCAATCCCGATCGCATCCTCATAGGGGCGGAGGCGGGCTGGCCCTTCGAGGTCATGCGCAGCCTCTACGCGCAGCTGATCGCGGATGGTTGTCCGCTGATCGAGACCGACATCCACACCGCCGAGCTTGCCAAGCACGCGTGCAACGCGTTTCTTGCCCTCAAGATCTCCTTCGCCAACGCCCTCGCCCGCATCTGCGAGAGGTCCGGGGCGGATGTCGTGTTCGTGGCCGAGGTCATGGGGGCGGACCCGCGGATCGGGCGCGCCTTTCTGGACGCCGGGCTGGGCTACGGGGGTTCGTGCTTTCCGAAGGACCTGCGGGCGTTCGAGAGACTCGCCGCCCGGCTCGGCTACTCGTTTCCTCTGCTCGATGAGGTCTGCCGCATCAACGACGAAGCGGTCGATGCCGCGGAAGAGAAGATCAAGGATGCGCTCTGGAACCTCGAAGACAAGAGGATCGCCCTGCTGGGGCTGGCTTTCAAGCCGGGTACGGACGACGTGCGCGCCGCTCCCGCGCTGGCGCTCGCCCGTCGCTTGCTCGATCAAGGCGCCCGGGTAGTCGGCTACGACCCTCAGGCCTCCGCGAACGCCAAGGCGGAGGTGCCCGAGCTCGAGATCGCCCCCGATCCGTATGAAGCCACCGCGGGGTCTCACTGCCTGGTGCTCTGCACGGAGTGGGACGAGTTCCGTAAGCTCGATCTGGTGAAGCTGAAGGGGCAGATGGCGTATGCGATCGTCGTGGACGGGCGAAACCTGTTCAATCCCGAGCAAATGCGCGTGGCCGGCTTCTCCTATTACCCAACGGGACGCCCTCCCGTCCACTAGAGGCTCGAGCGTGTATGCCTAGAGCGGTGCTGACCGGAGGGGCCGGCTTTCTGGGCTCCCATCTCTGCGAGAGGTTGCTCGCCGAAGGCTGGGACGTCGTTTGCTTCGACTCGCTCATAACCGGGAGCCCGGACAACCTGTCCAAGGTCCTCACCCACGAGCGCTTTCGCTTCGAGCGTTATGACGTGAGCAACTACTTGTTCGTGCCGGGACCCGTTGATTGGGTTTTGCACTTCGCATCGCCTGCTTCTCCGATCGACTATCTGGAGCACCCAATCGCGACTTTGAAGGTGGGGGCTTTCGGCACCTACAGGGCTCTCGGGCTTGCCAAGGACAAGGGAGCCGGCCTGATGATGGCATCGACGTCCGAGGTATACGGAGACCCCAAGGTTCATCCTCAGCCGGAGAGCTATTGGGGGAACGTCAACCCCGTGGGGCCGAGAAGCGTGTACGACGAAGCGAAGCGCTACGCGGAGGCGATCGCCATGGCCTATCACCGCGTGCACGGGATTCCAGTAAAGCTGGTGCGGATCTTCAACACTTACGGCCCGAGGATGAGGAGGCAGGACGGCAGGGCCGTTCCAACGTTCATGGATCAGGCGCTGCGGGGGGAGCCCTTGACCGTGCACGGCGACGGCACTCAGACGCGCTCTCTTTGTTTCGTCGACGACCTCGTGGAAGGAATCTGGCGCTTCCTTGCGTCCGACTACCTCGGGCCGCTCAACCTCGGCAACCCGGAGGAGGTCAAGATCCTCGAGCTCGCCGAGCTCATCGTCTCACTGGCGGCGACCGACTCCGAGCTCCTCTTCACCGAACGTCCGGTAAACGATCCGGAGGTGCGCTGCCCGGACATCACGCTCGCTCGTCGTGAGCTGGGCTGGGAGCCCGAGGTACCTCTCATCGAAGGTCTCTCGACGACCATCGAGTGGGCCAGAGAAAGTTGGCTAGAGACGTGACTGGTCCAATGCCAAAGGAATCAGCCGGGGAGGAAATGGATTCCGTTGGGTGTCCCTGGAACCCGATATGCATACCTCAGGCTGAACCTCTCACCTGCGCTCGCATAGATAGGCTTCATCAAAGACCAGACGGCGTTTCGCCAATGATTCCCCTCACTGCACTTGTGAGGATGAGTTGACAGCGAAATTCCGGGTGCCAGCTCTAATTCGAAGTAGACGAGCACGGCACTGAGTTCGCCGGATGAGTGCGTTACGCTCTCTTGCCGAGTATCGATTTGGAGCTGCTCGAAGCTTGCGGGTTCGATGACTGCGAGCAACAGAGGATCGGCTAGCGGGAGCCAGGCTCGCGCGGTCTCCGGCTTTGCGAAGAACCGCTCTGTCTCTCCGACCGCGCTCAGCAGCGGTTCGAAGTCAGCCTCGTACCAGGCTTTCCAATTCTGGATGTTTTCCCGAGTAGGGAGGCGCTTTGTCTGCTCCTCCTGAGGGATGGTTACGGGTAGGCCGAAGATCCTGATCCGGGTCGGGACAAAGCGAGCATCCTTCTTAAGCAAGCGCTTACGAGCGTCGAGAGTCGTCTCCAGCACGCTTTCTCCAAGAGGGTCGTTACCGATGATTTCGGCAACCATTA
>JALZBR010000148.1 GCA_030863485.1 Actinomycetota bacterium
GATTCCAGGGCCTCTAGGTATCGCCGCACGACCCGTCCCTGCTCTCGTCCCTCCGCCAAGGCTGCCTTGTGCTCCTCGCTCATCTCCCGTTGCCGTTTCCTCGCCGTCGCGGCCTTCTTGGCCATGACCGTCCCTCCTGTTGTCTGCTCGTCCACGATGATCGCAGACGATCAGGCGGCGGCCGTGTCATTCGTAGTGCGAGTCCTCTGTCACATCGAGGTCACACCCGTTCCGGCGATCCGCGAGTGGACCCGCTCGGCCCGGATCGTTCAACGACCAGACGCCGCGGGATACCAGTCAGCGCGAGGGTCTGCGACACTGGAGGAAGTGGGAAAGATCGGCATCTCATATCGGTCACAGCGGTCTGAGGCGGCGCTCAACAGGGATCGGTTGCTACGACCTGACTAGGCCCAGTGCCGTCTAGGAGGGCTCGGCGGAACAACTGCGAAACTCGACGACGGGCTTTCGACGTGACGGTACGGGTGGTCCTCTACCCTTCGACGGCGCGAAAATGCCTACCTCAGGCAAGGTTGGGGAGCGAACCAAGGCTGGGGCGCGACTCGCCCTTGGCTGTTCCGACGCCCAGTGAGCGGTACGGGCGCTAGGCCGCAAGGGGAACCGCTCTCGCGTCGGCAAGCGCCGAGGCAAGTCGGCCGAGGATCGTCAGGTCGACATGGAGAGCCACGCGCTCGATCCTGCGCACCCGAAGGGCAGCATGGTCCACTCGTGCGTCAAGCGGCCGAACTCACGCTCGATCTCGCGCGGCCGCGGACCTGTACGTCCCCGGTTCCGGTTGCCGCCAGCGCTGTTTCCTTCACTGGCGTCGTACTTAGTTCTTGCACTTCGAACAGCGAGGGATCGGTCCCAACGCTTCATAATCCGACGATTGGTTGGTCATGCGGCACTCCTTCTCGAGCCCGCTGTTTGCTTAAGACAAAGACCCTGAGAATGCCCAGTTGGGGTCTCTAACCGTCGTCGCCGTCCTTAGCGATGACGACACGCCCGCTCATCGCTAGCCGCCAGGACAGGATCTGCCAACGAGCTCACCCAGGGAGGCGCTGCCGAGCACGATCACCTCGCTTCAGCTGCTTCCGGCTCCCAAGCGGCACAGCTGGGTCAGCCGGTTGATTTGGGGCGCTTCGCGTTGGAGTGGGGACAAGCGGCACAGAGGGAGTAGCGGCGGCCAGGTCACGGCGGGAGCTCCATTCCCTCCGTGCCGATGTTTGGGCTGGTCAGGACTGGTGCGGTTGGCCTGCGGGGGCGGCACGTGCCACAGCCGCGTCGCGGCGTTCCGAAGTGCGGTCCCCACTCAGACGCGTAGGGCCTGATTTGGCGCGGGCTTGGAATCGATCAGTAACCGCCCGGACGCAACATGCCGCGCTTCCATGCTGAGTCCCCGACCCGACTATCAGGACCAGAACTCGTCGTCGGCTTGCGTGTCCGGGGAGCAGCGCCAGAACTCGGTCGCGAGACCGTTCTTCACCTGCCAGATGTGCACGGGCTCGACCTCGTACGTTCTGCCACTACGCCGGGCGCGCTCATGGGCATAGATCACGCCGAGCTGCTCGCCGGCGACTTCGAGCCTTCGCACCGAGAGTTCGAAGGTACCGTCGGACATGTCGAAAAGCTGGCGGAAGAAGTCGTTGAACCCGTACTTTCCCCGCCATTCACCAGCCAGCGGGCTCTTGTTGCCGAAGATGTGCATGACGGCGTCGTCATCGATGCGGTCAATTATCGAACCAATACCACCCTTGATGAAGTCGTCATAGAACTGATGAAGCCACGGTTCAGTAAGCTGAGCCATTGCTGGCCTCCCCTGCCTGGTTTCGTTACGGCGAGCTGCCGACGACCAGTATAAAGGAGGGCATGCCGCCCCGTCTATGGTCGTTCTAAGAAGTAAGCGCCACACCGTCAATAAGCAAGGACGGCTGAGCGTTTCGAGATGCGTTGCTCGATCGAATCTCGTCCCGGGTGCTGCCGCCGAGAAGGACCGACGGGGTGACGCGCCGGGTTCTGGACATGCTTAGCGCCCGCGACGAGGGTGGGTGGTGCTCCTCAACCGCTTCAGCCGAAGTCGCCGAGCGCTCGCTGGATGCGTACGGGAGGCGGCGGTCGGCATCGGCGTGGCCAGAGTGGCGCTCGAAGGGGGTGGCTCGGTCACAGGGACCTTGAGTGGGGGACAACATGGAAGGTCCGCTTCGCGAAGTTGATGACGTAAGTGCAAGTGACCCGCGCAGGAAACCACATGCCGAGTGACGCGTATCTGAGCGGGCAAGGCAGGAACGCAGATGAGTTCCTCAATAGGACGGAAGCTGGCAGGACATCATCGACGCGGCAGGATCTTGTTTCCCACGATCGATTTCCGGTGAGCCGCTTTTTGTCCACTTCCACCCAGGCTGGTTCTGTGTTCTGTGCTCGGAAGACTCTTCGGGGCAGGCATTATCCTTGGCGATGGAATCGGCGGTTCACGACAAGGATGACGAAGTTGACAAGGCAGAGGCAGAAACGTGCCGAAAAGAACTTCGATCGTTGGTTGCGGCCCGCTTCGGGCGTCCGAGGTTGTGGTGCCGATGAATCTTGATCTACTCCTGGCGTGGGTGAGCACGGCGGTTGGTGTGCCCGTGTTCGCCGCAGGGGTCAAGGACTATATCCTGGAGCGTCGGAAGGTGCATAGCAAGCGTCTGCGGAACATTCGCGCTGACGCAGTCAGGGTATTCGATCGTGGGATGCAGCTGACAGCCACCGCCCAGCGGTTGCGACAGGCGATACAACTGGGAGAGGCGACGGAGCACTTGCAGGAACTCGCCTGGGATCAGCGTCAAGCACTTATTGAGGCGTCAGAGGCGTTCTCCCGAACGATCGCGGCCGGCCCAACCCCGGGTGTGTGTGCCAACGCGGTTCCGTCTCCAGACGTCTTGTGGTCTACCCCAGGTACGACTCTCTTCGGCCTGGACGCTAGGGAGCCGTTACTTCGCTGCATTACGTGCGTCAATCTCTCGATTTGGGCACCACGACCAAGCCCGGTTCGGCATCCGATCCTGTACCGTGAACGGCTCCGGGATCTGCGATACATTGCTCGTGTTGGTCGGTTCCCGCCGGATCGACGCTTTTGGGGCTTTGCCTTGGGGAGACAGCGACGGGTCAAACGCCGGGCCGACATGCTAGAACACGTTGATCAACTTGTCGGGCCGCCGTCCGATAGTAGTCTCGTGAGGGACTTGCCGTGACCCTTGTACTTGGGCTATTGGGTCTGGTCCTTACTTTCCTCGGCGTTCTGCTGCACTTTGCCGCGCGTCGATTGCGTCGAGTCGATGCCTACGCTGAGTGGGGGGAGTTACGCGGGGCGCTTGAGACACATCGAGATGACGCCGCCTTATTCCGTGCCATCGAGTTGCACGATGGTGGCAAGAGCGACCCCAGTTCTGATGACCTGCAGGACAAGGAGGACGCCAAGCGCGCGTACGAACGCTCTTTTTATGAAGTGTCTCGCTTGGTAAATCTCCTCGATATTCCGCCTTCGGTGCGGGAGCGCGTCGCTATGTTAGGCGCGGACCCACTGCAGTACGCCCGAGTAGCGAAAAGGGTATGTCAGGACTGTAGCGATATTCTCAGAGAGCTATCGCGGCCCAATCTGTGGAAAGAAGATCGTATCTATTTGATGAGGAACGGAACGCTGTCGCCCCGAGACCCACCGAGGCGACGGCGCGAGATCGAGCGCCTCAAGGCGAAGTGATAGAAGGAGCGCTCCTCTATCCGGGGATCGAGCCCAGAGCTCTCCATCGCCCGAAGCAGTCGAGGTCGCGAATGTCGACGGCCTTGCGGTCCTGCGCCTCGGCGCGGGTGCCGCACCGTCCGCAGCCCGCCACGCCGACGATGATCCCGACATAATGACCACCTCGGCTTCTCTCTCGACCATCTGGAGCACCCGGAATCCGTCGAGTCCCAGAAGTCCGCCAGCCCGGTACCGTCGCGCATCGTCAGCGGTCTCCCGTCCTCGTAGCCGTCAGACAGCCACGAAGATGGCGGGGTCCCTGACCCGCATGGTGGATGGTCGGCTACCTCACGGTCTCCGGGGTGAAATGCGGGTGCCATACGCCCGACGGGTTCGGCGCCAGCGGTCGGGGCGAAGCTCCGAAGGAGCGGAGGTTGTCTCAGGCAGCTGGAGTGAGCGTCCACGGTGTAGCTCTGCTGAAGCTGGTGGGTGAGACGGCCCAGCCTGAGGCTGCGGGTCGTGGCGGCTACGGACACTCGCGCTGTGCTGGAACGGCTGAGCGAGCTGTCGGTCGCTCGCGCTTGTCATCAGATTTGTCATCGCAACTCGCACGCACGGGCTGGACGAAGCCGCGTCGGAGCGGACCAACGAGTGGAAGGCACCCCTGTTGAGCTGGACTAACGCCGCTTGCACGACCAGAGGCTTGACCAATGGGGGGCCTCTCATAACCCGAAGGTCGTGGGTCCAAATCCCGCCCCCGCCACCAACCCCAGAGCAGGAAAGCGCAGGTCAGGGCCGGTCCGAGAGGATCGGCCCTTCTGCTGGGCGGGCGATCTTGGCGCCGGAACCCTGTACTCGTCGTCGATTCCCGAGTTGCGTCTGACATAGAGCCATGGCCGAGGGTGGATTGCGCTTCCCTGCAACTCGGTCACACTGTCGCTATCGTGCCTCCGAGCACGCCCTGGATACACCTCCCTTGCGGTGGGTACACCGCTCTGGGTCGTGAAGAGCCTTGCACACGTCAAAGGAGACAGGGTGACGACGTTCCTCCTCGTTCTGCTGATCGTCGTCGTAGCCGCTGCCGGCGGCTTCCTCGGCGAGCTACTCGAGGTTGCAGGGTGGGTCATCCTTATCCTGGTCGTCGTGGGCGCCGTCGTTGGATTTCTCGCGTGGCGGGCGCTGCGTTCGTTCCTCGAGGGGCGGACGCGGTGAAAGGCGCGAGGAAGCTGATGGCTGGCGATCATCAACCAGCTTCCTTGGTCGTCTTCAACCTGATGCCGGCGGCCCTCTCGACGGTGGCCGCACATTGCGGGCGTTCCTGCGCGTCCTTGACGGCCACCGCGGTCGGGAGCTGGCTGCTCGTCGGCCTCGGTCTCCTTCAGGTGGTCATCGGAGCCGGCTACGGGGGCCTCTGGCTGGTACTGCTCGGGGGTCAGGGTTGATCCCGCTCAACCGGATCAAGAACGTGCCACCACAGCGTCGCAGCGTGACGAAGCTCCGATGGCCGTGCGATCGCGGTCGACGATGACCGCCTCGTCAGGATGTCTCCCCGACTGACATCGCCCGCCACGTCGAGGTAGCTGATGTCGGGCGCCTTCGCACGCCGCAGCGCGTGTGAATCGGGCCCGGATCCGAAGGTTGGCGTTCTCCAGTCGGGATGTCACCGTCCTCAGTACATCCCACCATGAATGCAGGGTGGAAATGCGATCAGTAACCAGGCGTGGCGCGACGTACTGGCCCCTCAAAGTAGCTGTGCCGATGCCCACGAAGAGTCCATACGTCCTCGACCTCAACACTGAGCAGCGTCGAGAGCTCGAAGCCCGAGCCCGTTGCCATACGTCGCCGCATCGGGACGTGGTCTGGGCCAAGATCTCGCCCGTGGCCGCCGACGGGCTCGGCTCCGTTGTCGTCGACG
>JALZBR010000151.1 GCA_030863485.1 Actinomycetota bacterium
GGCCGGTACCGTGCGATCGCCCCGCGAACTGCGCATGCCGACCCTGATCCTTCAAAGCGTCACGTTTGCACTGGCGCGGTGAAGGAAAAGGTGCACCGTCACTAAGTCTTCGACAACAGGCACTCTCCGCGTGATGATTGTCCGCCAGCCTGAGTGACCCAAGCTGCCGCATCACGTATTGAGTCCGATACACGGACTATGAGTCCGATACGAGTCTATGAGTTCGATCCTCCGGATCGCCATTGACCAATCTGCTCTAGCACGTATTACATCTGGCTCGAGTGCTATAAGGCACCGGAAGCGTTCCTGATGCTCGTAACATCATGCTGTCGTGAGAATCGTGCTGGCCCGTCATCACACGATTTGGAACCTAGACTCAAGAGAGTTGGGCTGAATGCTCGCGTATTCGCTGGCGCTAGCGGCGGCGGCGTGCTGGGGCGTCGCAGACTTCCTGGGCGGGGTCACGGCTAAGAAGCATCCCGTCTTGGCTGTTGCAGTGCTTTCACAAGTGGCGGGTGCGACGGCTATGGCGATTCTCATCGGCGTAGCGGGCATTTCGATGCCGCCACTGAGATACCTGATCTTCGGTGTGGCGGGTGGTGTCGCAGGATCGGTTGGCCTCACGGCCCTCTACGCCGGGCTCGCTTACAGCCGGATGGGAGTTGTCGCGCCGCTTGCGGCGACGTCCGTGGTGGTGCCCGTGGCGGTCGGTCTCGGATCGGGCGAAGGCCTTAGCATCCTGGAGGCTACAGGGCTGTTCCTCGCCTTCGCCGGCGTGATCTTCGTCTCTCGTGCCGCAGATGCCTCGTCAGCGGGCGGGAGAAGCGGTGTAGGGCTCGGAATTATGGCCGCTCTAGGCATTGGTACGTTGCTGGTGGCGTTGGAAAGGGCGAGCACGGGTGACGCCTACTGGGCGGTTTTTACGTTCCGGTCCACATCGGCCGGCCTTCTTGTGCTTGCCATTATCGGTCTCCGTTTGTTCAATCGAGTTCCCAAAATCCAGCCTTCGGGGGCTCTAGCCCCATCGGTCGCTATCGGCTTGATTGATACCGCGGCAAACTTGCTCTACAGCGTGTCGACGCAATACGGCCGTTTGAGTATCGTCGCAATGTTGGGATCTCTATATCCGGTGCTTACCATCCTCCTCGCCCGCCGACTACTTGGTGAAACGATGTCGCGATCCCAGACTGCGGGAGTGTGTGGAACGGTCGTCGGGCTCGTGATGCTGTCGTCCGGAGCCGTGTAGGTCCCCCTGGAGGAGCAGCATTGCCGTGGTGATCCGAAGGGCACGTCCTGGGTCATCGAACGCGCGCCTCGTCCCTGCCGCTTCCGCGATCGAGACAGCGCTTGCGAAGCCCGCTTTGTCGAGCTCGTCCTTGTTCAAAGACACGCGGCCGACCACTGCGATGCATGGGATATCGTGCTGACCCGCGAGTTGCGCCACACTGACCGGAACCTTTCCTGCGAGAGACTGCCGGTCTAAGTGGCCCTCACCCGTCACCACCAACGTGACGTTGTCCAACGATTTCTCGAGTTGGGTGACACGGGCCACGGAATCAAATCCGGAGAATAGGGATGCCCCCAAGAAAGCAACGAGGCCCGCGCCGAGCCCTCCTCCTGCGCCCGCACCGGGCATGCGTGCGACACCCTCGATCCCGACATCGTGGGATATGTGTCGCGCGAGACGGCGCAGACCATGTTCCAGGCGCCAGATGTCGGCACGAGAAGCGCCTTTCTGCCGAGCAAACATCCGAGCGGCTCCCCCCGCGCCTACGAGACGGCTGGAAACGTCGGTAGCGGCCTCGATTCGTATGTCTTGCGAGAGAGGGTTCGATGGTGGCTCAATTCTGGCCAGCCGGCCCAACGCGCCGCCACCTCGAGGAAGCTCTCGACCCCCGCGGTCTAGGAACCTCCATCCAAAGGCTGTCGCGGCGCCCGTGCCGCCGTCGGTCGTAACGGTGCCCCCTACGCCGACGAGGACCTTCTGACATCCGCGCTCTACGGCTGCTCGGATCAGCTGACCTGTGCCAAGCGAGAAAGAAGTCAAGGCGTCCGGACGCATTTGATGTGCGCCCGCGCCCGACGTCGTCGCGGTCTCCACTACGGCAGTGCCGTCTTCAAGGATCGCTAACGGTGCTTCTATCGGCGCACCCCGTGCTCCGGTGACTATTACGCGCTCTACGTGCAGGCGGTTCTTCGCTGCGAGGACGTCAATTGTGCCTTCTCCTCCATCTGCCATGGGGTGAAGAATGACCTCTGCTCGCGGATTAGCGTCTTTGACGCCGTCCGCCATCGCCTCTGCGGCCTCGCGCGCGGTGAGTGTGCCCTTGAATTTGTCAGGCGCGACGAGGACGCGCAAATTTAGGAATTTTCAAAGCGCAGGACCCGAACGGACTTCGGTTTGAGGGTCAACGGCAACTCGGGGGCCTGAAGATCTTTCTCCACGAGCGAGCCGTCCCACAGGTCTCTCACTGTGCCTAGGTCCTCGACGAGTTCTCCATGGAGCGCCAGCGTTGTAGCTTGTTCGAACACGTCGTTGTTGATGACGAACACGGTCGTGCCAGAGTCGCCTTTGTAGGCCATGCTTCGGACGTTGCCGCCCGACGTCGTTACGTATCTCTTCGCTTTGGTCTGGGCGAGCGAGGGTGCTAGTTGCGATAGCGAGACCTGGTGGACCCTCCCGGTTTCCCGTGCCTGCCCCCACAGATCGGCGATCCGCTGGTCTTTCTCTCCTGCCGGATCCGTCGTTGGTAGAGGCGTGACAGCCAGAAGGACGCTTCCAACCTTGATTGCGTCGACCATAACTCCAACCTCGGTCCGTTCGACGCCCTCGGTTCCGCACCAGATCATCACGGCCGGCGCGGGCTTCCCCGCGGCAGGATCGTAAATGCGGAAGTCCCAGTCCTCACTCTCCAACCGGCTGAAGCATTGCCACCACGGCTGAACCTCTTTCGGGTCATCCAACCTCAACCAGCCTTTGAAGAGGTCCGTCCAGTCGCCGTCTTGGTCCGCCAGGAAGAGTTGTTGCTGCCGCAGAGACCAGATCAGTCCGATATCACCTAGCTGTTCGTCGTCTAGATCAAGCTGCTTGAGCACTGCCAATGCTCCTTCGAAGGCCCGCAACCGATCGCGCCGAGGTTTGGCGTGCGAATTGATGGGACTCCAGTTCCAGTCGTCTCTCTCGACGAACATGAAAAAGCTCATGCCCCTGATGCCGTATGCCATACCGAGCAGGGGCATGTACTCGCAGTGTTCTGGAGTGATGACCCCGAAGTATTCATCGAACCCGATCCAACCCCCCTGGTATTCGGGACTCCAAGTGAAGGGTTGCCGGGATCGCTGGATTCGGCAAAACCAGCTCATGGCTGCTAGCTGCTGCCTCGGCAGCAGGTTAGGCATGCACAAGTTCAGGCCCGAGGACTCGAGACTGGCTCCTATATCCGGCCAGTCGAGGTAGGTCAGCATCTGCTTCTGGTTCGTATACGCGGGAATATCAAATCCGGCCGACCTGTACCGGTCGATCGCCCAATCGATGAATGTTCGACAGCGGTCGTTGATGAAGTCAAAGCAATCAAGGGCTTCGCGTTTGCTCATGTGCTTGCCGAAGCGTGGTGTCGGTACCGCAAAGGTGCCATGAGACGTTCCCCAGGATTCGTCCATCGCCTCCGGGTTTTCGTATCGCTTGCTCAGCCACTCGGAGAACTGGGCGAGGACGATCTTCTCGTTGTAGGGGACGAGGATGTCGCCATCTACGTCGAACACCTCCGGGTCGCTTGTGTAGGGAAAGTAAACTTCGTTATCGATCGCCAGCAGGGCGATCGGACCACCGCGTGTGACCTGATACGGCGCGAGCGCGTCACCCACTGCGTCGATCCATTCCCCAGCCCGTTCGAGATACTGCGGATCCAGTCGCTCGAGCGTGGCGACGTCGGGGGCGGGACCCCGAGTGATCCACTCGGCGTCGATGTACGGGCCCGGGCGCGCGATGACCCTTAGGCTCCGATCAGCGCAAGCATCGAGAAAGCCCAGAAGGTTGCGGCTTCCGTTGGTCTCGCCAACGAAGTCGTAGCGGCCTCGTTCTATCTCGTGAAAGTCCCAGCAGACGAAGGTGGAAACGAGCTCGACACCGGCGTCCCGCATCAGATCGAGCGTGGGTTCCCAGTACAGGTGGTTGTGGCGCCAGTAGTGGAATTCTCCTCCGGCGATCGGTACCGCCTGGCCGTCTATCTCTAGCCCGCGGGGGCCGAATCCTGCAGTAGTCACGCAACCTCCTTGACGGCAGCGAAGTCCGCTGCCTATGCTGGAAACGTTTCCGGTAAGCTTCCCGGAACCGATTGCTGTTGTCAACGCGGGAGGGAACAAAGTGCAGCGTGCATCAAGGAAATCCTCGCTTCACCGAGTCAGGCGGTCCCTCGGCCTCATCATGGTTCTCTCCCTGATCACCGCCGGCTGCGCCGGCGGTGATACGGGATCTTCAGCCCCGGGAGGTGGCGAAGACGCCGGTCCTTTGCGAATTACCTCGACCGTCTGGGTCGGGTACGGCCCGCTGTATCTCGCTCGGGACAAAGGGTTTTTTGAAGAAGAGGGCGTGGAGGTCGAGCTCATAACTCAAACGGACTTCAAGCAGCAGTTCGCCGCCCTCGCCGCTGGACGTGTCGACGGCATTGCCAACGTCGTCGACGCCGCCATCAGCTACCACATCCCGAACGTGGATTATCAGATGGTTCTTGCGCTCGATGACTCGCAAGGCGGAGACGGGATCGGCGCGACGACCGATATCCAGAGCATCAGTGACCTCGCCGGTAAGAAAGTGGGCTACGAGACCGGCGCAACAGCGGAGTTCTTCTTCAACGTCATGCTCGAGCGCGAGGGGATGACCGATGAGGATGTCGAGCACGTAGAGATGCTCGGCAGCGATGCAGGAGCAGCGTTGCTGGCTGGGCGCATCGATGCCGCCGTCACCTACGAGCCCTTCCTCTCGGAAGTTCGGAACGGCGATAACACACACGTTCTTCTTGACACTCGGGAGACCCCAGGGTTGATCACCGACGTTCTAATGTTCTCGAAGGAGGTCATCGAATCACGGCCCGATGACATCCAAGCGGTGGTCGACGCCTACTACAAAGCTCTCGAGTATTACGAGGAGAATCCGGAGGAATCGATCGAGATCATGGCCGCGGGCGTCGGCGGTTTTTTGAAGGACCCGAAGGCTTTCGAGGAGACGCTCCAGTACGTGACGTTCCTCGACGAGCAGGACAACCAGGAGTACTTCTCCGATCCAGCCGCTGAGGGGACGCAGATCGAAGAAACGACCTCGAACGCCGTCGATATCTGGGGCCGAATCAAGGATCTGGAGGGGCTCCCGCCTGCCACTGACTTCATAACCGATGAGTTCGTCAAGTAGCCTCATGATCTTCACCCGGTTCCGCAGTTGATGACAACGCCTCCCAAGCTAACGGTCGATGACGTCTCGCTTGTTTACGAAGGGCGCAGGGGCCGCGCTCTGGCAGCTCTTGATCACGTGTCGCTCGTCGTACGCGAAAACGAGCTGTGCGTTCTCGTCGGAACCTCCGGATGCGGGAAGTCGACTCTTCTGCGGCTCATAGCTGGGTTAATGCAGCCGTCCAGTGGATCAATCAAGCTCGACGGTCAGGAGATCGTCGGCCCTAGCAAGTCTCGAGGCATGGTCTTTCAGTCATACACGCTCTTTCCCTGGTTGACGGTGCGAGAGAACGTGGAATTCGGATCACGCTTCCGGAGCCTGAAAAGCACAGAGAGAACCGAGATCAGCCGGCACTTCATAAGTGTCGTTGGCTTGGAGGAGTTCGAAGATGCTTATCCGAAGGCCCTGTCGGGCGGGATGCGGCAGCGTGTCGCGATCGCACGGGCACTTGCGAATGACCCCGAGGTGATCCTTATGGATGAGCCGTTCGGAGCGTTAGACGCACAGACCCGGTCGATCATGCAGGAGTTGTTGCTATCGACTTGGGAGCAAGAGCGAAAGACGATTCTTTTCGTTACGCACGACATTGATGAAGCCTTGTTCCTCGCGGATCGTGTCCTGGTCATGAGCGCGCGGCCAGGGCGCATCCGTGAGGAGATGGATGTTGCGATGCCGCGGCCTCGCGATTGGTCGATGCTGACCACCCAATCCTTCATGGAGGGCAAGAGACGGATTGTGCAGCTCATCCACGACGAGGCTAAACAGGGCGCGCTGGTTGGTGGGAGTAAATGAGGGAGGGGGGCGTCACTGCTGGCATCGTGCGGCCCCGGTCGGCGTCTTCGGATGGACGCCGTCGACCGGGCCTAGGCAAGTACTTCGAGCCGCGCGAACCTATTTCGCGTCGGTCTTATCGCCTTATCGCATTGACGGCGATGTCTCTCATCCTCGGAGGATGGAGCGTCGCGACGTACGGTGGGTTCGTTGACCCCCTGTTCGTGCCCAGCCCCTCGGCGATCGTCGCCGCAATTGGGGAGATGCACCAGCAAGGGACGCTCTTTACCGACATCTGGGTGAGCACCTACGTGGTCGTGACAGGTTTTGTGATTGCTGCAGCGGTTGCCATACCAATCGGGATCCTTATGGGGACGTTTGCCTCAATCGAGGCGGCGCTCGAACCTCCCGTGGGGTTTATCCGATACCTCCCGGTGACGGCTTTGGTGCCGCTGTTCATCCTGCTGATTGGGATCGGCGACGTGTCGAAGATATCGATCATCTTCTATGGGACATTTTTTCAACTTGTCCTCATGGTTGCTGACGTAGCCGCAATGGTGAAGAAGGAGATGCTCCACACCGCATACACCCTCGGAATCCGCAAGCGGCAGGTCGTGCGCAAGGTATTGCTTCCAGCTACCATGCCGGGCATCGTCGACAACCTCCGAATAACGATGGGATGGGCGTGGACCTATCTGGTTGTCGCCGAACTGCTGGCTGCCAACAGCGGTCTTGGTTACATGATCCTGCAGTCGCTGCGTGGACTACGGACAGACCGCATTTATGCGGGCATCCTCCTCATCGGCCTGCTGGGGATCATCTTCGATCGCATCTTCCGGATCCTCCACAGCAGTTTGTTTCCCTGGTCAGAACGAGCGGGCGGTTAGCTCGACGATCCAGCGCTAGTCAAGGGATTCAAGCAGGAGAACGCTTTTGGCGGGCAGACAAATTGAGCTGGCCCCCAGATCGAACTTGCCTTCTCCAGTAAGCCGGCGCCACCCGTTCCCGGCACGGAGAGCGTCGCTCATTTCCAGGTTGGATTCAACCTCATGACGAGATGGGTTGATCGCAAACAGCCACACGCTTCCATTTGCTCGGCGGAACGCCGTCGTGAGCAGCGGGCGCTGGGCTCTCACACTGGACCCAAAGCCGAGGGTGCCGAGATGCTCGACAACGTCTTCCGCTCGGACCTGTTCCCGGAAGCCAGCTTCGAACTCGTCTGCATGCTTGTGTCTGGTTCCGAGGACGTTGTGAAGCGGAGCGTCTCCGGTGAGCACTGTCGGTGACCCATCACGGAGCCTGCGGGCGATTCCGTCGATCAGCCATCCTTCCGCCCAGTCGGGACCCGCGTAGATCACGACGGGGGCGTCGACCAATGCTTTCTCATCGCAGATGAGCCTGCAGTCATGATCATCTGACACGAATGCCGAGAAGGTGTTCCACCATGCGGCCAGTTCCTTTGGATCTTCCTGTTCCCACCAGATTCCCGAGGGGTCCTTCCAGTCGTCGAACTTGTCCGCGACGAAAGCATCGTGGTGGGCCTGGCTCCAAATGAGACCGACCTCGGCCAGACGTTCGTCCCGCTCTGCATCGTGCATAAGGGGCAACAACTCGCGCACAGCCTCTGCGCTTCTCCGCGTCTTACCGAGCCCTGTGACCGGGCTGTAGTGCCAATCGTCTCGGTCCACGAGCATGAAGAAGTTGAAGCCTCTGAACCCAAGTGCCATCGTCGTGAGCATCACGTAGCGGTAGTGGTCGTGCTTGAAGACGCGGGGATCGGCATCTTCTTCGACCCACCTTCCGCACCAGAACTCGGGGGCCCACGGGTAGCGAAGTAGGTTCCGCGCGAGCTCGGACCACCAAAACCCGACGTGGAAATGATCGTCTTGATCGAAGTGCTCGAGGTAAAAGTTGAAGCCGATGAAGTCGACACTGCGGCCGAGCCTGCCAGGATCGAGATACACACAAGATTGCTTGATGTTCGTCGTGATCGGAACTGAGATCCCCTCGGCTCTCATGATGTCTCTGACCCAGCGGATGTAATCCTCGACGACCCAGGTGATGAAGTCGAACGCTAGCCGCTGGTCGGCTCGATCGAGGTCGGCGAAGCCTGGGGCGGGATCTTCAGGGAACCCGGCGACGCGGCCAGCCAGTTCTCCATCTGTTGACTGGTCACTCTTCCAGCGTCCCAGATCCCGCTTTACCTGCTCGGCGTCGAAGGGGATGTGGAACGCGGCATCCGCCTCGGTTGCGCTGGCTTCGGTGAAGTGTGGGTAGAAGATCTCGTTGTCGATCTGGACCCACACCACAGGGCCGTCCGGCGCTTGATATGGAGCAAGGAGCCTCGAGACGCGACGAGTCCATTCCTCCGCCCGCTTCCGGAACCTAGGATCAGTCCGTTCGAGCGTGGCGACGTCCGGGGTGGGGCCACGGCTGGGCCACTCGCTGTCAATGATGGGACCGGGACGTACGAAAACCTCTAGGTCTCGTTCTTGGCACATCTGCAGGAACGTCCCGATATCTCTCTCGGGTGCGGTTCTGCCGGTGAAGTCGAAGATGCCCTCCTCGACCTCGTGGAAGTCCCAGCAGAGGAAGGTTGCCACAGCCGGAAATCCGAGGTCCTTGATTGTGTCGAGGATCTGCTCCCAGAAGACCTGCGGGTGGCGCCAGAAGTGGAACTCGCCGCTTACGAATGACGAGGGAGGCATCACCCGATGTCCTCGAAGAGTCTCTCGTGGAGCACGCTAAGGATGGCACTCGCCGCCATGCCTGCAGTCCGGCCGCTGGGGTCGAGGGGCGGGGACGTCTCCACGAGGTCCATGGCTACGAGCGGCCATTGGCGGACGTGGTGCAGCACCTCCATCAGCTCGTCAGGTAGTAGCCCTTCGGTTCCGACAGCGTTTCCGGTGCCGGGAGCGAAAGTTCTGTTGAGCACGTCGATGTCCAGCGAGAGGTAGACACCTTCTGTTCCCGTGGTGAGTTTGGTGCCAAGGCGGTTCAACACCTGCTCGATGCCCTCGCGCCGGAGCCGCTTGGCGCTCGTCACGTCGATCTGATGCTCCTGCGCATAGCTCCACTCGTTCTTGTGCTGGAACGACTCGACTCCGATGATGGCGCAGGACACTGGAGCGATTACCCGATCCTCTAGAAGACGTCGAACCGGGGTACCAGAGGCATAGGTGCCATAACCCGGCACCGTGTCGGCCAGGTCGAGGTGCATGTCGATGTGGAGGTAGCCGAAGCGGGCCGCTCGCGACTCTCGTACGCCAGAGGCTAACGGGTACGTCACGAAATGATCACCACCCAGAAAGACCGGAAAGCGGCCTCCGCTCGCGGCGTGCGTTGCAGCTTGTCGGATCGTCGCCACGTTCTCGTCGATCTGCGGTCCTAGTTCAACGTCACCGGCATCGACCAGCGGCGCCGCCTTCCATCGCGATTCGGTTCCCCCGTCGATGTCCACTACGACACCTTCCGCCATCTCCGTAACCGCAAAGTGGTACATCCACGTGGCTTCCCTTATCGCAGCGGGAGCTTCTCGAGCTCCCCTCCTGGAGAGCTTGGTTGCTTCGTGCGGGACTCCCAGGATCAAGATGACGTCATCGGGCGCGCTGAACAGATCGACGGTTGGCGCTCTAAGAAAAGTGTCGGGGCGGCCCCCGCCCTTCTCAAGCGGCCACGAAGAGGTGGGCAGGCTTGGACTCCTCACTCACTTGTATGACTGCGGCCCGCAATGTCCCCTCTGTGTATTCACTGCCGGCGTTCACACACAGAGTGTTGCCGAGCTTAGTCACCCCAGGGCTTTCATGGATATGACCGTGGAGGCTCAAGAGCGGTTGATGCTCGAGTATGGCTTCGCGTATGGCGGTACTGCCTGCATGGATCGTGCGGGTGCCTCCGGCGACGGGGCGAAGATCCTCATCGATCTCGATGCACTGATCAATCGGCGTTCCTTGGGGTGGGCAATGGAACAGGAATATCGCTCGATCCATCCGATCCACGCCTTCGATCGCGGTGGCAATCTTCTGGGATAGAACATGTTCCGGTAGATCGCGCGGCGCCCGCCAAGGGGTCACGTTGCTCGCTCCAAGCCCCACGACCTGGTAACGGTCTAGGACCGGCGCAGACCGACCGTCGACCATTTCAAGGGCGTTCGACTCCTCCAGGACGGGGTCGATCGTATAAGGATCGTCGTTTCCCGGGACGATGGCTATCGGCACGCGTCCGCCGATTCTCTCCTCAGCAAGAGCAGCCCATTCCCTCATCCTGGCAACCATGAGGTCGTCGAAAATCCGTTCAGCAGCTGCCGGATCGCTCTCCAGTTGCTGCATTTCCTCCTTCGACGACTCGTAGGGATAGAAGCCGGAGTCGGATACAAGCGAGACGAACGATGCTCGCTCCTCTTCTGTTTCGAGAACGTGTTCTTGATCCAAGAAGCGCGATATCCACCGGCTTCCGTCACGGACGAGGGGGATGACCATCTTCCCTGTGAGGTCGCCCGACACGAAAGCAGCGTTGGCGTCGTAGACCTTAATCGCGTTCAGGAGCTTTCTAAAGCACTTATTCGACCCGTGCAGATCCGAGACGAGCAAGAGCCTGTCGAATTTCTTTTTCTTGAAGAAGGCCATCACTCAGGTGGAACCTGCGCAAACACAAGGTCCATCGGTATCCCTTGGCGGGTGCGGATGGTGCGACCGATGAAGTAAATGATCAGACCGACCACGAAGCTGCCAATGAAGACAAGGGTTAGAGCTCCCTGATTCTCGTGCATCCCGAATTCAGGGAAGTAAATGTACGCAGTACCCCAGAAGACCGTAAACAGGATCGCCAGAACGCCCGTCACGGTGATGAGTGGCACTCGGCCGACTCGGTATTTGGCTATAGGGGAGGACTCAAAGATCTCCTTGCCCCTGAAGGGAAAGACCACGGCGCAAACGGCGGTGATAAGCATCGAGTAGACGGCCGTTCCGATGAACGTGCTGGCGAAGATCTGGTAGATCAGCTGGGTGTACGCGGTGACTGCGCAGGCGACGACCGCCAGAGCCCACACGATCACTATCAAGCGAACGGGGGTGTGGGTCTTCTCGTTCACCTGCGACAACCCCGATGGAGTGATCTGGTCGAACGACCATGCAAATGCGCACCGAACGACGCCGAAGAGATAGCAGGGCAGCAACGGCCACGTCCAGGCGATGAACGTGATCACGAAGAGCGTCGCGAGGAGGTCGTTGTTTGCCGAAAGCCCCGAGAAAAAGACGATGTGTGCACCCTGGCCTGTGAAGAAGGGGACCTCGTCAGGGGCGTTGAAGAGGAGCCACGTCATAGCCGATAGGAACTCTGACCCAAAGGTCTTGATGAACAACCACGTACCGAGAAGAAGCATCAGTCCATTTACCACGGCCCCCGATAGCATCACCTTGAGCTGGCGGTTCAGGTGCCTCGCTCCCTTGATCTCTCCACTTATATAAGTCGACCAGAAGAACCAGCCGCTCCCGAGCATGCCGACTGCGATCAGGGGCCAGAGCATGCTTAGGGATCCCCGCTCACCGAATCCCGCTTCCCTCGCCGTCGAGATCACCGAGTTGTAGCCGTTGGACACGTCCGCGGACGATTGAGCGAAGCCGTTGAACTGACTGACGAATTCCCCTTGCGACGTCGTCGCAAGGATGAAGAACATTAGGAGCAGGCTGAACAGCCCGATGCTCCACATAACGCTGTTGAATCGAAGGGCCGTCCTCGTTCCGCGGATCATCAAACCCGCTAGAAGGGTGAGCGTGGCGGCTCCGATGATGAAGGAGCCGTGAGTGGTCGCGGACCATTCGGCGACGTCTTGGAACCCGGAGTTCCCGGTGATATTGGCGAGGGTGGCGAAAGCGGGGGAGACGCCCGTGAGGGCCACGAAGGTCGCTACGGCGCCCGCACCGATGATCTGGTAAACGGCGAGCCCGAAGTTCGCTGCGAAACCAACCGCCGGGTGCAGCAGTCGGCTGGAGTACACGTAGTCGCCGCCAGTCCGAGGCATCGAAGCGGTCAGCAGGGCGTAGTTGAGGAGAACGGGGATCGATCCGATTATGGCCAGGGTGATCCCGAGAAGGATGTTGCCTCCCGCGAAGAAGCCGAAGCCCAATACGGTCGAGTACACGAGGACGAGCCCGACCGGCGCATTGGAGAAGTTAAAGATGGCGGCCGACAGCGGCGAGACCTCTCGTACGAGCCCTGTTGCTTGGCGGGCGAATACTCGACCCGAAGCCTCCTGAGCCATTTGTGCTCCTCCTTCGGAAACGTTTCCGGTAGCGTTTGCAGCCTAGTGATTGTGCAGCGCTCCGTCAACGGGTCGGGGAGGTCGTTAGGGCGGTTGCGCTGCTAGAAAAGCCCTTTTATTCGCTCGAGTGCCCGGCCGAACGCCCCGATCGCTGCCTCCACGTCGCAGTCTTCCAGCACCAAGCTGCAGTTTAGGAAGCCTCGCGGCGCCAGATGTACCCCCTCCAGGAACATCGCCATGTGCAGGGCTCGTACGGTCGTCGTGTCTGACTGCGTTCGTCTGCGGGGTGGTTCTGGGTTGCGTTGTGGATGGATTTGTAGGAGAGACCCGGCTCGGGTCGTCCCAAGAGGCGCGCTCCGTTCGTCGATAACGCGGCCGAAGCCTTTCTGGAGGTTAGCTCCGAGCCCGTCGAGCCTCGAGTAAGCGCTCGGCTCGAGTATCTCCAGCGTCGCTAGCCCAGCGGTCATCGTCAGGGGGTTGCCGTTGAACGTTCCAGAATGAACGAGGCCGGCGCCTCCGGCTGGATCCAGTAGCTGCATGACGTCCGACCTGCCCCCAAAGGCCCCGACTGGGAAACCCCCGCCGATGATCTTTCCGAGAATCGTCAGATCAGGGCGGATGTCGTGGAGGACCTGCGCGCCACCTGCTGAGAGACGGAAGGTGATTACCTCGTCGAAGATCAACAGCGCGTTCGTTTCGGCGCAGAGGGATCGAGCTCGCCCAAGGTATTCGCGCGTGGCCGCAACGACACCCGCGGACCCGAGAACGGGTTCGAGGATGATCGCGGCGATATCGCCGGCATGCCGAGCAAAGGCGGCCTCGAGTCCTTCGATGTCGTTGAGATCGACAACAACGACAAGATCTTCGTGGTCGTGCAGCCCGCCCGGCGGTGCGACTGGTGGGTCGAACCACTGATCGACTAGATCGTAGGACCCGTGGTATCCGCCGAATGCCTTGACGATCCTCGACCTAGCTGTGAAAGCCCGCGCGCAGCGGATCGCCCACATCGCCGCCTCGGTTCCGGAGTTGGTGAAGCGCAAGCTCTCGAGCGACGGGATCCGACGAACGATCTCGGAGGCGAGGTCGACCTGCGCTTCGTTCGGGGCGGCGAAAGCAATCCCGCGGCCTAACTGGTCATTCACGCTCGTCATCACGTGCGGGTGGCGATGGCCGAGGATGAGTGAGCTGTAGTTGGTCAGGAGATCGAGGAGCTGGTTTCCGTCCGCGTCGATTACGTGAGCGCCTTCGCCCTCGGCGATGGCGGCGGGGTACGGCGCGAAGAACGCGGCGGTCCGGGTGTCACCTCCGGGCATGACCTTGCGAGCCC
>JALZBR010000161.1 GCA_030863485.1 Actinomycetota bacterium
CAGGCGTGCCCCAGCCGCAGCACGAGGCCGTTGGCAAGAGACGCGCCGCGGCTTTCCCGGCGTTTCCTTCTCTCGTCCCGAGTGCGAGATTCGAGGAGAGCTGCTTTGGCTTCGGCGCGATCGGTTCAAAACCCTGATCGATAAGGTGGACGCCTACGAAGGGGTTCCCAGTCTTTTCCGGCGTGTTCGTGTGAGCGTGCTCTGCGGCGACCGACAGGAGCCGGCCTACGCTTACGAGTGGGCCAACTTGGTTGAGCCGTAAAGGCGGTGTCCGCGGGGCTATCTCGTTTGTTCGCTCACAAAGGCAGTACCGTAGTCCATATGGACGAACTGAAGTCGAAGTGAGACCGGCCGCGGCCGGGCCTCACGGTGATGGCAAGGCGCCACGCCCAGAGACCGAACAAGCCCAACGCCGGCAACAAGCAAAGCGGTACGCAGCCGACTCGGTGCGGCAGGATACCGAGGCTGCAGAACGGGTCGAGTTTTCCGTGCAGGGCATGACCTGCGCGTCCTGCGTAGCGAGGGTTCAGAAAGTGCTGTCGCGGCAGCCCGGTGTTGAGGATGCCCAGGTCAACCTTGGGATGCAACGAGCAACCGTCGTGTACCGGCCAATGTCGGTCACTGTACAGGAGCTCCAAGAGGCCGTCGGCAGGGCGGGCTACTCGATCTCCCCCTTCGACGAGAAGCAGGTCGATGCCCAGGCGGCGCATGAGCGGGACTGCCGCGTGTGGCTGCGGCGCATCTGGCTCAGCTGGCCGCTGGGTTTGATCGTGCTCTATCTGGGGGTCTTCGAGATGCACTCCCAGTGGGGAAGGTGGCTTTCCTTCTTGCTTACGATTCCGATCCAGTTCTACGCGGGTTGGCCGTTTCTTAGGACCGCCTGGGAGCGCACGCTCAAGTTGACGGCCAACATGGACTCCCTAATCGCCTTGGGGACGCTTGCGGCCTTCGGTTACTCAACCTACGAGCTGTTCGGGGGAGGCCACCTCTACTTCGAAACCGCGGCGCTGATCATCGCCTTTCTCGTCCTTGGCCGGTTCCTCGAGGCGAGGGCGAAGGGCCGCGCGTCGAGCGCTCTCACGAGGCTCCTCGAGCTTGGGGCCAAGCAGGCGCGGTTGGTCGAGGGCGACGAAGAGCAGATGGTCCCCGTCGAGCAGGTGAGGGTTGGCGACCTGGTTCGCGTCCGGCCCGGGGAGAAGGTTCCTGTGGATGGGGTCATCGTCGAAGGCTTTGCGGCAGTCGATGAATCGATGCTTACTGGGGAGTCGGTCCCCGTGGACAAGGTAAAGGACGACAAGGTCGCGGGCGCGACCATCAATACCAACGGCGTCATCACGGTTCGCACGACGGCCGTGGGCTCCGAGACCGCCCTTGCGCAGATCGTGAAGCTCGTGGCCGAGGCCCAGGGCCGTCAGGCCCCCTTTCAGCGTGTCGCGGACCGCGTCTCCGCTGTTTTCGTCCCTGCTGTCGTTGGGCTGGCGGCCGTCACTTTCGTTGCCTGGCTCATCGGCGGTGACCCGAGGCAGGGGCTTGTCTCAGGCGTTGCGGTCCTGATCATTGCGTGCCCCTGCGCCCTCGGACTCGCAACCCCGACGGCCATCCTGGTCGGGACGGGTAGGGGCGCCGAGATGGGAGTCCTCATAAAGGGCGGGGAGGTCCTCGAGGGGTCCAAGGAGATCGGTGCGATCGTCTTCGACAAGACGGGCACCCTTACCATGGGCCGGATGAAGCTCACCGATGTCGCCCCTGCCGACGGTGTCGAGTCCCGAGACCTCCTACGGCTGGCCGCCTCCGTCGAAGCCTCTTCCGAGCATCCCCTAGGTCGAGCGGTGGTTGCGGGGGCGTCCGAACGAGGTGAGCGGCCTCAGCGCGCGGAGACGTTCACGTCCTTTGCCGGCAATGGTGTGGTCGGGACCGTCTCGGGTCGGCTCGTTCACGTTGGGCGAAGGAGACTGATGCACGATCACGGCCTGCAGATCCCGCACGAGGTCGAGCTCAGAGCAAACGAGCTCGAGGCGCAAGGACGGACGGCCGTGCTCGTGGGGTGGGATGGAGCCGTGCGAGGGGTGCTGGGCCTCGCCGACACGCTGAAGGAGGAGGCGGGCGAGGTGGTCGCGAGACTTGCAGACAGGGGTCTCGGAATTTGGATGATCACCGGGGACAATCGCAGGACGGCTGAAGCGGTGGCAGCGACCCTCGGAATCGAACGGGTCATCGCGGAAGTCATTCCCGACGAGAAGGTCCGGGAGGTCAAGCGTCTTCAGGAGCAGGGTCTGGTAGTTGCAATGGTGGGAGATGGGGTCAACGACGCACCCGCGCTTGTCCAGGCGGATCTGGGAATCGCCATCGGGACGGGAACTGATGTGGCTATCGAATCAGCGGACATCGCGCTCATGTCCGGAGATCTGCGAGGGGTTGTTACGGCCCTCGAGCTGTCGAGACGGACATTCCGGGTCATCGTTCAGAACCTCGGCTGGGCCTTTGCCTACAACGTTGCGGCGTTGCCGCTGGCAGCCTTCGGCCTGCTCAACCCGGTGATCGCAGGGGCGGCCATGGCGTTCTCATCGGTAAGTGTGGTTGCGAACTCGCTGCGGCTCCGGCGGTTCGGCCAGAGCCGCGAATCCCAAGGCCCGAGCGAGGCCGGGGTGTTGGAACACGAGGTGGTCCCGGGGTGAAAGCTGCCTACGTTACTTCGTGAATGAAGCGCTCGACCTCACTTATGAGCTGTTCGCCGATGAACAGCTCGGGATCGTTGTGGTCGGCGCCCGGAATCTCGACAAACTGCTTGGTTCCAGGCGCCGCCTCGTACACAGCCCTGCTCTGGGACGCGGGGATTATCGTGTCCCTCCCTCCCGCAAGCACGAGCACAGGAATGTTGACCTGCGAAATCGTGGAAGCGGACTCGTAGCGGTCCTTGAGGAGCAGCCGAACCGGGAGCCATGGGTAGTGAAGCTTGCCGACATCGGCCAGTGACGTGAAGGGGGATCGCAGCACGAGCCCCGCAGGGGGGTGTTCGGCAGATAGCCGCACCATGACTGCTGCTCCGATCGACTCGCCGAAGTAGACGATCCGCTTCGGGTCGACCTCCGGGCGGCCGGCAAGATAGCGAAGCGCCCCGAGCACATCCCGATGTAGCCCCTCCTCAGAGGGGCGGCCCGGGTTGCCCCCAAACCCCCGATAGTCGAACAGCAGGACGCTTGCCCCCGCCTCGGCGAGCGCCTTCGCAAGCGGCGCCCGATGCGACCGGTTTCCGGCGTTGCCGTTGGCGACCAAGATCGCCGGGCCGCCCGGATTGGGGGACGGGAGGAACCACCCGTCGAGCTCGAGACCGTCGCTCGTCGAAAAGCGGATCTCCTCAGCTCCGGGCAGCTCGGTCTTCAGCGGCAAGACCTCGCTCGACGGCAGGTATATGAGAAATCGCTGCAGCGCGTAAAAGAGAGCCAGCACCGCGCCCGCGGCCCCGGCGACGAGGACGAAACCCTTCCAGAAGTGAGGTGTCAGCTGAAGGTTCACTGCGACGACCCTAGTCTTTCTCCAGCCCGACGGCCGGCTCTGCGGCCCTCCCGTGGCTTCACTACCAAGCCTTCGGGGTATCTGCTAAGCGTCAAGGGTGCCAAGTAATTTGAAGTTGAGGGAGGTGACTGCCCCGTATGAGCGAGAGCAAGACCACAACCGACCACGACGAGATACGCAGGTGGGTGGAAGAGCGTGGTGGCCGCCCTGCGAGCGTCAAGGGAACCGGTAAAGGCGAGCCAGGCGTCCTTCGCATCGATTTCCCCGGTCGCGGGGCGGAGGATTCTCTGGACGAGATCTCCTGGGATGAGTTCTTCGAGAAATTCGACAAGGAAAACCTCGCGTTCCTTTACCAAGAGAAGACCAAGGACGGGAAGGAAAGCCGGTTCTTCAAGCTCGTCAATCGTTAGCAAAACCGCAACGTCTTCGCTTTTGGCTTAGAGAATTACAAACAGGGTACTTGCTTCACGTCTAGCGTTGGTGATGGGGGAGCGGAGGAGGTTGGTGGCCAGATTGCCGGCGTTTGATCGATTGACGGCAGCCATCTTCGACATGGACGGGGTCCTCGTCGAAACCTCGCGAGCCCATGCTGCTTCATGGAAGGAGGCACTCGATCCCTATCTGGCGCGCCGGGCGGGCCAGAGGGAGGAGGTTTTCGTCCCGATGAAGGAGAAGGACGACTACCTCGAGCATCTCGACGGAAGGACCAGGTACGAAGGCGCTCGCGCCTTCCTCGATTCGCGAGGGGAGGAACTCCCCTTCGGGGACCCTTGTGACGAGCCGGGGCTGCAGACCATTTGCGGCCTGGCGAACTTGAAGGATGTGCTTTTTCTAGACCAGGTCCGGGCGGAGGGCGTCAAAGTCTTTGGCTCGTCGATCTTGCTCGTGCGCCGGCTCTACGAGCGGAGCGTCAGGCTCGCGGTCGTGACCGGGAGCCTTCATGCCGACGAGCTATTGGAAGCGGCGGGAGTGGCGAGCCTGTTCGAGGTAAAGGTCGGCGGCGGCGAAGCCCGCGACCTCGGGCTGCCCGGCAAGCCGCATCCGGCGACTTTCCTCGAAGCTGCTCGGCGACTGGATGTCGATCCCTCCGATGCTGCAGTCATCGAAGACTCGCTGTCGGGGGTCGAGGCGGCGCGCCGCGGCGGCTTCGGCTTGGTGTTGGGGGTAGACCGGGTCGGAAGGGCAGCCGACCTGCTGCGGGCGGGAGCGCACGCCGTGGTCACCGACCTGGCCGAGCTCGTGGAGGGGGAGCTTGACGCCGTTTCGCCGTTCGTGGGACACGGCGAATCGGACGTCCTGCTCGGTCCCTGACAGGCGACTCGGCGATGATCGCTCCGAACCCCGGTCTTGGTGAGGCTCCCGCCCGGATTGGGGTGGTTCGAGCGCTAGCGGGTCTAGGGGACATGCTCTGCACGGTGCCCGCCCTTCGTGCTCTCCGGACGGCCTACCCGCACGCCGAGATCTCGCTGATTGGGTTGCCTTGGGTTGGGGCGTTCGTTGACCGCTTCTCGATGTATCTCGATGAGCTCGTCGAGTTTCCCGGGTACCCGGGTATCGCCGAACGACCCTACGATCCGGCGAGGTTCAGGTCGTTCATCGAAGCGATGCACGAGCGGCCGTTCGACGCCGTAATCCAGATGCACGGGAGTGGCCTTGTAAGCAATTCCTTCGCGGCGCTTCTCAGCTCCAGGGTCATGGCGGGCTTCTATCTCCCCGGACAATTCCTTCCCGACCCCGCCCGCTTCCTCCCTTACCCGGCCCATGAGCCCGAGGTGCGCCGGCACCTGGCATTGATGACCTTTCTCGGCATCCAGTCCCAGGGAGAGAATCTCGAGTTCCCAATCACCCCTCACGATGAGGCAGGCCTGTACGAGCTTTCCGAAGCAGCTGAGCTGCGGGGGGGAGCCTACGCCTGCATGCACCCAGGCGCCAGCCTCCCCGAACGTCGTTGGGCCATGGAAGGGTTCGCGGAGGTAGGCGACAAGCTTGCCCGGCAGGGTTTGAGAGTAGTGATCACGGGGTCCAGCGAGGAGCGGGAGATCACGCGCTCGATCTCCGCCCGCATGAGAGCTCCCGCCATCGATCTCGCCGGGCGGACGAAGGTAGGAGAGCTGGCTGCTTTGGTGCGAGACGCACGAGTCCTCGTCTGCAACGATACGAGCGTCTCTCACATAGCGGCGGCGCTTGGAGTGCCAAGCGTCGTAGTGTTCACGCACTCCGACCCCGATAGGTGGGCCCCCCTCATGCGCGTACGCCACCGACCCGTCGGGCGCCCCGCTTCGGAGGCGAACCGCTGCCTCCACGACGTCCCTTCCTTCGGCCACCGATGCCTTCGAGACGGCTGCACTGCACGCATGCCCCTCACGTTCGCAGGGTCGGTTCCGACGGCGGAGGACGTCTGGGCCGAGGCCGAGCGCCTCCTGGCTGCGGAGTGGGCGGATGCTCGCTGAGCTGCTTGAGGGGACCTCTCGCCGAATCCTCGTCGTGCGCCTGGACAACATCGGCGACATGGTCATGATGGGTCCGGCTTTGAGATCCCTCAAGGCCGCGATCCCCGAGTCACACGTAACCCTGATGGCGTCACCTGCGGGAAGCCAGGTTGCCCCCATGCTTCCCTGGGTCGACGAGCTCATGGTGCACCGGGCGGTGTGGCAGGAGCTTGCCCGAGGGCACGGCCAACGACAAAGGGACGAGTTTCGGCCCCAGCGGGAGCTGGAGCTCGTGGAGCGTATTCGCTCCGGCGGGTTCGACGCCGCCCTCATCTTCACCAGCTTCCGCCAGTCGCCGCACCCTCCCGCGTACGCTTGTTACCTGGCAGAGGTACCGGTACGCGCCGCCCTCTCGAAGGAATTCGGCGGATTGATCCTTTCTCACTGGATCGAGTCGCCGCCCGACGAGGTGCATCAGGTGGATCGCAACCTCTACCTGCTCCAAGGCCTAGGCCTTCGAAGCTTTGGCCGGCATCTTGAGCTATCGATTCCCAAATCGGCCGAGGAAGAGGCCGAGGAGCTGCTCGGCCGGAGCGGGATCCTCCCCGGCGACCGATTCATCCTCCTCGCGCCGGCGGCGTCGTGCCGCGCCCGTACGTACGACCCATCCCGGTTTGCAGAGGTTGCGGAGATGCTTCTTTCCGAGACCGGCCTTCCTATCGTGGTATGCGGTCGGGATCGCGATTTGCCCGTGGTCGATGCGATCAGCGGGGGTGTGCGGTCGAAGGGGCTGGTGTCGATAGCCGGCAATAGCTCGGTCGAGGTTCTCGCCGCCGTTACGAGGAAGGCTGAAATCCTCGTTGCAAGCCACTCCGGTCCCATGCACATTGCCGATGCCGTCGGGTGCCCTATGGTGATCATGTTCTCGGGCACCGATCTGCGGAGCCAGTGGGAGCCGCGCTCGGCTCCCAGCATCCTGCTCGGCCGGCCCGTTCCATGTTCTCCCTGCTACCTTCTCGACTGTCCCTACCAGATGGAGTGCCTCGACATCCCCCCGTCCGAGGTTGCCCGAGCCGGCATGCAGCTGCTGTCGCGGGCCGCTCCCGAGCCGGGCGACGGCATCCCGAGTGGGCAGAACGTGCCGGATGGACGAGCAGTCGACTTGAAGGAGGTGAACGAATGCGCCCCCTACGCGTCCTGACCTGGCACGTCCACGGCACCTATCTCTATTACCTGGCCCACATCCTGCACGAGCTGTACCTGCCGGTGCGGCCGGGGAGGCCGGAAGGGTATGGGGCGCGATCCGGATCGTTTTCTTGGCCGGACAACGTGGTCGAGGTACCTGCCGAGGAGGTCCGGAGCCTTCCGCTCGATGCGGTGATATTTCAGTCGGCCAAGAACTACCTGGAAGACCAGTTCGACATCCTCTCCGAGGATCAGCGAAGGCTCCCCCGGATTCACCTCGAGCACGACCCTCCCAGAGAAAACCCGACCGACACGCGCCACTTCGTGGACGACCCCGACGTCCTTCTCGTCCACGTCACCCACTTCAACGATCTCATGTGGGACAGCGGCCGGACGCCCACCAGGGTCATCGAGCATGGAGTGAAGGTGCCTGCGGGGATCCGCTACACCGGCGAGCTCGACGAGGGGCTGGTCATCGTGAACAACCTCGCCTCGAGGGGGCGGCGCCTCGGACTGGACGTCTTCAACCGGGCTCGGAAACAGGTTGCTCTCGAGATCGCCGGAATGGGGTCCGAAGAGCTCGGGGGGTTGGGAGACGTTGCTTACAACCGGCTCCATGCGTTTGAAGCTCGCTACCGCTTCCTGTTCAACCCCATTCGCTACACGAGCTTGGGCTTGGCGGTCTGTGAAGCGATGATGGTCGGACTCCCCGTCATCGGGCTGGCCACGACGGAGATGGCGACAGTCATAGAAAACGGCGTCTCTGGGTACGTGGACACCAACCTCGACCACCTTATCGAGAGGATGCGGGAGCTCGTTCAGGACCGGGGGGAGGCGAAGCGTCTGGGGGAGGGCGCCCGCGGGGCCGCCCGGGAGCGGTTTGGGATCGACCGATTCGTGCGTGAGTGGGAGGCCACTCTGGCCGACGTGACCGGCGTGGCTGCAAGCGCCAGGCAGTCATTCGTTAAGGGTCCAGTGGCTGCTGGAGGAGGTACTCGATGAGTGGAACGCTGCTCGAGCTTCTCGACCGTTTCGAGGGGTTGAGGGTGGTGGTTCTCGGGGAGGCGATGCTCGACAGCTACCTGTACGGCTTCGCTTCATCGCTCTGCCGGGAGGCTCCGGTGCCGATCATCAATCTCGAGGACCGGACCGACGCGCCGGGGGGAGCCGCGAACACCGCCGCCAACGTCAGGTCTCTCGGAGCCGGCGTCACCTTCCTGTCCGTAGTGGGGGCCGACGATGAGGGCAGGTTCCTCCGATCAAGCCTCGAGGACCGAGGCACCGACACAAGCTTCTTGATAGAACACGACGGCCGCCGCACCCTTGCCAAGAATCGCCTAGTCTCCGACTCGCAGATCGTGATCCGTTTCGACCAAGGGACGTCGGAAGCCCTAGACCCCCAGACACAAGACTCCCTCGTCGATCGGCTTTCGGCCGTCCTCCCGGAGTCGGATGCCCTCATCATCTCGGACTACGGCAGGGGGGTGCTTGCTCCCCGGGTACTGAGGGGAATTGCGAATTTGCGCTTGACCCACCCGGGTCTGCTCGTCGTGGACGCGCGGGATCTCTCACGTTACCGGCGAATCCGTCCCGAAGCCGTCAAGCCCAACTACTCGGAGGCGGTACGGCTCCTTCGGCTGCCTGCGCTCGAACAGGGCGAGGACCGGGTGGGACAGCTGATCCAAGCCGGCGAGCGGCTTTTGGAGCTTTCCGGAGCGGAACAGGCTGCCGTTACGATCGACATCGACGGTGCTCTGCTCCTCGAGAGAGGAACTCCCCCGTACCGCACCTACGCCCATCCTGTTCGTAACTCTCGTGCCTTGGGGGCCGGAGACACGTTCACGGCCGCCTTCACGCTGGCGCTAGCTTCCGGGGCCGCCGGCCACGCCGCAACCGAGCTCGCATCCCGAGCTGCCGCTGTCGTCATCGAGAAGGAGGGGACGGAGAGGTGCTCGGCCGTCGAGCTACGGGAGCAGCTGTATGCGCAGGACAAGTACAGCGCCGACCTGGAGAGGCTCATCGAGCGCGTGCGGCTCTACCGGAGCCAGGGTCGGAGGATCGTTTTCACCAACGGCTGCTTCGATCTCCTTCACCGAGGGCACATTGCTTACCTCATGGAGGCAAAGACGCTGGGGGACGTGCTCATCGTCGGCGTGAACTCCGACGGGAGCGTCGCTCGCCTCAAGGGTCCGGGCAGGCCCATAAACACTCTCGAGGACCGCGTGGAGATACTTGCCGCCTTGTCGTGCATAGATCACATCATCTCGTTTGAGGATGACACCCCCGCTCGGGTGATAGAGGCGATACGGCCCGACGCTTTCGTCAAGGGCGGCGACTACGAAGGCCAGACGATTCCGGAAGCAGCGCTCGTTGAACGGCTCGGAGGCGACGTCTACGTGCTTCCCTACATCAACGGCCGCTCCACGACGCGGATCATCCAAAGAATCGGTGAGGTTTACGGCCGTGAGCAGGAGAATCCTCCCACCCGGTCGCCTGTCTCGAAGGCGGACGTCGGCGCGGAGGTTGGCTCGTGAAAGGAGAGGCTTCGAGAAAGGTCGACATCCTCATACCGACCTTCGAGCGTCCGGGAGCGCTCGCCGTGACGCTTGCCGGCCTCGTTGGCCAGACGTTTCGGGGCTTCGCCGTGATCGTCTCGGATCAAAGCGATTGGGATACGGCCGCTACAGGGGAAGTGGCCGCGGTAGTCCGGGTCCTGAGAGCCCGCGGCCACGAGGTCCAACTGCATCGCCATGTTCCGCCGAGGGGGATGGCCGAGCACCGGCAGTTCCTGCTCGACCAGGCGGTGGCGCCGTACGTGCTGTTCCTCGACGACGACGTCCTTCTAGAGCCGGATGTACTCGAGCGGATGGTTGCCGCTCTCGAGCAGGAGGGGTGTGGCTTTGGCGGGTGCGGGCTCATCGGCCTGACGTATGCGGCGGCGGTGCGTCCGCACGAGCAGCAGGTCGAGTTCTGGGACGGTCCTGTCCGTCCCGAGGATGTCTCGCCCGGAACCCCCGCGTGGGACCGGCACAAGCTCCACAACGCGGCGAACCTGCTGCACCTCCAGTCGAGCATGGGACGCGAAGGTGACCGGAAGTACAAGGTGGCGTGGATAGGGGGCTGCGTGCTCTACGACCGGGAGAAGCTCATCGACTGCGGTGGCTTTTCCTTCTGGCCTGAGCTTCCGCACGATCACGCCGGAGAGGACGTGCTCGCACAGCTGCGCGTCATGCGCCGCTATGGAGGGTTCGGGCTGCTTCCCTCGGGGGCCTACCACTTGGAGCTTCCAACGACGCTCCCGATCCGGACCGTGGATGCCCCCGAGCTCCTTCACTAAGGCGGGGGCCGCGGACCGATGCCGTACCCCGCCGAGAAGATTGTGGTGCTGCGTGCGGCGGGCCTCGGCGATCTGGTCTTCGCGCTTCCGGCGCTCGCCGCCCTTCGAAGCGCCTACCCCGGGGCCGAGATCGTGCTGCTGGGCGATCGGTGGCATTCGGACTTCCTTGCCTCGCGGCCGGGACCCGTCGACCGAGTCGTGACGGTGCCAGGAGGCTTGGAGGGGATCGAAGGGGGCGTGGGCGGCGGGGGCGATACGGGCGGCGAGCTCGCGGTTTTCTTCGAGCGCATGCGTGGAGAGCGCTTCGACGTGGCGATCCAGCTGTTCGGCGGGGGGCGGCACTCCAACCCCTTCGTCACCCGGCTTGGAGCGGGTCTGACGGTGGGCGCGAAGGGCGCCGATGCTCCCGATCTCGATCGCTGCATCCCCTACGTGTACTACCAGTCCGAGATCATCCGGTGCCTCGAGATCTGCTCCCTTCTCGGAGTGGAGTGGGCGAAGCCCGAAGCTGAGCTTGCACTGACCGAGGCGGATCTGGCCGAAACCCCGAGCGAGCTCGCCGGCGCGGCGGCAATCGTGGCGGTCCACCCCGGCGCCGGTGCCCCCCGGCGCCGTTGGCCACCGGCAAGGTTTGCAAGGGTCGCCGACGAGTTGGCTGTTCAGGGAGCCACGATCGCTTTGACGGGGTCGGGTGACGAGAGAGGTTTGGTTGCGAGCGTCGTGGACGCGATGACCCAACCGGCCATCAACCTCGCCGGCCGCCTCTCACTCGGAGGGCTGGCCGGCCTGTACTCTCTTTCGACTGTCGTCGTCTCGAACGACTCGGGTCCGCTGCACCTCGCGCACTCGGTCGGTGCGGCGACCGTTGGGATCTACTGGTGTGGGAACGTGATAAACGGGGCGCCCCTCAGCAGGACGCGGCACCGGCCGGCCATCTCATGGGTCCTCGACTGCCCCGTTTGCGGAGTGAACTGCACGGAGGCCTCCTGCCCTCATGACGCGTCGTTTGTCGAGGGAGCGCGGGTCGAGGAGGTGATCGAGTACACCCTCGAACTGTTCGCCACTAGGAAAAGTGGCGTGAGCGAGCCCTCTTCTCCTCAGGGCGGATTTGGTTTGGAGGGGATCTCCAGAGCTTAGGTCAAGGGGTAAGGAAGAAGCCGAGGATAGCCCCGTAGATCACGTGGGCCAGAAAGGTTATGAGCGCGGTCTGCCCCCCGTAGTTGAGAGCCAGCAGACCCGGCGGCTCCAGAACGGCATCGAGGTTCGGACCGCCACGCTCGGAGGCCATTCTGGGATGGATCCCGGGCAGCAAGGGGACGAGGAGCGTCAGGGCCGCGACGCCGTGGAAGGCGCCGAAGATGGCTCCAATCCACCAGGCTGCCTGCTGCAAGCGATCAAACGCGGCTGCGTAGAACAGCGCAAAGAATTGGCCGTTGATGAGATGAACGAAGAAGCCGACCACCCTCGCTCGGTCGACGTCCTCTACGAACATGGTCCCGAGCATCATGGGCAGGTCCATCCTCGTCAGGCCTGCGAGCTGAGCGCCAACCATGATCCCCGTAAGGGCCAGCGTGGCGGCGAATCCAAAAACCGCCCATCCCGACCAATCCATCAATTTGCCTCCGAGAGGTCGGCAGGGGAGGACCGCGCACCCGATGCCGTCTGTATCGCAAGGGCAGCCTGAATCAGGGTCGCGTGGGTCAGGGCTTGAGGGAAGTTGCCCAGTAGCTCCCCGGTCTCCGGGTCAAGCTCCTCGCTGAGCAACCCAACATCGTTGGCGAAGCTCAGCAGATGGTCGAATAGTTGCTCCGCCTCCAGCAGCTCTCCGGTTCGGGCGAGAGCCTGGACCAGCCAGAAGGAGCACGGAAGGAATGCTCCCTCATCCCCTTCCAAGCCGTCCTCTGCGTGCCGGTAGCGATAGAGCACTCCCTTCCCCGCCTCCAGCTCGTTGCGGATAGCCGCCACGGTCCCCGCGACTCTTGTAGACGATGGCTCGAACTCGAGCACGGGCAACAGCAGGAGAGCCGCGTCGAGATCGGAAGACCCATACCGCCCTACGTAAGCGTTCCTGTCGTGATCGAACCCGGCTTGGCGAATGTCCTGGGCAAGAAGGTCCCGTTGCTCTCGCCAACGGTCCACGTCTCCGCGGCGGGCAGAGTGAGATTCCGCCATCCTCGCAGCGCGATCGAGTGCGAGCCACGCCATGAGCTTCGAGTGGACGTGGTGGACGGGTTCTCCCCGCACCTCCCAGATGCCCGCATCCGGTCGGCGCCAGTTGCGGGCAGCGAAGTCGGCAAACCCGCACACGGCCCTCCACGTTTGGCGCTCTAGCTGCTGCCCCGATTGCGTCATCAGCCAAGCCGCGTCGACGACCCATCCGTACACGTCCAGCTGGTGCTGGCGGTTGACGGCATTGCCGAAACGCACCGGGCGGCTGCCCTTGTACCCAGTAGCCCCGTGGATCTCGCGTTCGTTGGGCCCGGGCTTCCCGTAAAACGTGTAGAGGACGTCGAGCCGTGGATGAGTCAAGTGGCTCGCATGGGTCAGCCAATGCATAAACGACCGGGCCTCCTCGTGCTTCCCGGAAGCGAGGAAAGCAGCAACTCCGATGCTGGCGTCCCGAGGCCACGAGAAGCGGTAGTCCCAGTTCCGCGCGCCGCCTATGACCTCGGGGAGCGAGGTGGTGGGAGCTGCGACCGGAGCACCCGAAGGGGAGTAGGTCAGCAGTCGCAGGGTGATGAGGCTTCGTTCCACCGCGTCTCGAAACGAGCCGTCGTAGCCGAGGTCTCGAGACCACGCTTGCCACCATGACCCCGTCTCCGCAATCGCGCGGTTGCCGGCTTCGGCACTCAAGAAGACGAGGGGGCTGCGGTCTGCAAGGCTCAAGGTGAACGTCAAGTCCTCTCCTTGGCTCAGCTCAATATCGGTCGCCCGTCCGGGATCGATCGAGAGGTTGGGCTCGGTTGCAAGTGCAAGGGCTAGCGAGCCCCAAGAGCAGACCAGCAGGCGCCCGTCTCTTCTCGCCCTCGGTGGGCGCCCGGGCAGCCCTCGCTTCGGATTGAAGAGGACGCGAAGGCGGACGACGCCTCGAGAGCACGT
>JALZBR010000080.1 GCA_030863485.1 Actinomycetota bacterium
GTCCACGTCGATGCGCAGCGACCCACCGGACGAGGGCCGCGGCGAGGGCGCTCGCCCGCCGAGGCCGGCGTCCCACCAGGCGCCGTCCAGCGTCCGGTCGAAGCGTCCGCCGCGACTCAGCGACAGAAGGGCGCCCGATCCCAGCGCGTCCTTCAGCGACTGTTTGACGCGCGACCCACCGAGCCGGGGGGGCGGCCACCACACCGAATCCACCACCCTCATCCCCCCGGGAGGGCGCCGGCGCAGACGGCCTAGCGCCTTGCGACGGTCGCCTGCGAACCTGCGCAGTCGACGCCCGTCGGCCCCCGCCGGCAGCGGTGGGCGTCCCCAGATCACCGGATCGCCGGCCTCCACGACCGCCGGAGCGAGGTCCCACCACTCGTCCGCCTCGACCGCCATCCCGCTCCCGTCCGGCGGGAGCAACAGGGTAGCCAGCCGGTCGAAGATCACCATCGCCGACGGGCTCGCAGCTGCTCGAAGACGATGTCGGACACCTCCGCAAAGCTCTCCTCCAGAGGACGGTCGGTCGACACGATGCGCGCCCCCTTCGGCCCAAGGCTCTCGACGTAGCCCCTGCGCCAGCGCTCGAGGATCTCCGGCGAGTGCTCGCCCTTACGGACGAAGAGCGCCTCGCCCGGCGCGTCCAGGACCACCAGCGCGTCGGGCAGGGGGACGAGCCGACCGAACAACGCTCGCTCGATCGGCGCTCCCAGGCGGGTCCTGCGGGGTCGGGTTGCGAGCACCTCGACCGGGTAGCGATCACACAACACGACGCTGCCGCGCCATGCCCTTGCGTAAGCCCCGAGCAGCCTGCGCCACGCCTTCCCCCAGCGCAGGACGATCCACGCGCACTCCCGCAACGGGTTGGGGGACTCCTCCGGAGGCGGCGTCGCCTCGGCGCGCGGCGAGCCGGCCTTTTTGGGAGCGCCGAAGTACACGACGGCGACGCCAAGGGGGAGCCGGGCCCGGAGCAGATCGATGAGGCTCCCCTTCCCCGCCCCGTCCGGACCGACGATCGCAACGACCGGACCGGCGCGGCGCAGCCCCACCGGGCGGCGCATGCCGAGCGACCGCCGCAGGCGTCCCAGAAAGCCGGCGCTCGCGGCACCTGCAGGGGTCTTCAGGTCCACCTTCAGCCACAGGCCGTCGCGCGCTGTCACGTAGAAATGGTGATCGAGGTGCCCTGGGGCTTGGAGATGGAAGAACCCGGCCCCCGTGAGCGCGCAATGGACCTTCTTCATCTCCGAGCGCTCGACCGCGAGATCGATCTCCCCCCCTGCGGGCAGCTGGGCGTCCGTTCTAGGGCCCTTGCGGAACGAATACCGGACCCCGGCGTCGTCGAGCGCCTCGACCGCCTCTCGGATCATGCGCGGAGCATGCCATAGCCCTGAAGGGACTAGCGGCGGTGCGGCACTACTATCCCCTAGACGCTGCCGAGGGGATATGGTAAAAAGTGGAAACAAGTAGGGCGGATCGCAGGAGGAAGGCCGAAGTGCTCAGAGGATCCCTCGACGATTTCAGCGTCGAGGACGTGCTGTGGCTGATCGACAGGACGAAGAAGACCGGCCGCCTGGCGATCGACCGTCCCGCGGGGCGGGGGTCGCTCTTCTTTCGCGATGGCCTCCTTTACTGCGCGGAATCGGAGCTCCTGCGAGAGCCCTTCGAGGCACAGCTCGTTCGGACGGGCCTGGTCTCCCCCTCCCAGCTGCAGGAGGCCCGCTCGCGCCGGGCCTCGCCCGACACCGCGGTGGCCCGCGCCCTCGTTTCGGAGGACTTCGTTCACTCAGAGCAGCTCCGGTCCGCGTTCGAGGCCCGGCTGTCCGACGGCGTCTTCGAGCTCATGCGGCGCGAGTTCGGCGAGTTCGCGTGGGAGGCAGACGAAAAGGCCGAGCCCGACGTCGACGCCTCTCTCAGCGTGCGCCAGATCATGGAGGCGGCTTCCTCCCGCCGTGCCCGGCTCCAAGAGATCCAGGCCCTGATCGCCTCCGAGCAGACGGTTCCGACGATCTCGCGGGCGCCGTCCGCCGAGCTTGCGGCGATCACGATCACGGCGGATCAGTGGCGCCTTCTGGCGCTCATCGACGGCTCGGCCAATGTGGAGACCATCGCCCGGCGTGCCCGCCTGACCGATTTCACCGCCCTCACCCTCCTCCACGACCTCGCGTCGCGCGGGCTCCTCGATGTCTCTCCGGGCACCGTCTCGGGGCTCGACGAGGAGAGCGGCGCACGGAGCCCGGCTCCCACGACCACCGCGACCAGGCCGTTCAGGATCGTCTTGATGTGCACCGCCAACCGGATCCGCAGCCCGATGGCGGAGAGCTTCCTGCGAAGCAGCCTCGGAGACCTCCCGGCCACGGTGCACTCGGTGGGGGTAGAGGCACGCGGAGACGAGCGGGTGATCCCCGAGGCGGCCGAGGCAGCGCTCGAGCTGGGGGCGGACCTCGACGAGCACCTCTCCCGTCCCCTGGCGGCCGAGGACCTCAGAGACGCGGACCTGATCCTCGGTTTCGAGACCCGCCACGTACGGCGCGCCATCCGAGACGGCAACGCGCCTCCCGAGCGGACCTTCACGCTGCCCCAGTTCGTGAAGTGTCTCGAACGAGCAGAGACTCCCGCCGGAGCAGACCCGGTAGCCCGGGCACGAGCGGCGGTGGAGCTCGCCGACGCTCAGAGGCCCGGCAACAGCTCGAAGGAGCGAGACATCGAGATCGTGGACCCTCTGGGGGGCCCCAAGAGCGCCTACCGCAACACCGCCTTGAGGATCCGCGAGCTCTGCAACCGCGCCGCCCGAGGCCTCTTCGAAGCCCCCTCGGCCTGAGGTCCGCCCTCCCCGTCGAGGCGCGATCCGACTGCTAGAGTTTTGCCCCGATGTCACTCCGAGAAGAAGAGCAGGTCAGGCAGCTCTCTGATTACGTCGCCATCGTCAGACGTCGCTTCTGGCTGATCGCCCTCATAGCCGCCGTCACGGTCGCGGCCGCAGCTGCTTACACGCTCACTCGGCCCCCCGTCTACAGGTCGTCAATGAAGATGCTCGTGGGCCAAGGCGACACCGTCTTCCGTTCGGATCTCGTCAACGCGACCGAGATCCTCACCCAGACGGCGAGCGACTTGCTCGAGAGCGACATCGTCGCCACCCGGGTGATCGAGGAACTGGGGCTGGACATCAGCTCGACTGAGCTCCTCGGCAATCTCGGGGTGGCGACGGAACCCTCGACCGCGGTCATCCAGGTCACCTACGACGACACGGACGCGGACCGAGGGCTCGAGACGCTCGAGCAGGTGGGCGAGACCTTCGAGGACCTCGTCGAGACCGAGCTCACCACGGGACAGGAGAGCCTCTCGGCAAGGACCGCGGACCCCGCCCACACGCTTCCCGGCCAGGTCGAGCCGAAGCCCATGCGCGACCTCGCCGTCGCGGGGGTGCTGGGCCTGCTGCTGGGCCTCCTGGTCGCGTTTCTCAGAGAGCAATTCGACAAGACCATCCGGGGTGTGGACCAGGCCGAGACCGCCTTCGGCCAGTCCGTCAGCGGGACGCTCCCGCCCAAGCTCCTCGGCTTCCGCCCCTTCGAGTCGGACAAGGGCCGCAAGTCGAAGCGGCTCGACCCCGTGCTCGCCGAGCTCGCCCTCCAGAGACTGCGCGCGAGCGTCTTCTGGTCCTGGGAGGCAGGTCAGAACCGCACCGTCGTGGTCACGAGCGCCCGGCCCGAGGAGGGCAAGACGACCGTGGCCGTGAACCTGGCGGTTTCGATGGCGGCGGAGGGGCGAGACGTGATCCTCGTGGATGCAGATCTCCGGCGGCCCCTGGTCCACTCCTATCTCGACGTGACCGTGGGCCCCCAGACGAAAGGCCTCGATGCCGTGGGCCGCAGGGAGGTGGCCGTAGAGGACGCCCTCGTCGAGGTCTCTCTCGAGGGCTCCAGGCTGGGGGCTCCCGGAAGCGCGACGCGCAACCAGGAGCGAGCCGCAAACAACGAGCAGGGCCGGCGCCCGCGGCTGCGCGCCATGCTCGCCTCGCCCGGGCACACGCTCCCGGCCGAGCTCACGATGGACCGGGCGATGGAGATCGTCGAGGAGCTGCGGTCCAAAGCCGACTACGTGATCTTCGATGCGCCTCCGATCCTCGTCGTGACCGACTCCTACCCGCTTGTCGTCGCGGCGGACAGCGTCATCGCCATCGTGCGCAAGGACAAGTCCACGGCCCCGGCGACGACCTCTCTCGGGCGCACGCTGGCCCGGCTCCGGCTCAGGCACGTCCGCAGCGCCGAGCTCGTGCTCACCGAGATCGAAACCGACGTCGATGCCGGTCGCTACAGCTATTACTCCGCCGCCGAGTCGCAAGCCGAGGCGCCGGCGCGCCCGTCGGCTCCACCCGCGCGGGAGCCCGCATCTGGCGAGCGATAGCCACGGGGGCGGGGACCGCGACCTGACGCGTCTCCGCCGGAAGCAACTCCGGCGGCGGGTGATCGTCGGCCTCCTGGCCTTCCTGCTCGTCGTCGCGCTCCTGCTGGCGTACGTGATGCTTCCGGTCGTCGGCAAGCTGTCGAGTGCCCGCGACCTCCTGAGCCAACCGGCAAGCGAGCTCACGGACGAAGAGGGCGAGCGGGTCTCGGCTCTCCTCGGGGACGTCCACGACCGGGTGACGGGGGTGCCGGCCCGTCTCATCGGCTGGATCCCCATCGTGAGCGCCAACCTCGACGCAATCGAGGTCGTCTCGGGCAAGGTCCCGGAGGTGGTCGAGCGGGCGCTGGCCCTGCGTCGGGCGGCGGACGAGCTGGCCGCTCAGGGCGTCCTTGAGCGCGGCCGCGTGGACCTCTCGGCCGTCGAGGGGCTCACGCCGGAGGTCGCCGGGGAGAGAGCTGCTCTCTCGGAGCTGCGCTCGTCCCTCGAAGAGACCCGCGGCGGAGCCCTCGCGCCCCCGGTGTGGACGGCGGTCGACGATCTCGTCTACGAGGTCTCAGAGGTCGAGAGAGACGTGCGGGGCCTCGAGGATCTCCTAGGACTTACCGGAGACCTCCTCGGTGCCGGCGGGAAGAGGACGTATCTGATCCTGCTGATGAACAACGCGGAGCTGCGGGGGGCCGGCGGGATCCTCACCGGCATCGGAGAGATGAGCGCACACAATGGGCGTCTGCGCATAAGTGGCTTCAAGTCCATCCACAGATTGCGCACCGAGCGCTCCCACGAGGTGCCCGTCCCGGAGGACTTCGAGCGGTTCGAGATCTACGGCGCGAACGACACGTCGCTGTTCCTCAACGCGACGTACTCGCCCGATGTCCCCGACGTGGCGCTCGTGGCGTCGCGCCTCTACGAGAAGATCACCGGCACCAAGACGCATGGAGCCCTGGCGGTCGACCCGCGTGGTATCGCGGCGCTCATGCCCCCCGGCGCGCAAGTACAGGTGCTCGGCGAAGACGATGTCGTCTCGACCGAACGGCTGGCGGACTTCATCTATTCGGAGGCCTACGAGGAGTTCACCGATCAAGACGCTCGGCGCGATGCGATCCTAGAAGTGGGAGAAAGAGCGTTCGAGCTCATCCTGGACAACGGCCTCGATGACCAAGATGACCTCGAGCGCGCGACGGGAGCCGTAGCCGGAGGCCATATCCGGGTGGTCGCGTTCGATGAAGAGGAGCGACGTGCTCTCGACGCGGTGCGCGCGACGGGCGATGTGGAGCCGGCGCCGGGCGACAGCCTGATGGTCGCGGTGCAGAACCGCGGCGTGGCCAAGGGGATCGGAAGCAAGATGGACTTCTGGCAGAGGCGCGACATCGGTCACGGCTGCCAACTGGGGTCAGAGGAGACGCTCGAGTGCGTGACCAGCGTGACCCTCGAGAACGAGGCCCCGAAGGGCCTGCCCACGTATGTGACCGGCGACGCGAAGCCCTACGGCCGGATGCACAGCTTCGTCGAGATCTTCGTGCCCGGCAATGCCGAGATCACCGCCCTCGAACGCGATGGGGAAGAGCCTCGGGCTGTAATCGAAGAACAGGCCGACCGGGTATCGGTCGGCCTGTCAGTCGTTATCGATCGGGGGGAGAAGACCCAGATCCGAGTCGGTTACGAGCTCCCGTCCGAAGACGCTTACTCCTTGCTTGCGACTCCGCAGCCTCTTGCGAAGGACGCCGAGATCGACATCGCGCTCGGCCTTCCGCGCAACTGGACCATCCGCGGTCCCGGAAGATGGGAGGACAACACCTTCCGTTTCCGAGGTACGTTCGATGGAACCATCTCCATCGACGCGGCCCCCTCACAGCTCACCGGATTACCGGCGCTCTGGGAATCGCTGAAGGAGTTTTGGAACGAACCCTTGTTCTAAGCCTCGCTCCTCGATGAGCGGGTGCGACGTACGACGAGCATGCCCGTCGCCACAAGCGCTGCGCCCGTGATAACGAAGAGCGCGACATCTGCTCCCGTGAACGGAAGGGTCTCGCCGGGCTCGTCCGGCGTCTCGGGCCTCGTGAGGACGTCGGCGTCCACATCGGGGTTGAAGTTCTTGTCTTCCTCTTTCTTGCAGACCGAGTTGTAGGGATCGAGCTCGCAGTTGATCTCCTCTGCGGCACTTGCTGCGCCCGCGAACAACACGAGCATCCCGGACAGCACCACCATCAGGGCCACAAGGCTCCCGACAGCCCTCATTCCGTTCTTCTTGCTGGTCATGCTTCTCCCTTCCATTTGTCCTCCTACCTCCTGCTTACCATAGCCAGAGCCGTCCGCATCAATATCTTGAGATCTTGGGCCAAAGACCAGTTCTCGATGTAGTAGTTGTCGAACGCCGCCCGCTCCTCGATCGA
>JALZBR010000204.1 GCA_030863485.1 Actinomycetota bacterium
CCTCAGTTGGGAGGCCAAGCAAGCGGCGCGACCGATCCCCCGCTCTCGTAGCCCATTGCCGAACGCAGAGCGGTGAGGGAGTGCGAATCGTAGGCCTTCCAGTGGAAGTAGTGGTCACTGCGGAGCGGGTCGTACGTATTCTGATCTACGGCGATCGCGTCCCGTTGGGGAGACGAGGATGCTAGCTCCGTCGCGGTCAGGTAATAGACGGTGCCCGCCCAGTCGTTGAACTTGTTGCCGTGGATCCTGTGACCGGACGTCTTCATACATCCCCACTCTGCCGAGCGTAGCTCGATCTGACCCATCCCCGAGTTGAAGAGGTTGTTGGTGACTTCCACAGCCCGGCTCTCGGTCAGCCCGAGGGCGGCCCCAGAATTGTTGTGGAAAACGTTGTTTTCGACCACCCCAAAGGACGAGTCGCACTCCAGGTTCACTCCGAATCCCTCCCAGTCCTCATTGACGCCCCTGTTGTCATGGAAGTAGGAGTTCCTGATCCTGAAACCGGCATTGGAAGCATCCAGCCACAGACCAGGTCCGAGATTCTCGAAGGACTCGACGTTGTCGATAACGGCTCCATAGGTACGCAACAACTTGTTGCTAGCCTCAGCCGTTTGTCCGGACGTGGTGAAGCGTTCCTGGTTATTGCCTCGCAGAACGCTATCTTTGATCTGCAACCCTCTCAGCTTGCCTTCCGTTTTAGCCGGGTCGCTACAGACATCGCAGTAGCCGAAGCCGAAGAACGCGTCCCGGCCCGCGAACTGAATGGTGGTGTCAGTAATTATCACACCGTGACCCCCGATGTTGATCCCAATCGTGCCCGGATGATCCAGCAGCACGTCCTCTATACGCCAGCCTGTGCTGGCGCGGATTGCGGTGGGGCCTTTGTCGCAAACCCGGCAGTCCGCCGGGCGATCCGTGGCGTAAGCATGAAAGACGAAGCCCCTCACCGTGACGTGAGGATTGACGACTTGACCTCCGGCCCAGTCGCCTGCCCACTCCTGCGGCATGAAGGAGTTGGACCCGCCTGTCAGGAGAACTTTGCCGCAGTTCTCCGCTTGAAAGACGATCGGTGAAGCAGAGCTTCCGTAGCCCGGCACCCGTACGGCCTCGTCGTAGGTGCCGTCGCGGATCGTCACCACGTCGCCTGCAGTGGCTCGGCGAGCCGCCTCGCTGATGCTTCTAAGCGGAGCGACCGCGCTCCCGTCACCGGCGTCGTCGCCGTTCACGGCCACGAAGATCTCCCTGGCTCCTTGCGTTGGCGTTAAAAGCGCATAGCTACTACAGGTCTGGCCGCGAGGGCGAATGCCGCGCATGACTTCCGCGTGCCCTACGGAGCTCTCGGGGTTTGCAGGAGCAGGTGCCGCCGACTCGTATGAGGCTTTCAGCGCGATCGCGTTGAGGCGCAGCCGGGCGCCGTCGCGTGCGCAGCGGAGGCAGCTCCGCGACCCGACTGCCTTGTAGGTCCAGGAAAGGCGCAACAGAGCGCCCTGCCAGTGCGGCCTGCTTTGAGAGACACTCGTCAGGCGCAGTGGAATGCTGACCCTTCCACGACTTGCGTGGCTCCCGATGCGGGCGGGACGCGTCAACGACCGCGTCCTGGCGGCGTTCCAGAGCTGAGCCCACAGCGCCGCATGATCGTCCTTGAAAGCAACCGGACGGAGATGGGCCGCGAGGACCACCGAGGACATCGCGTCGAGGTTTGCAGGAACGGAGCTGAGAGCGACATAGCAGGCGGCGGGCTTGTTCTTGCGGTTCGCCACGTAGTCCCTTGCTCTAGGCGACGAGGGGTTGTCGTCGAGGCGATTCCAGAGGCGACCTCTCCACCCCCTCTCGTTGACGCAACCTCCCGGGTTAGGCGCCGGCCCCGCGGGCCGGAGGGTCACGAGCCGTGCGGCCACGACGGGAGCGGGTATCGCAAGCAGAGCCGTCAGCAGCACCGTCCCAAGCGCACTGAACTGGTAGGTTCTGGAAGGGAGCGCCACGGCCGTGGCTTCGGCCGAGACTCCCTCCACCTTTAGGCATCAAAAGCTCGATTTAGAGTGTCCTGTCACCGAGTGGTGGCGACACATCCTGCTTAGCGCGACCACATCTTGACCTTTCCGATGACCTCTTCTGGGATCCTGCCCTTGGTGTGCCTGCCGTTGTGGGTTCGGTCCTCGTTATAGAAGCGCAGATAGCGCTCGAGGTCGTGTCTGAGGCCGGTGTACTT
>JALZBR010000205.1 GCA_030863485.1 Actinomycetota bacterium
CTTCTTCCGTCGCGGGACGAGGGTCGACATGTTGGCGACGGCGCGCGAGGCGGTCGCCGACGCCCGCTCGGTCGAACGTCTCGTCGTCTTTCGTCGCTTCGGCGACACCGCGTTGGAGTTGAAAGACGAAGAGGTCGCGTGGGACGACGCGTTCGGCGCGCAGCAACCGCTCGGTCGCGCCGAGGACCTCGACCCCGAGACGCCGTTCATGATCGCCTACACGTCGGGCACGACGGGCAAGCCGAAGGGCAGCGTCCACGTGCACGGGGGTTTCCTCGTGAAGATCGCCCAAGAGGTCTCCTACCAGCTCGACGCAAAACCCGACGACGTCCTGTATTGGGTGACCGACATGGGCTGGATCATGGGGCCCCTCGAGATGGTCGGGGGCCACGCAAACGGAGCGTGCGTCTTCATGTACGAGGGCGCGCCGAACTATCCGGCCCCCGATCGGCTCTGGCAGCTCGTCGACCGACATTCGATCTCGATCCTGGGTATCTCGCCGACGCTCGTGAGGGCGCTGATGCCGGCGGGCGAGGAGGTCGTCCGGGCCCACGATCTGTCCAGCCTTCGGATCCTCGGATCTACCGGGGAGCCCTGGAACCCGGAGCCGTACAAGTGGTTCTCCGACGTGGTCGGCGGCGGGCGATGCCCGATCATGAACCTCTCCGGCGGGACCGAGGTCGGGGCCTGCTTCTTGGGGCAATCGCCGGTCATCCCGACGAAGAACTCCTCACTGGGAACTCCGTCGCTCGGCATGGCCATGGAAGTCGTCGACTCCGAGGGCAACCCCGTGCGCGGTGAGGTCGGCGAGCTGGTCTGCACGAAGCCGTGGCCGGCTCAGACCCGCGGGTTCTGGGGTAGCCCCGAGCGCTATCTCGCTACTTATTGGTCTCGATTCGACAACGTCTGGGTCCACGGTGACTGGGCGTCCATCGACGAGGACGGCTACTGGTTCTTGCACGGGCGTTCGGATGACACTCTCAACATCGCGGGCAAGCGCATCGGTCCGGCGGAGTATGAATCCGCAGCGGTAGGTCACCCCGCAGTCGTCGAGTGCGCGGCAATCGGCATCCCCGACGAGGTGAAGGGGACCGCGGTGTGGTGCTTCTGCATCCTGCGGCCGGGAATCGCTCAGACGGACGAGCTGGCCGCGGAGGTGAAGAGCACGATCGCCGCGGAGCTCGGCAAGGCATTCAGCCCCTCGAAGATCAAGTTCGTCGAGGAGCTCCCCAAGACGCGCTCTGCGAAGATCCTGCGCCGCGCCATCCGCGCGAAGGTCGTCGGCGAAGACCTGGGCGACATGTCATCGCTCGAGAACCCGAGCGCCCTTGAAGCGATCGACAAAGCGCTCGCGTGACGACTTTCTTCTTCGTGCGCCATGGTGTGACCTCGCACACCGGGCATCGGCTCTCCGGACGGATGCCGGACATCCATCTCACCGACGAGGGACGGGCGCAGGCCGAGTCCGTGGCGGAACAGCTGGCGAAGGTCCGACTCAAGGCCGTGTATGCCAGCCCTATCGATCGCACTATGGAAACGGCCAAGCCGATTGCTCAGCGACACGGACTGAAGGTGCAGGCTCGCAGGGGGCTGACCGAGCTCGAGTTCGGGAAGTGGAGCGATAAGACGTTCAAGACCTTGCGCCGGACGAAGCTCTGGCCGGTCATCCAGCAGTGGCCCTCGGGAGCGCGTTTCCCCGAGGGCGAGTCGATGCTCGAGGTCCAACAGAGAGGCGTGCGCGAGGTCGAGGAGCTTCGCGACAGGCATCCGAAGGACACGATCTGCTGCGTGTCGCATGCCGACGTCATCAAGCTCATCACCGCGCATTACCTGGGGGTCCACCTCGATCTCTTCCAGAGGATCGAGATCAGCCCGGCGTCCGTGACGGTTATCTCGGTCGGGGAACCGTGGCCGCGGGTGCTGACGGTGAATGCATCCGCCTCCGTCCTGGCGAGGAATCGATGAGCCAGATGGAGATCAGCCCGGAGATCTTCACCGCCGACTACGTGGGCGAGCCGGGCCGGCGCTCGTTTTATCTGCAGGCCCGGAGCCCCCACGGCACCTACTCGTTCGCGCTCGAAAAGCAGCAGGTCGCGGTGTTGGCGGAGAAGCTCCGAGAGTTGCTCCTGTTGATAGACGCCGAGGACACCGTCAAAGGGGCCGCCTCCGCCCGGGACCCCGCCCTCGCTCTCCAAGAGCCGGTCGAACCGGAGTGGCGCGTGGGCACGATGGGCCTCGCCTACGAGGAGTCGGGCGATCGGGTCGTCGTGCTGGCGCAGCCGGTCGAGGTCCAAGAAGAGGACGAGCCGGTCGAAGACGACGAGGAAGAAGGCATACGCATCCTCTTGCGCCGCGACCAGGGGCGGGCGTTCGTTCTCCACGCGTCGGCCATCGTCGAGGAAGGTCGCCCCACGTGCCAGCTCTGCGGTCTGCCGATGGATCCCTCCGGACATGCGTGTCCGGCGTCGAACGGCCATCGCAAGCTCTCGTGAAGTGACCTCTCGGAACCTCGCCGCCGGCGACGTCCTGGAGATCTTGCAGACCGGCGATATCGAGGTCCTCGGCCTTCTGCCTTATTCGTCGAACTACGTGTTCCTCGTGCGGGTGGAACGAGGCGCCGACAGGACACTTGCGATCTACAAGCCGACTAAGGGGGAGAGGCCGCTATGGGACTTCCCTTCCGGCACTCTCGCCGCACGCGAGGCAGCGGCGTTCGTGGTGTCCGAAGCCGGGGGGTGGAGGTTCGTCCCCCCGACCGTCCTGCGCGACGACGCTCCTCTGGGGCCGGGCTCGATCCAGCTCTTCATCGAGCACGATCCCGAACGGCATTACTTCGTCTTGCTCGAGGAACGCGCCGACGAATTCGCCTCCTTCGCCGCTTTCGACATCGTCGTGAACAATGCCGATCGCAAGGGCGGCCACGTCCTCGAGGACGCCGACGGTCGCCTGTGGGGGGTAGATCACGGCCTGACTTTCAACGTCGAGCCGAAGCTGCGAACAGTGATCTGGGAGTTCGGCGGCCAAGGACTCCCGGCGTCCTCGATTGAACGCCTGGATGCTCTCCAAGAAGGATTCGCAAGCGGCGACCTCGCCCACGAGCTAGGGCCGTTCCTGAGCGATGCGGAGATCGACGCGACCCGTGAGCGCATCCAGGCGCTGCGGGCCGATCCGGTGTTCCCGGAGGCGACCTCGCGTCACCATCTCCCCTGGCCCCTGGTGTGAGCTCTCAGGGGGAGGTCGGCCTGAGACCTTCCAGCAGTCGTCGCAGGGTGTCGCCTGCCTCCTTGCGGGCGGCTGCCGGATCGGGCGACTCGACGATGTAGTGCGCTGCGTTGTGAAGAGCCCCGAGGAGCATGTGCGCCAGCGGGTCGACGGGGAATCGCTGGATCGCCCCCGCCTCCATCGCGCCGGCCAGCGCCTGCTGGGTCATGCCGAGCGAGTAGCGGGCATCGATCTCGCGCCAGGTCTCCCAGCCGAGGACGGGGGCCGCGTCGAGCAACAGGATCCGCTGCACCTCGGGACGGAGGCAAGTGTCGAGGAAGCCCTCGGCCCCCCTGACGATCACCTCCCACGGATCCGGAAGCGAGAACGCGTTGTCCATGATCTCCTGCGCCAGCTTCGCCTCGAGGTCCTCGACGACGCCCCGGAACAGCTCAGCCTTGCCGGAGAAGTGGTGATAGAGCGCTCCCCTCGTCACCCGAGCCCGCCGCACGATCTCCTCGGTCGAGGTGTTGGCATAGCCTCGCTCCGCGAACAGCTCGAAGCCCGCGTCGAGCAGGGCCCGGCGCGTGGCCTCGGCGTATTCGGCCCTTCGGCTCTTCTCTTCCATCCGCCAGAAGGGTAGAGGAGAAGCGACTGGTGTCTCGGGGTCCACCATCACATTCTGAGCGTACGTGACATATCGATAGTATGCTAGTCCTCACGACGGCGAACGAGGAGGACAGAGATGACGGACACCGGGGTCATGTCGGCGGAGGAGGCGGTCGTAGCGCTCGTGGACAACCCGGAGGTACGCGCGAACCCCTACCCCGCCTACGAGAGCATCCGGGCAGCGGGCCCGGCCTTCCATAGCGACTTCGGGTTCTGGTTCGTCTCGTCCTACTCGGAGAACGCGAGGCTCATGCGTCACCCGGAGCTCGTACGCCAGCACGGCAACTCGTGGGAGCAGAGAGGGATGATGACCGGCGGTACCGGGCGTCCCTGGTTCGAGCAGCAGGGCAAGTTCATGCTGTTCTTGGATCCCCCCGACCACACTCGTATCCGCGGGCTGGTCAGCCGGGCCTTCACCCCTCGCTATCTGCAGCGCCTTCGGCCACAGATTGTCGAGCGGGTGGATGAGCTCGTCGATGCTTTCGCCGGAGACGGGGGTGGTGATCTCATCGACCGTCTGGCGCTCCCGCTACCGATGATGGTGATCTGCGACATGCTCGGCGTTCCCGCGGAAGATCGCGACAGCTTCCGAGCCTGGACCGTGGCTCTCGCGGCCACGCTCGAGCCCTTTCCCTCTCCGGAGGTCCAGGACCGCGCCGATGAAGCGATAGTCGCGTTCATCGATTACTTCAAGGCGCTCGTGAACGATCGGCGCAAGAGTCCTTCCGACGACCTCTTGTCCGCGTTGATCGAGGCGGAGCAGGAGGGCGAACGGCTCGATGAGCACGAGCTCATCCTCACGTCGGTCCTGGTGCTCGCGGCCGGCTTCGAGACCACGACGAACCTGATCGGAAACGGAAGCCTCGCTCTTCTCTGCAATCGCGATCAGTGGGAGCGCCTCGTGGAAGACCCGTCGCAGGCACCGCACGCGGTCGAGGAGCTCCTGCGGTACGACAGCCCCGTTCAGTTGGCCACGCCGCGCGTCGCTCGGACCTCGATCGAGCTCGAGGGAGGGGTGATGGAGGAAGGCGAGATCATGATCCCGATGGTGGGGGCCGGCAACCGGGACCCGCAGCGCTTCGAGGATCCAAACCAGTTGGATATCCAGCGTGAAGACGTCGTCCCTCTCAGCTTCGGCGGCGGTCCCCACTTCTGCCTCGGGGCATCTCTAGCGCGCATCGAGGGAGCCGCCTTGTTCGAGCACCTCCCCCGGGCACTGCCCACTCTGAAGCTCGAAGAGCAACAGGCCCGCTGGCGTCCCACGATGAACATCCGCGGGCTCGAGAGCCTGCTGGTGACGACCTAGTCACACGGGGTGATGGCATGCTTTCTGGGATGACAGACCTACCGGCAGACGAGCGTTTGGCGAGCTGGGCCCGTCAGCTCGAGGAGATCCAGTGGGCAGCGGGGATCTTCGACGGGGATTGGAACCTGCGGTGGATCTCTCCTGAGCTGCGCGCTTTCCTCCGCGGCGCCAGCGACGAGGAGATAGGGATCGGTCGTCACGCCGTCGAGGCTTTCGTCAAGGACGCGTGGTTGGACATCATCGACCCCGACAGTCAGATGCGTATGTTCTTCGACATCGCGCCTCCCGTTCTCAGCGACTACAAAGAGAGAGGCGGCGATCTGCACTCTGTCCTTCCCGAGCATTTCCGCGCGCTCGTCGACCAAGTGGAGCCCGCAGATTTCGGCGACATGTTGACGAGCTCGTTCAGGTACCTCGACCCGACGTCGACGAGCGGCCTGCCTACCTACGGCGTGAACCTCGTCTTCGTTAGGCTGCGCGACACGGACGGGACGGGCATCGGTACCCTCATGATCTCGCTGATGGCGGTGCGTCCGAACCTGCTGACGTTGCTCGCTCGCGGTGACGAGCGCATGTACGAGCGCATGGCTCGGTTGGTCGAGCCGAGCCCGAGGCAGGCCGCCATCTTGTTCTGCGATCTCGAGCATTCGGGCCGGCTCTCGCGCCGGCTCTCGAGCGTCAGTTACTTCAAGTTGATACGCGAGCTGTGGAGCAAGATAGATGCGGTCGTTGCGGACGAGACGGGCATCGTCGGCAAGCACGCCGGGGACGGTGCTTCCTCTTACTTCCTGGTCGATGACCTCGGTTCGGCGTCGCGAGCTGCATGCGCTGCGATCGGTGCGGCTCGACGGATCCACGAGCTCTCCGAGGAGGTCTTCCGCGAGACGACCGGCGGGGACTGTTTGATGAAGATCGGGCTGCACTGGGGAGGCAGCCTGTACATGGGGCAGCTCGTGCCGGGGAGCAGACTCGACGTCACCGCGCTCGGGGATGAGGTGAACGAGACGGCCCGCCTGGAGCAGGTCGCAAAGGCGGGGGAGACCGTTGCTTCGAAGCAGCTCCTCGAGCAGTTGAGGCCGGACGACGCGGCGTCGGTCGGCATCGATCTCGAGAAGCTCACGTACTCACTCGTAGCGGACATAGAGGGTGCGCCGGAAAAGGTCATACGTGACGCCGGGGGCCTCGCGATCACCACGCTCTAGTCGAAGCCCTCTATCCTTTTCGCTGAGGCCCGGGTGGTGGAATTGGCATTCACGGCAGCCTTAAAAGTTGCTGCCCGAAAGGGCATGTGGGTTCGAATCCCACCCCGGGCACGACCTGACTGCCAGGCGGATTCAGGAAGACGGGGTGCTCTTCCACTCGAGGATCGAACCGCTCACGATGCTGATGCGGCAGTCCTCGCACTGTTGACGCGTGCCGTAATCCTGCACGTCCACCGTCCATAGAGGACGGCCGCACCGGGGACACGCCTGGCGACTCCGGTACTTCCGCTCGGTCGCCTTGGCGCGCCCCACCTCGACGCGCGGTTTCTGCCACCGATACCTGTCGCCTCCTGCAGCGACACTTTGGTTGCAGGAGGTGCAGTGCCACAGAAGACCGAGCTCGGGCATCTCCATGAACCACATGATCCGCCCGCAGTCGGGACAGTGCTTCTTCTCGTTCATTTCCAGGATCATCGCACGGCCCTCACGGCGCGCCGGTATCCGACAAAGACATGCGCCTCGGCCGCCGGGGGCCTGTTTGAGGCGCGCGAACGCGGGTATGGACACTCGCCGTGTCCGGCATTAGACCCTTCCAAAGAGTGGGCCTCCCCCCGTTGGTCCTCGCCTTGTGCGTGACGTGTCTTCTCGATGTTCCCGACGCGAGGGCCCACAAGCGGGCTCGTCCCGTTCTGACGAAGGCTCCCGCGCTCGTCAACTACGGGGACAGGGCGAGGATCGTCGGCGAGGTACGCGGAGGCAGGC
>JALZBR010000213.1 GCA_030863485.1 Actinomycetota bacterium
AGCTCGCTTGTAGTCTTCTCGTCTTTCGCCCTCGCTCGCCGCCGATCCGCGAGGGCGCGGACGGTTGGTTGGGTCGGTCAGAAGGAGGGCCTGTGCCGACGGAGGAAGCTTGAGGTTTTCTCGCGCCCTCGCGAGTAGGCCGGCGAGAAAGATCGAAGCTCTGCTGCTCGTTTCGGCTTTGCTCCTGCCTCCCTCGATAGCGACTCGAAGCGCGTCCGCCTCTCGCAGCGGCGTCGCCTCCTCCATGTTCTCCACCTTCAAGCCGACCGCAGATGCTTACGTCGACGCCACGAAGCCGAAGAAGAACTTCGGATCCAGGCCTGCGCTCTTCGCGTCGGCCAACCGCAACGTCAGCTATTTGCGCTTCAAGGTCGGCGGGCTGGTGGATCGGGTCAAGAAGGCGAGGCTTCGGCTCTATTCGCGGGTCGAGAGTGCGCGCGGGCTGCGACTGCACGAAGTCGCGGGCGCCGGCTGGAGTGAGCTCGGGATCACGTGGAAGAACAGACCGGGGATCCGCCGCGCCTTTGCCTCCGCGCGTCCTATCGTCAGCGGGGCGTGGGCGAGCGTCGACGTCACGAGCTTTTTAACGAGCAAGCTCAACGAACGAACGCGCCGGGGGCGCCGTCCCCGGCGTGGGATCCCGAGAAGCATCAGCATCGCAGTTACCGCGCCGAACAGGACCGTGACGAGCTATGGCAGCCGAGAGGCGCTCTTTACCTCCGCGCAGCTGGTCGTCGAGTCGGCGCGCACGACAGGGGCGCCCGTTGTCGCCGCCGTCGGCGACATCGCATGCGACACCGCGAGCCGCTTCTATAACGGTGGCCTAGGTGACGGCGACCACTGTCGCATGATGGCCACGTCCGATCTGTTGATGGGACGGGCTCTGACAAGGGTGCTCACGCTTGGCGACAACCAGTACGAGAGGGGAGAGATCTCGAAGTTCCAGAGGTCGTACGACACGACGTGGGGCCGAGTAAAGTCGATTACCCGTCCCGCCGTTGGAAATCACGAATGGGACACGCGCGAAGCTCTCGGCCACTTTGCGTATTTCGGCGGCGCGGCCGGAGCCGGCAACGGGATCTATTACTACAGCTACGACCTCGGGAGCTGGCACATCATCGCGCTCGACTCCACTTGCAAAAAGGTTCTGGGCGGTTGCGGTGTGGGCTCCCCTCAGGAGCAGTGGTTGAGAAACGACCTCTCGACCCATTCGGCGTCCTGCACGCTCGCTTACTGGCACCATCCTCGCTTTGACTCCTCGTTCCTCGGAGGCCGGGCAGAGTTGGGCGCGTTCTGGCAGGACCTGTACGACTTTGGCGCGGACGTCGTGTTGACCAGCCACGCGCACAACTACCAGCGTCTCTTGCCTCTAAACCCCGAAGGTGAGCCCGATGCAGAGCGCGGGATCAGGGAGTTCATAGTGGGGACGGGCGGCAAGGATCACGGCGGTTTTCAGACGACGCGCTCGACTGTGGAAGTCCGCAACACGGGAACGTTCGGCGTCTTGTTCTTGACGCTCGAGGAGGGAGGCTACTCGTGGGAGTTCGTGCCGGAGAAGGGAGAGGAGTTCGTCGACTCGGGCAGAGGCCAGTGCCACTGAGAGCGAGCTCCCGAAGAAGCCGAGGCTCGACTCACCCCGCGGCGTCGCCTTGGCGTCGCTCGTTCTCGAGAGACTCGAGGTAGAGGACGGCGTCGCTTGCAAAAGGAGCCGTGAAGCTTTCAGGGCCCCCTTCCGCGGTGATGGTCTGTCGAGAGCTCACCGCTCCGTCGTCCGGGTTGAGCCACTCCAGCGAGTACGTTCCCGGCGCGAGATCGACGGCGAACTGTCCCGCCACCGGCTGGTACACGAGGTATTCGGAGCCCGGCGCGGCAAGGGCGTAGCCTGTGGAGCTCAACTCGCCTCGGGGCGCTGCGGCCGCGAGATCCAGCTTCTTTGCGTAGGTGAGGGTGTGGCCCATCGCAGTGCGGGGGCGATGCCGCCAGTCGGTCGTGGGCGCGGGTAGCTCGAGGAGGCCCCCGTCCATGAAGATGGGATGGAGGCCGCGTGTGAACATCTTCCAGACCCACGTCTCGTCTCCCCCCTCGCCCCATATGTGGTCGGTGTCGACTATGACGACCTTGTGTCCCGAGGCCGGAGGGGGATCGCCGTCGTAGCCACCCTCCTGATTGGGCGAGATCCAATCGGCGGGGCTGTCTATCAAGTGCTGATTGCTCCCCCCCGGGTATTGAGCCGTCATGCCCACCGGGTGGCTCTTGGGCTTGCCTGCCTCGTAGTCCTTGAGCAACCTGATCATCTCGTACTGCCACGCCTCCGATCCGGGTGGACTCTCGTTCGATATCTCGTAGAGAACGTTGTCGAGGTCGTTGACGCTGTCGACGAGCTTTCGTACATAGGCTTGTTGCAAGGCGGTGATCGCGGGGTCGCCCAACGTATGCGTCTCGGTCACGTATCCGTCGCCGTTCGGATCCCCGTTGATCCCGTTGACGTTGTTAGCCGCGTTGAAGGGATGACCGTCGGAGCGCCACGGCGGCAGCGAGTTGGTCATGCCGTGGCCCTCGAAGAGCATGATCGACACGTACATACCTCGCCTGGAAGCAGCGATAGCTCGCGAGCGCACTCGAGCGAAGTACTTCTCGTCGAATTTGGACAGATCGAACTTAGGCTTGCCGTCGAGAGCGGTTCCCGGGCCGGTGCGGGGCCACGGATGAGGTGCGGTACACGACTCGGGCCCTTCATAGGTGTACTTCGTGAGCTCCCACCTCCAGAACCGAATGAAGTTGTGGCGCCGCTCTTCGAGGAGGTCCAGGTACGCGTCGTAATCACTCTCGGGAGCAGCCGGGCATGCTCCCTGGTCGACCCCGTCGAGCAGGTTGTTCCAGACGTGAGAACCGGTCAGATAAACCGCGCGGCCAGACGCGTCCGCGAAGTAACGAGGGTTGGCCGGGTGCACGCGCAAGGGTCCCGTCGGCCGGCGTTCCTCTTCCGGCGCGGGCGGAGCTGGTCGAAGCGATCGCAGATAGCCGGCCACGGCGGCGGCCAACAGCGCCAGGGCGAGGATGATGCGTAGCGTCGTCTTCGCTGTGGGCGCGCGCCGAGAACGGCCCGTCGAGTCATTGTCCATCCACTACTAACCTAGGGCATCGAGCCGGGAAGCCGTCGCGGTTCGTCGGGCGTGCCGAGCTGCTGGAGCAGGCGTTCGGCGCGCGGGCCTCTCCGGCCGGAGGGCAAAGCGCCGCCCTCGCCCCGACAGGTCGAAGAGTGGAGAGGCTACTCGGAGGTCAGCGGGAGCGTCGCCATCTCGGCGAGCGGCCGCACGTCGTAGCGGGCGAAGTTGAAGACTGCGGCTCTGGCCAGAAGCATCTCCAGCTCTTCGTTGGATTCGACGTCGTAGATCCAGCAGCCGCCGTGGCCCCCTACGACGTGGTAGCGAGCGACGACCTTTCCCTGCTCCTCCAGCTCCTGCCCGTACTCCGGCATCCGCTGCACGGCGCGCGCCATCTCCCCCGAGAGCAAGCCCTGCTCGAGGCTCCACAACACGAGGAACTTCGCCATCGCCCACCACCTCCGTTTGAGTCGCCGGCCGGCCTTCTCGAGCCTAGCAAGGGCCCCTTTGGAATCCCCCGAAACTGGGCTTTTCTGGCGCGCGTGGAGCCCGTCATTCTGTAGTCTGACGGCCGCAGCTGAAAGGGAGAGGGGACCGCGGGTGCCGTTCGAGAAGACCCCGGCGCGAGGCGACGGACTCAGAGGGACATAGCAGAAGTGCCCCTCGTCACCGCGCGGCCCCGCCGCGGCCGCGGTTCTCGTCTCGCTGTTCCTGGCATGCTGCTCGCCGCGCTCTTCGTCGCGATCCTGCCGACGGCAGCGAGCGGCGCACCTGCTCGCCGGGACGTCACCGACTGGCGCGCCTCCGACGGTGACTTCGCCGCGTGGGCCCTGGAAGGCGTAAAGCAGACCGTCGAAGAGGGGCTGACGCTCGAT
>JALZBR010000087.1 GCA_030863485.1 Actinomycetota bacterium
CCCGTACTGCTTGTTCAGCCTCACCCGGCGTTCCTCAAGGCCGGCATCGAGCGCCAGCTTGCATGCCCGCACTAAGTGCTCTCGCTCCGCAAGCCATCTGCCAGAAGGCGAACTTTTTCTCCTGGTACCTCCCGCCTACTACAAACGCAACCATCCCCGCCGCCCACCTCTCGGCGGCAGCCGTCGCGCCGACATCCCGGAGCAGAGCGTCGCCGGGGTCGATCTCGTCGGGCTCCATGGCCTTCACGAGCTCCATGGCCTTCCGACGCGCCGCCGCCTTCACTTGGTTCGGTGTCGACCCTCCGTGGACGGCACACCTCCCCTCTCCGAGATGAACCGTCCTAAACCCTGCTGGGTTGCGGCAGGCCCCTCCTCGATGCACACGACACCGGAGGTGCCGAGCGCGCGAAACAAGGGCTCGGGCATTTCGGCGTGGGCAAAGGCCGGGCGTTTGACGGTCGACAGACCCGGCACACGAGCGTAGATCTCGTCCCGGAGGTCGTTGACGTTGAGCGTTCGACCGTCGAGCACTTCCCTGGCCGCATCGACCATCCGCTCGAGGGTCTCGAAGGGATCTAACCCAGCCTGCTCCAGCGCATCGGCCCACCCGCCCAGTGACTGCCTGAAGGACGTCGCGTCGAGGGGCAGTGCCCCCACGCTGAACACCTCCAAATCGCTCGCCGGGACGACGTAGGGGGCGCCCCGGACGCTCCACAAAGTAACGAGGGTTCGGTCCTTGACCAGAGCACGCTGGAGGGCCGCTGGGGTCAAGCCCTCGACCCGCGCCACAAACGCCACCGCCGCGGATCCCAGGGGCGTCTCCTGGATCCCGCACCGTGCCGCCGCTGTCGCGAGCGACCGGGCCCCCAGCCGCCGCATCAGGTTGTGGCTGGCCAGCCGGAAGGCCAAGATCTGATTCCTGTCGGCTTCGGCCACGCCGGCGACGGTAGTGGCGGCGATCCGTCCGGCGCAAGCGGGACGCCGGAGCTCGAGCGCCTAGCGAGAGCGGAGGCGGACGGGAATCGAACCCGCGAGCCGGGGATCGCCCCGCTCACCGGTTTTGAAGTCTGAGGCTCAAGTCCGAAGCCGTCCGGTTAGGTCCGAACAATGCAGCCAAGAGGGGCTCTGTAGGACGCTTGTTCTCCCCCTAATCCAGTTTCCGTCCGAGTCCGTCCGGGAGGTTCGGCGGAAAATGGGCGAAAAGCGGGGAGCGGTTGGGGCAGTTAAGGAGGCTAGGTGCTGGTCGCGAGCTTCATCATGTTCGGCGTCTCTTTGATTGCTGCGGTTGTGTTCCTGCCGCTAGGCGTCGCTCTGTGGCTCCTCAGCCTTGTGATGCTGGCAGTCGCCGGTCACTGGAAGTGGGCGTTGGGGATCTTGATCGTTTCCATCATGATCCCGTGGCTGTTGCTTGCAGGCGTGGTGCGAGGGATCGGGGAGATGTTCGACTTGCCTGTAGAAGAGCAGCCTACGTACGAAGAGACCCCTGTCCCCGTCGAGGAGCCCCCTGATACCGAGGACGTAAATCCCTACGACCTCGACGGTGATGGTGAGATTTCCGACGCTGAAGTCGACGCAGAGTGCGGCCACATCAAAGATCCAGCGGAGCAGGGAGCGTGTGAGGCGGACGTCTTCGGCGGCTTCCCCCACGGTGAATAGCGCCTCCGACGAAAGCACCTTCGTGGAGCGACCGCCGAGCCGGGTCAGGAGGCGATTAGTTGAGCCGCTGGGCTTCTCGAGCAGAAGGTGAAGGAGCGTGAGCAAAAACGACAGGCTCCTCATCACGATGGCCGAAGCTAGCAGCCGCCTTGGCGTTCACCAGCACCAAGTCCGTCAGTGGGTCGTAGCCAACTAGATCGAGAGTTTCCGGGTGGCCGGCGACAAGCGGCACCGCTACGTCGACGCCGTGGAGATCGAGGCTCTGCACCGGCTGCGTAAGGAGAGGCAGGCGGAGAAAAGGCGCGTCCGTAACTAGGTATATCCCTCGCTAATCAAGCGAGCAGGTCCTCGGCTTTCCTTGCGTCTGTGTCGCTCTTACCTCATCCACCGTTGGAGCTCCGCCGTTTGAGCTCTATTCGCAGTTCGCGGCGTAAGGCGGAGAGGCCTTGAGGGTCAGACAGGCGTCGCTGGCGCATCACGTTGCTCGCATCATTGGAGCGAATCCATTCGTGAAACTCATGCATCGCTTGTTGGGACTTCTTGCCTCGGGAAAGGTCGGCAGCGATCCACTCTTCCGCGAGATCAGCCTCCTCGAACACTGCCGCGGCTGCACGATCGAGCAGAAAGGTGGGAACGGCGAAGCGGGTCAGAAAGAAAACGAAACGTTGCTGAAGGAGGTTGATCCCCTTCCTGCTGAGCGACGCTATCCTCCGGCCCTGATCAACTGAAGGCGACGGAACTAAGCCAATGGCATCAAAGATCGCCGACGCGTGCTCATCTCCTCCGTACAAGCTAGGTAGAGGCAGCCGGCAAAGTAGCCCGTCTTCCACTGACCGAATGGCACCTCCGGCGACCGTATGACTCGTGCCACCAACAGGCGGTCCGCAAGATTGACCCCATCCTTCCGCATCGAGCAGGGGTGCGTCAGGATGATGCTGTCGCCCTCGACCTCTACCCCCGGGATTTTAATGCTCTGGATGACGTCGCCCGTCAGGAGCGGTCGAGCTTCAGAGACTTCCTCTGCCCGTGCCAAATAAAGTTCTTGGGCATCGCCGGGCGCCTCGAGTTCGTCCGTCATACTGCTCCTGGCTGCTACCTCTCACGAAAGCGAATCCCCGGTAGGCCATCCGGTGCGGTAAAGACCTCGTAGTCACTCTTGTATGCCTCCCGCCAGTTCGGCTCAAACTCGTCAAGGATGGCCTGAGGATCTGCGTCAGCGTGTGCGGCCCAGCGGAAGAGTAGATCGATCCGATCACGCGCTAGCAGATCCAGCCCATTTACTGGGGCTTCCGGCACCAGAGGCATCTCAAGCCAGGCTGCGACATCCTCAATAAAGAAGCGCTCAGAAAGGAGACGGCAGAGAGCGACCAATCTGGCTATACGACGTCGATTTTCCGGTACTAATCCCCCGCCAGCCTTCCACTTGTGGACCGCTGGTAGCGAGACTCCGGCAGCGCGCGCCACTTCGCGCCAGGAAAAGCCTGTACTGCCCAGTTCCTTTAGGAGACCCTTGATATCTCGCTTTGCTTCTTCCGCCGTCGCCTGAGCCAACTCTGTCTCAAACGCGCTTACCTCGATCCGGCCCGCGTCCTGGTGCAGTTCGTCGACCTCGTCCCGAAGGAACCGAATAGACGTTCGGACTACGCCAGCCTCTTCGACGAGGTCCGTGATCGTGTGAGTCGAGGAAGTCGCTGGGACTTGAACTTGCGTTGAGGTGGCGGTCTCTCGCCTCCTGCTCAATTCCCTATCGAGGGTGCTCATTCAACGCCTCCCTTTCCAAATGGCTGTCGGAAGACCTCATCTCGTAGACGCTCGGTAACGATTGTGTCGAACAAAGCCTTCGCAGGGACGTGGAGTTCCCGGAAAGTATCCAGCAGCGGTGCAGGATCGAACTCGGGTATCTCCTCCACCGGCTGCCAGTAGCTATCCAAATCCAACAAGAAGTAGAGGCCAGAGGGAGGCGCATCTTTCCGGCGAGTTGGACCCCCTGGAGGGACAGCGTAACCCTCAGCAGGACCGTAACGTAGAAGAACGGCGCGGTCCCGTCCCGTCCCATACTGGACCACACCCTGCCACGTTCGAGGGATCAACCCGGCCGCTGTCACGAACTCCTCGGCTACGGGAGCGAGTAAGTGCTCATCAACGTAGCCCCGCCAGTCTCCCGGCGCTTCCGTGATCCCCGGAACTCGAATCTCATCCACATACCGGAGCCCCACCCGCGTCACGCCGTCCGGTCTGTCGACGCCAGCAATTGCGTCTAAGGCGACCCCCACAGTCGAGAGGAAAGATTCGAATCCACCGTACGTCGTGGTTTCAATAATCAGACTCGTCGGACTAATTTGGCATCCGGTCGTTCGATCTCGACTTGTGAACCTAGGTATGAGGGTCACC
>JALZBR010000247.1 GCA_030863485.1 Actinomycetota bacterium
CAGTAAGGGCGAGACCCCTCCGATGGCGCGGTAGCGCTCCCGGAGCTCGTGCAGAAGGCCGGGGGGCGGCGGCCGCCCGTGGCGGATATCGGTGTAGTAGGCCTCGACGTCGTCGAGGTCCCGCGGCGTCCCGTACGCCATCACGAGCAGAGCTACGCGCTCACTCATCCGGGCTCCACGAGTGCACGAAGTCCACGAGCCGGGCCAGGGTGTCGGGGTCGGTCTCGGGCAGAACTCCGTGACCGAGGTTGAAGATGTGGGGCCCGCCCGCGCCTTTCGTCAGGACGATGCGTGCCTCGCGTTCGACGACGGCCCACGACGCGAGACAGACGGTCGGGTCCAGGTTCCCCTGAAGGGGAAGGGATGCTCCCAACCTGGCGCGCGCCCGGTCGAGTGGCACCCTCCAATCGATCCCCATCACGTCGGGTCCCGAAGACTTCATGTCCTCGAGCAGCTCGCCGGTTACCACCCCGAACAGGATGCGCGGGACCTCGAGGTCGGCGAGCGCATCGAAGATCCTTCGGACGTGCGGAAGGACGTGCTCGACATACTCAACCGGCGTGAGTGCTCCCACCCAGCTATCGAATAGTTGGACGGCCCCGGCCCCCGCGCGGACCTGCGCTCGCAAGTACACGATCAAAGCGTCCGAGAGCTTGCTCATCAACGACTCCCACGCGTGGGGGTCGGAGCGCATCAGGGTCTTTGTACGAACGTGGTTCTTGGACGGACCTCCCTCGACGATGTAGCTGGCCAGGGTGAAGGGAGCGCCGCCGAATCCTATGAGTGGGATGCTCAGCTCCGCGATCAGATTCTCGACCGCCCGGAAGACGAAGTCGACGTCCTCCTCGCCGAGTGGCCTCAGCCGCTCAACGTCCGCGGCGTCTCGGATGGGATTCGAGATCACCGGCCCGACGCCCTCCTTGATGTCGAGATCGATCCCGAGGGGAACGAGGGGCACAACGATGTCGCTGAAGAGAATCGCTGCGTCTACGCCGAATCGTCGGACCGGTTGCAGCGTGACCTCGGTTGCCAGCTCGGGGGTGCGACAGACCTCGAGGATGGAGTGACGTTCCCGTAGCCGCCGGTACTCGGGCAAACAGCGACCCGCCTGGCGCATGAACCAGACCGGCACCCGGTCCGGGCGTTCGCCTGCGCAGGCTCTGAGGAAACCGTCGGTCGTGGTCGTTGCAGTGATGAGAGGCTCCTTGTGGGTGGGTGAGGGCCTGATCCTAGGCAACCGGGCGGGGCTTGCCTGTGGAGGTGTTCGTGGGCCGTCCGGGTCGGTTGTGCATAGAGGCCGGCGCACCTACGATCAGGTCACGAAGACTCGAGAAAGGAACCATCATCGCCAGCGCACTGACAGGCAAGAGTGGGGCGGCCGCAGGTCGTCGGATCGAGGTAACCGGCTCAATGGTCATCGGGCGAGAGAACGCGGACATCACGATCGAGGATCCCGAGATCTCGACCCGTCATGCCGAGGTGCGCGCCTCGGGCGACGCCCTCGAGATCGAGGACCTGGGGTCGACAAACGGCACCTTCGTAAACGGCGATCGGATCTCCTCGGCCCGCACCCTGTCTCCGGGCGACGTCGTCCGGTTCGGGCAGTCGGAGCTCGAGCTCGAGGCAGACGCTCCCGCTCAAGGGGGCACGGTCGTTGCCGCCTCCCCCGGAGGAGGCACCTCCTTGTCACCGTCGCCCTCGTCTGCCCAGGACGACGACGGGACATTGGCCGAGCCTCAGGGGCGCACGGCAGGGACCGCGGGCACCTCGGGAGGTGCGCCGCCCTCGGTCGAGTCCTGGAGCCCGGCCCCCACGGGAGCCGGCGCGGGCGGGTACTCCGCTCCTCCCGCAGCCGCGTACACACCTCCTCCCTCGAGTGGTTACACGCCGCCGACGGGGGCCTATCAGGGCCAGCAGCAGGGAGGCCAGGGGTACGGCCAGGGAGGCTCCGGTTCGGGCGGCTCAGGCCCCGGTGGGTACGGGTCGACCGGCGGCGGGGCCACGAAGCGAGGAGGCAAGGGGCCGCTCATCGCGGGGCTCCTCATCGCCCTCTTGTTGATCGGGGCAGGCCTGGGTTACTGGTTCTTCTTGCGGGAGACCGACGAGGACAAGATCCGCGACGTGATCACGGAGTTCGGGCAGAACATCGGCAACCCGGACGTGTGTGACCTCGTGACTCAGAGGTTCCTCGACGAGGCGAGCGGGCTGACGGGCTCGGAGGCTGTCGAGGCCTGTCGCACCGACGTGGAGGAGCAGGCGACAGAGCCGGTCGACATCGAGATCAAATCGGTCGACATCAACGGAGACCGCGCAACCGTCGAGGCCGAAGCCGAGACCGAGAACGGCACGGAACAAGGGACGTTCGAGCTCGAGAAGCAGGACGACGGAGAGTGGCTCATCGACGACTCGTCCTGAGCCCGGGGCATCAGGCCCGGCGCACCTCGAGTCCCATCTGAGCCAGCTCCAGCTGCGCGAGCGGCTCGTAATCCCCTGCCGCATAAGCGCCGGCCGGGTCGGGAGCCGCTCGTCGTAGCTCGTATAACGGTTGGTTTGCTAGGGCCCTGATCGCGAAGATCTTGTAGTCCTCCGCATCGATTCGCAGCTTGTCTGCGGCGCCCGCCTCACGTATCCACTTGAGGCGCTCGGGAAGGTATCTCATGAGCACATAAGTGATGGGGATGAGCGCGAGCAGCAGGCCCAACCAGAACGCCAAGGTCTGTACCGCCTCTTGTTGAGCGGCACCCGCTTGCTGAAGGCTCCTACCCGCGCCGGCGATCGTCTCGAAGGGTTCTTGCAGAGCGTCGCCGATGACGGGGAGGTCCGCGACGTCCCCGCCGAAGGAATCGATGGACTGGGCGAAACCACGCCCGGCATCCTCGACCGTTTCTCCAGGTGCCCCGAGCTTGTTCACCAGATCGTTCATGAACATCCCGATGCGGACCCAGGCGATGATCCAAACAATTGTGGCCGCGTCCTTCAGTAGCTGACGGGCGCGGTAGCGAGGTGCTTCGGCGTATAACTTCATCTGTGCGATCTACCCACCGTTCTCGCTTTGGTAACGGTGGACGGGAGGTGCGTGTGGCCACGATCAAATGGGAGCGGATCACGTCGTTCGACGCGGGAATCCTTCTATTGAGATCGCGTTGTCGGTTCTCGTCCGTGAGTGCACCGTGACATCGATGGATGCCCTCGAACTTGAGGCTCGGCGCGCTGCCGAGCGGGGTCTGGCAGGCCACCCGGAATCCGGGGAGAGGTCGCACAGACTCGAGCGGCGCGTCATGTCGCTGGACCGACCCGAGCAGCGCGCTCTCGTCTACCTGCGCGAGGCAGGCGAGACGGGACAACCACTCGAGGAGGACTTCGTCTCTAGGTTCGGTCCGGACGTCGCCGCAGCGCTCGACCTCTTGCAGCGGATGCCGGGGGAGTCCGACGCCGACGTGGTCTTACGGTCGAGCCAGCACCCACTTGCTCGCGAGGTCATAGCTAACGACGTCGGAGAGGAACTCGATCGTCTTGCATCTGCGGCCGGCGGGATCGGCGAGGGCACGCGGTGGGATTTCTTGATCCTGTGCCAGGCGCTGCTCGATCGAGTCGCCGTCGGCGACGATTCCGACGTCGATGCCCAACCCGTGACCGTGGAGGCCCCCGCACATACGGCGACGGTCTACATCCATCCGGTGCACGGGGACGTTGTCGTGCTCGTCAGATCCTCCGAAGGAAGCGAACGGTCCGAGCGATGGCTGCTGATCGACAGGCAGCACAAGGACGACCTCGTGCTCGGGTTAACGGCCGAGCGCTTGACCGAGCCGCTCGAGGCCGGCCTGCTCCCCTGGTTGCGCGAGAAGAAGATCCGACACCACGCCTATGACGGTGAGGAAGCGGGCGAGGGGACCGCCCTCGCGTGAAACGTTATTTGTAGCGTCGCTCCCGCTTGTAGCGTCGCTCGGCGCGCGCGACCGACTCGCCGACGACGAACAACGGGTGGGCCGGTGGCGCCTTCGCGACCTCGCAAGTGGACGAGGTCTCGGCCTGGATGCAGCGGTCCTCATCCGCTCCGCCGGCGAGGTCGTCTTTGCCCTTTCCGCCGGCCAGTGCATCATTGCCGGCCTGACCACGCAGGGTGTCGTTTCCGGCGTCACCAAAGAGATAGTTGGGTGCTGAATCGCCTTTGAAAACGTCTTTGAACCGAGAACCGAGGAGTCCCTCAACCCCAATGACTTCCCCCCCGCCGCCATCCGATTCAGTCGCCAGGTTGACCTTGGCGGCCTTTGGTGACAGGGAGTAGTCCACGAGATCGTAGGAGCCGTCCCCCCCGTGCACCGCATCGGCGGCTCCGCCTTCCTGCAGGAAGTAATCCGCTGCCCCGAGGCCGCTCAAGAGGTCGGAGCCGGCGTCTCCGCGCAAGATGTTCTGTTCACCGTTTCCGGTGAGGATGTCGTCGGCAGGAGATCCCCAAAGCCCCTCGAGATCGAGCAAGGTGTCTTCGCCTTCCTCGGCGATTGGAAGAGCGGGTGGATCGGGCGGAAGGGGATCGTTGCCGCTGCTCGAGAGGCCCGCAGCAAGGTCTGCATTGGCCGAGTTGTAGAAGGTCGCGATGTCGAATCCGTCCCGTCCATCCAGAGTGTCGTTTCCGCCGCGGCCGGCAAGATAGTTGGGGCGGGCGTCCCCTTTCAGGTGATCGTCGAAGTCCGACCCGATCACGAGCTCGAACCCGCTGATCTCATCGCTGTCGGCGCCTGAGGTCGCTTCCCGACTCTGAAGGTCGACGTTCACCGGGTCGGTCGCATCGAAATAGGCAAGCCAATCCCACGTTCCGCCGCCACCGAACAGAGCGTCGTTGCCGGCGTGCCCGTTGATGGCGTCGTTGCCGTCCCGCCCCCAGATGACGTCGTTCCCCTTGCGCCCGACCAGGTAGTTGGGGTTGTCGTCGCCGATGATCGTGTCGGCCTCGTCCGACCCGTCGACGTTCTCGATGTTTCTCAGGGTGTCTTGGCCCTCGAGTACACCCACCGAGGTCCCTCCCTCCAGGTTGACCGAGACCGCGTATCCGAACAGGATCCAGTCTCCGCCGAAAGTCGAGTTCGTCCCTCCGTCGATGACGTCGTCCCACGTCCCCGCGGCGTGCCAATCTCCGTAGAGGTAATCGTCACCCCCGCCGCCGAGCACATAATCTCCCCCGTCGCCTCCGTCGGCGTTGTCGCTACCGTTGCCTCCGAGGATCTTGTCCTTACCGTCGCCGCCGCAGATGACGTCGTCTCCGCCCAGACCCTTGATGATGTCGGCTCCCCCCAGGCCGATGATGACGTCCGTCCCGTTGGTGCCCTCGATCTTGTCTTTGCCGGGGGTTCCGGAGAGCGTGATCGGGTAGTCGAAGCACGCCCCGGTCCCTGCCGAGGAAGGAGAGACCATTGGGATCGGCAGGGCCGTAGCCAGCAGGAAAACGGCCAACCACCGGCTCCCCCTGCCCCTAGAGGTGGTCCTCTTGGCCATCATTCGATAACCGTGGCTTTGTAATTGAAACGAGCACTGTCCTTAAAGCCGCCGTTGACCAGCGTCAGATAAATCAACGAGTACTCCCAGCTCTCACCACCGCACGTTGCCTGGCTGAACGGCAGGGCCTTGGCACCGGCCCCCCGCTGGTTGAGAGCGATGCTGTGCGTCTTCTGACAAGTCTCGTCGAAGATGAAGTCTCCGTTAACGTCGTTCGCCGCTATGGAGACGGCTCGAACGCGGGCGCCGGGCACATCTTTCGCGGCGACCCGGAGCATCAGCTTCGTCGGCTCCTCCGTGATCCAGCCCGGCTGGAAGAGCACGTAGCGCATCGAAAGGTGATCAAGACGCAGCTCCCGGGGGCCCGAGCTAGGTCGCGGCGCTCCCAGCCAGAACTCACCGTCGGTCGGGGGATAGCGGTAGTTGACGGCCTGCATGTAGGCGATGCCCTCCGAGAAGAGTTTCAGGCCGAAGTTGTTGTCGTCGATCACGCGGTTCCACTCGGCGAAATCCGCGTACGCGTTTGCGATGTTGCTGTTCAACTGCCGGAGGGTCCCGCTCAAGGCCTCGTACACGTTGGACGCCGACGCACGGTTCCATACGCTCTTGATCGTCTTCGGACCCGAGAAGCGTTCTGCCATGAATTGCCAGAAGAGCCACGACCCGTACTCGAAGTTCTCGTTCGGGCGGGTATCACCCGCGTCGAGAGGGATCTCCGGCTGATGCAAAGCGCTGTCGTGGAGGTATTCGTAGTGGGCGTTCACCTCGTCGAAGACCTCGTCCTCGATCCAAACGGCGGTGCCTTCCATAAAGAACCTGCGCTCTAGCCAGTCGTAGGCGAACTGCACCGCATGGAAGAACTCGTGCGCCGCGCTCACCTGCAGGGCCTCGACACCGTGCACCCCCGGGGCGAAGTCCTCTGCCGAGTAGTCGTTGTCCAGCACGCAGTATGCGGACTGGCGCCGAGAGTCCTTCTTGGGCTTGTCGTTCGTGCAGTAGCCGTAGATCCCGTCGTTGCCGATGTCGGCCAGGTAGACATCGAGCCCGGGAGTCGGCCCGGACTGACCGTCGGGGAGAGGAGGCTTGTAGCCGAGCTCGTTGATCTCTCGCTGCCACACCTGGGCCAGAGTGCCTCTCACGAGGTCGACGTAGTCGGGGACCGTGTTGTGATCTGAGTCGGTGAGGTCCGGGGCATCTGCGGTCGAGGTCGCCCAATGGATGCAGATATCTGAGAACTTCTGGGTTTTCTCATCTTGGTACGAATTACAGAAGTCCTCGATCGCCGCTGAACTAGCGTAGCCCTGGTCCTGGGGATCGGCGGCTCCGTCGGTCGGTCGAGCGAGGATCCGCTGAGCCTTTGTCTGCTCGGCCTCGCTGAGCTCGTCGATGCTTGCGGCGAGGTCTCTCATGAGAAAGGTTGCCGAATGTGAGTCGGGTCGCTCGACGCTCCCAAAGCGACGACGTACGGCGCCGTGGTCGAACACGGAGGCCGCTCTTTCGAGGGCGTGGGTCGCCCGATCGATCTCGCCCGCGCGGAACGCTCTCGTCAGGCCGTCCGCGGCCGCCCGGGATCTACCCTCCCGCGCCGGCGCCCGGGCGCCCGACGGCGCCACCGACATCGCGATAGAGCTCGTTATGAGAATCCCAACCAGGAGCGACTTGAAGGTCAAAAAGTTCCCTTTCGACCCACCCAGCCTCGCAGCTATAGAAGGGCCGTGAAATACGTAGTTAGACGTAGATCGAGGCGCTTACTACTTGTAACGTCGCTTGTAGCGTCGTGCCGCGGCCAGGGCCTTCTTGTAGCGTCGGCCGACCTCGGTCAGGGGATGCTCTGCCGGCCTGCTGAACTTCTCGCAGGCAGAAGCCTCGTCCTTCGTGTGGCACTCATCCGCAGAGGGACCACCGTTCAGAGTGTCCGTCTTCGGCCCTCCATCGAGACGGTCTTTTCCGCCGAGTCCGAGGAGCTTGTCGATGCCCCTCTGCCCATAGAGTGAGTTGGCCGCGCTAGACCCCTCGAGGGTGTCGCCCTTCCCGCTTCCGGAAAGTGATTCGATGGCTTCGAAAACGTCCGAGCCCTCACCGTTGGCTTTGTCTTTGGAAAGACTCGCGCTTACGGCCTTGCTGGACTGGAAGAAGTCGACCAGGTCGTTAGAGCCCTCTCCGCCCCCGATGAAGTCGTCCCCCGTCCCTCCGGCCAGGTAGTCGTCTCCCCCCGCACCTTCGACATAGTCCTCACCATCACTTCCGTTCAGGAAGTTTCGGCCGCCGTCTCCAACGAGCTTGTCTGCGTAGCCGGACCCCACCAGGTTCTCGATGCCGTAGAGCTCGTCGAGGTTGGGAGCCATGCCGCGGGCCTCGTTTGTAGAAAGGTCAACCTCCACCCCTTGCGGGCCAGCGCCCAGGAAGAACACCAGGTCGGATCCTCCGTTGCCTTGGATGAGGTCATTGCCCTCGTCGGCGTAAAAGAAGTTCGGTCCGTTGTCTCCTGTGATCTGATCGGCTTGGGCGGACCCCTCGACCATCTCCACGCCCTCGAGCGTGTCGTTGCCGTCGTCCCGCGTCACATTGCCCGAGAGAAGGTTCAGATCGACGGAAAGATCGGGGCGGTCGGAGTAGGAGACGAAGTCCGCGCTGCCGGCCCCCCCGAAGATGGAGTCATACCCGGCGAAGCCAATCATCACGTCATCGCCTCCGCGGCCGTACAACGTGTCTTCTCCCTGGCTTCCAAACAAACCGTTCGCCTTGCCATCCCCGGTGACGTAGTCGTTGTGACTACTCCCGATGACGTTCTCGATCCCCGTGAAGCTGTCCGATCCCTCGCTGGCACCGATCGATGTGCCGCCGGTGATGTTGATGAACGTGTCGGATTCGGCGAAGGTCATCCCGAGGGTGTCCGTGCCTCCCCCCGCCTTGATCTTGTCGTTGCCACCCATGGCGTCGAAGCTGTTCGCTCCGTTGTTGCCGACGAGCACGTCGTTTTTCGGAGATCCCCCGAGACCTTCGATATTCACGAGGGTGTCGGTCCCCTGGCCAATGGCCTTTCCGGTCGCTAGGTTCGCTTGCACGTCTCTCGTGTCGGTGAAGTACCAGTAGTTGGCGTCGTCGCCAATGCCGCCGTCGCTTCCGCCGTCGATGAGGTCGTCGCCGGCCGTGCCGAAGATGTTGTCGCGATCCCCCTCGCCGAAGAGCCTGTCGTCTCCCTTGCCCCCAATGACAAAGTCGAAGCCGGCCCCTGCGCGGATCGTGTCGGCTCCGTCTGCTTGGTCCTGGTCGCTGCTGCCGCAGAGCACGTCGTTGCCGCCCCGTCCGAAGATCTTGTCTGCACCGCCCATCCCGATGATCGCGTCTCTACCCGGGGTTCCCTCGAGCTTGTCGGGCCCCTCGGTGCCGACGAGGACATTGGTCGTCGGGGGCTCCGTTGTCTCCGACGATCCGAAGCACGACGGGACCACACCTGCCGCTGCCGGGGGCGCGGAGAGGTACGTGGCCGGCGCGGCCAGAGCCGTCGTAAGCGTGAGCGCTATGAGGCGCTTCATGAGATCACCTCGGCCTTGTACTTGTAGGTCTCGTTGTTGTTCGATCCGGTGTTGCTGAGCACCAGGTGGACCGTGTAAACGCTTCCCTTGAAGGGAACGGTCTTGCTGCCGTCACCGTCGGCGTTCAGCTTGATGCGAGTCGTGGAGGGGTACCCCTCTGGCGACAACTTGAGAATGGTTGCTTCGCCACCTCGCGCCTTGGCAGGAAGGTCGACCCACACTTTTAGCTGGTTCGTCGCAGCCGGGCCGCCGGGGAACATCTCGACGTAGCGAGTCGACAGGCGGTCCATCGGCAGGCTCCTCCACCCCGTCTTTGCATTGTCGGCACCGAGGACGAACTGCCCGTCCGTCGGCGGTCGGAAGCACCGCAGGGTGTGGAAATACGAGTTCGGCTTGAATTGGCAAGGGCCCCCATCGAGATACCCCTCTTCGTAGTAAGCGTCGTACCAGTAGTTCGCCGCTCCCCATTCGGCAAAGAAGTCGCGGAAGGGAGTCGAGGGTCCGGGGTAGGGGGTGACGCCCGAATCGGCGGCGTCCCAATCGCCGTTAGTAACGGCCGCCTTTACGGCACCTATTCCTCTCTTCGTTCCGCCCGCCTGCTCCCACACCTCGCGGACGATCGTGGGATCCGATCCGGGCCAGCCGGGTCCGTAGACCTCCGACAACCACGTGAAGAAGACAAACGCCCCGTACTCGAAGTTCTCATCGTCATTGCCCCCCTGGTAGGCGTCAAGGGGGATCTCGGGCTGATGGAGGGCGGAATCGAATATGTACGCGTAACTCGCGTCGATCCCGTCGTAGACCTCGTTCTCCATCCAGACCGCCGTCCCCTCCATGAGGAACAGAGCCTCTCTCCAGTCGTAATTGAACTGGATGGCGTGGAAGAACTCGTGGGCGAGCGTTACCTGCAGCGCTTGTTCGCCACTCACCTCCGGTCGTGGCGCGCTGTACTGGCTGGGATCGTAATCATTGTCGATCACGCAATACGCTGACACGGTCTTCTTCGTTGCCGCACCAGGCTCGTCGGTTGTGCAGTACCCGTAGAGGCCGTCGTCACCGATGTCGGCTAGGTAGACATCCAGGGCTCCCACCTGGCCCTCCTCGGTGGTGCTGCCGTTGTTCTTCGAGTTCGCGTCGGACTGCGGCCGCCTGAATCCGAGGTCGACGATCTCCTTCTGCCACACGTCCACCATGGAGTAAGAGGCGGCATCCACGAAGTCGGGGATCTGATTCGCGTTTGTGTCGGCGGGGGAGACGGCGTCAGATGTCGACGTGACCCAGTTGAAGCACACCTCGGCCGTCATGCTGTCGCCATCGTGGTCGTAGCACTGTGTCTTCACGTTTGCCGAGGGCTTGTACCCGTCGTTTTGTGGGTCGCTTGCCCCGTCGGTGGGACGCGCCAGGATGCTCTTTGCCCTACGTCGATCCGAGCCCTCGAGCTCGTTCTTGTGCAGAGCCAGGTCACGGAGTAAACCGGTCGCGTCATGCGGATCGGGTCGATCGACCTCGCCGAACCGCTGCCGAACCGCTCCGAGGGCAAACAAGCTCGACGCCCTCGTGAGCGCGTACTCGGCTCTATCC
>JALZBR010000254.1 GCA_030863485.1 Actinomycetota bacterium
GTTCGTCGTCTGGCCCTCTGCAACCCTGGCTGCGACCGCCGCAGCGGGCGCGGGCGCCGGGACGGCCCTGAGAGCATCAAGAAATGGACTGAGGTCCTCTTCGATCTCCTCCAGAACCTCCTCTACCCGGGGGTTCCGCTGATCGGCGTTAACCCGGACTCTGTACATGTGGCCCCGCTTGAGCTCGTGCGTCGACTCGATCCAATCGACGCGGCCGAAATACTGGCTGTCCCGGTCGACGACTTCGTACCTGTAGCGGGACCCGCGGTGCGGCGGAGGGAGATACTGGGCCTCGATGATCCGGATGTCAATCACTTGTCCCTCGATTTGGACGCTGCCAGGATCAACCTTCTGGTCGGTGAGCTTTCGTCGAACAACGTTCGGTTTCGCCCGGCCAAAGGCGGGGTTGTTCGACGACTGCTTCGCTAGCTTGTCCACCGCCTTCGCGTGAGTGCCCTTCTTTCCCTTCTTCCACTCGAACTCCACGCGCATTCGATGCTCGCGGTCGACGCGCCTCATCACTGACAGGAGGTCCTTCCAAGCCCCGACGTTCAATACCGCGCCCCCGCCGCTCTTTCTCCACTGAGTCTTGCTCCAGGTCGAAATCGCGATCGCAACATTGTCGTGAACGTACGCAGAGTCAGTCCGGATCTCGATCTTTCGGAAGTCCTCTAGCACGAAGGGGGCGCGAGGACCCATCGCGAGCTTGAGAGCTTCAGTCGGCGCCTCGAGCTCCATCTGATTGTTGGTGGCACCCATTGTTGCTGGCAACGCGTGGTCCCAGATCTGTTCGTTGCCGTCGTCATCATTCCAAACGAACCTGATCCCAATGCCGCCTCGCCGAGGCGACGAGCGCATAGACCCGTCCACGAAGATCGTCAGGACGCCGTCATCGATGGGCTCCGGCACCTCTACCTGCGCGCCTCGAGGCATGATTCAGTGTCGCGCCGAAGTGATCCGAGACCACGGCGCTCCGAATGGTTAGGCTCCGCGTTCGGGGAGTCTGGCGTGGGGCAGGAGCGTGATGTTTACCGCGGACCTAGCGAGCTCAACATCCTGGTGGGAAACAGCGGGAGCGGGAGCGTTGATCGGAGCTGCCGGGGTCGCCCTCGGGGCAGCAATCTCTCCCGTCCTCGAACGGCGCTTCAGCCGCAGGAAGATGCTTGAGGAAGCGCACCTTCGCGCCGCCGACAAACATGCAGAGCGCGTGGCGAGTATCTACAGGATCGTCGACGAACTCGCGTACTACGCTCTGGGAGAGGAAGCTGGCGTAATCGACCCCGAAGGGTCGCGGAACCTCGACCCGATCTCTCATGCTGGAGGGGCAATCTCGAGGCTCAGGGATCTTCGCGCTGCGCATCCCACGGCCGCGGTGCGACGCGCAGCCCGATCTCTGGAAGATGATCTGCGAGGCTTTTACGGGAACCCCCCGCCAGGGGGAACCATGGCCTGGCCGGCGTACGAAGACCGTGACGAGCTACTCAGACACCAACAACAAGCAGACGAGCTGATCGAACTCCTTCATGTTGCGCCAGCCCCCCGAATGCTCAGCGAGGCGAGCCGCGCGATCGGGACGCTGATCCAGCGCACCAGCCGGGTCGGCACCTGGGTGTGGATCGCGCTGGCACTGCTCGGCATCGCAGCAATTGGCTATCTAATATGGCGATAAGAAGACGAAGCGAAAAGGGAGCGACGGTACCCTTCATCTATGGCGATCGAATTTGGATCGGACAGAACTTCTGTTCCTGCTTCACCCGGATCGGCGTGGAGGCCTCTTCCCGAACGCAACCCAGGGGCCCCTCGACCTGTAGCCACGTGATCATCGACCGAAGCGTCGCCTCCAAGATGGTCGTCTTCGACCCGACCGTGGCGAACGGCGTTCCTGAGTCGTCGGTGGAATGGCACATCAAGAGATGACGATCTCTTCTCGACCGCGCGACGCCGTGATGAAGGAACTTCGCAGCGCTCTGGACGAGGTGTACGAACAGCGCGCCCGTGTCAATGCGGCTGAGCGCGCTCTCGTCGAGGCAGTCGAAAACGCCGCCAACAGCATGAGGCATGCATCCCATTACTTCGCCGCTGACGGCGAAAAGCTCCCGGTCACGCTCATTCGTGAGATCTACTGGAAGATGCTCGACCTGCCGGTAGAGGCGATTGCCCTCGCGTTTAGGGTGCACACGAACGCGGTCTACGCCATTGTCGGCACCTTCACCGTTGAGCGACCTTGTGTTGGTTGCGGAAACGAGATCGTGAGTAAGACGGCGCGGTCCCGGTCGGAGCTCCGCGCTCCTCGAGAAACTCTCGCAGACGGTACTGGTCAGGCCGTCGTTTCCCTAACGGGACGCCAAGTTTGGACTTGTGAGGGATGTCGGGCGGGCTTCATCGAGCGAGCGAAAGCGAATCGTGCCGAGTGGCTTCGAGAGCAGCGAGAACAACAGGAACGCGATGCCCGACTCATCGCGGAAGCGGAGGCCGCCGGCACAGTTCAGGAATCGATCGTCCGATGGGCCCCCGGCGTCGGGACGTACTCCATGGAGAGCATCAGAAAGGCTACTTAGATCAAGGCGATCCAACGGCAATTACGCGGCGTCGACCTGGCGCGGGCAGCCTTCGACACGGCGCGAGGCACGAGATAGGAATCGGCGTGCCTGGGCAACAACCCGATGGCGCGGCCCGATGAGATCAATTCCGCCCGCCCTTGAGCGAGAACATGCCCGCGACAACCACCTCCGAGACTTCGGGAAGCAAAAGAATGACGGCGACCCATCCCGTCCCTAAGTCGCCCAGTGACAACGGGCCGCAGATTCGCACCACCGGTCGGGGGCCAACGTGCGCCAGGACGTCTCTGCAGATGTGAAACCGCCCGAACAGGGACGCTGTCCAAAGCGTGACGAGAAAGACGCAAATCACCACCGCTACCCCGTACCGCAACGTACGGAGCCAACGCGGTTCCCTCGAGAAAGGCGTCCCAACCCTCATAGCAAATGTATCGGCATTTCACGGCGTTGACCCGGGGCGTTCACGCGCCAGATATGTCGCCCTTCTCCCGAACAGGCGACCTCATCGCGAAAGTTTCCACGCAGCCAGGCTCCAGGTGGCGCCTCGCGGCGCCGATGTAAGCCTCAGGGACGCACACTTTTCCGAACCGTCCCTATGTTTCGGCGTCATCCACCGAACCCTCAACAAAGCGAACGCGGGAGGAACTTAGGAGCGATTCAGCGCGGCGAATCCCGTCACGTACATCCTTTCTTCGGCCGTCTACCAAACGCTGACGCTCCTCGGGCGGGGCGTGGTCATACATGTGCGCGAAGTCAGTCGCGGCGATCAACGATTTGGACTCACGCTTGGCGCGGTGCCGGTAAAACCATCCGACATCCCGTTGAATCGAGGCAGCCTCGGTGGGCACTCGTCCACGAGGCCACTCCTCATCAAGCTTCGCTAGGAAGGCCTTGAAAGCCATCCGTGCCCTCTCCCGATACGCGTCGACGTTTTCGCCTTTACGGTGCCGTAGGACGAGCGTGGGCCACTCGAGCTCGTCGAGCGGCATTAGTTTCCATTCACCCGGCGGTCGAGAGAGTCGGCCAAACCAGCCACCCGTCGGGTTCAGGTGCATGACCTTGTCCCGGTACCACATCACCAGGTCGTAGACGAGCCACGGCCAATCAAACCCGCTCGACTGGGCCCACGCGCCCGCCGCAGCAACTAGCTGTCGAGTTTGGTCTTGGTCCTTGCCTTCCACGATCGAATAAAGCTCCTTGGTGAGGGTTATCCCCTCGCGATACCGTGCTGGACCAGAGTGACGGGAATCGGCTGCGGGTTTTTCACCGCTCAAGTCACGGCCGTCGTTGAAGTGCTGATGGATCCGCTCAACGATCCGGCTGGCGCCAGTGATCGCGTCGAAATCTGCCACGATCTCGCTGATGATGCTCTCATCCCTCAGCAGGCAATCCAGGAACGCCGTTCGGGCACACAGCTGTCGGACCGCGTCGCCTTGGGTCTGGACGAAGATCAGGTTGCCGCTCTCGAGCACCTCCAGTGAGCCTCGCTGCACGGCAAGCTCGTCGACGAGTTCCATGTGCTGAGTAAAGCGGGAGTTCCCAATCGCCGCCACCGGGGTTCCTGACGACGTGAAATGTCCCCCCTGCAGCGATGCAGGCGATCACCACATCAAATTCACCGGACTGTGACGGCGGGAGGCGCTGCAGTAGCGACCCGTCTCGCTACCGCGACGGAGACCACCGGCTTTCGAGGCCTGCCATAAGCTCCTCGTCGTGGTCGCGGAATAGGTGTCCGTAAACCGTGTGGAGCATGCGGCCGTCTTTCCAGCCTAGCCGTCGCACTATCCGGAACTCGTTCCAGCCCGCGTCGATCAGCCACGTCACGTGCGTGTGTCGCAGGTCGTGGAACGACAGGGGCGCCAGCCCGGCCTGCTCGACCGCGGGGTCCCAATGGCGTGTGCGGAAGTTCCCGTATGAGAGCACTCCCCCATCCCTGTCAGGGAAGACGAGCAGCGAGTCTGGGTGTGCGGTTACCTGCTCCTCAAGGACGGCGAGCAGCTGCGCGGGCAGCGAGACGTTGCGCCGGCCCGACTTCGTCTTCGGGACCGATTTCAGCTCGGTGCTCGACGCGGTGATCCGCGACGCCACCGAGCGCACCCGGAGCTCACCTCGCTCGAGGTCGAGGTTCTCCTTCAACAAACCCGTGAGCTCGCCCCAGCGACATCCTGTCCACGCCGCGGTCAGGATCAACGCCCGGTGCTGTGGCGCGATCGTCGCCGCCAATCGCTCGACCTCGGCCTCGGTGAGGAATCGCTCGCGCTTTCTCGTTACCTCCGGCAGGTCGACGATCTCTCGCCCTACCGGAGCCTCGGGGATGAGTCGAGCCGCCACTGCTGCGCGCATCGAGCGGGCGAACAGTCCGTAGATGGCGCGCACTCCCCAGGGTCCGAGAGTCCGCCCACGGATCCTCTTCTGCGGCTTGACCGTCAGCTCGTTGACCCAGCGCCGGACCTCCACGGGGCCGATCAACCCGATCGGGACGTTCCCGAAGGCCGGCAAGATGTGGTTGCGCATCATCGCCTCCGCGCTCGCGCGCCGGCCCGGCCCCATGCTGTGGAGCCCGCGGAGCCACTCCTCGGCCCATACGCGATACGGCTGCTTTGTCCGCTCGGGATCGATCCACGATCCGCGCCTCATGTCCGCTCGCATGTCGGCGGCGAACTGAATCGCATCGGCCTTGCGGTCGAAGCTCTTCGACCGCTGCCGACCGGTCGGGTCCCGGTAACGCGCCTGCCACTTGCCGCGGTGTCGGCGGATTCCCGGATGAGTGCTCGGTTTGCTCAACTTTCACCTCCGCCCGAAGGTTCGCGAGCGGCGGTGACATTTTTTGCGGGGCGGCAGCGCATCACGCCCCTCCCGAGCGGCCCCGGTCGATCAGAGCTTCCAGGTCTCGTTCGTCGATCCGCACCAGGCGGCCGATCTTCACGACCGGAAGACGGCGCGTGAATATCTGGTGCCTCACGTTCCTCACCGAGACATTCAGCCGTTCGGCCGCGTCGTCGACGGTCAGCAGGCGAGCCTTTGGCGGGCGCGGCGCCGTCAGGACGCTCTCCATTCCCGATCCGCCCGTTCCTCGAGCCGAGACAGCCTCTGCGATATGTCGGATTGGCCTGCCCCGATCGCGGCGACCTTTGCGTCGACGCGGTCGATCTTGGAGTTCAGACGCGCCAGACCGCGGGCGATGGAGAACCCACGACGAGTTCCTACGGAACGCATGATCGTTCTCTTGGTGGCGAGATAGCCGAGGATGGCTGCGAGTGAAGGCGGGAGTGCCGCTATCAGGGCGATGACGATCTGCTCGTTCAAGACGACACCTCTCGCCGTGCCACCTCGAAGAGATCGATCCTTTGGTCGGAGTCCAGCAGCAGCCACACCCGTCCCAGGGGATCGTCGTAGAACGCATCCGTGTGGCTTGTCGCTAGGGCGAAAGGTGAGATGTTGCCTAGCCTCTCCCGTGCACGGATCTCCCTCTCCGGCGTGGGGAAGAGGAACAGAAC
>JALZBR010000257.1 GCA_030863485.1 Actinomycetota bacterium
CGCCCTGGGCGTCGACACCTCCGGCTGGGAGCGCCCCCGCATCAACTGAGCGACGCCGTCGCGGAGATCAGGGGCGATGTAGTACAACACCGCCTGCGCGCGACTCTCCTACCAGGACTTTCGCGAGTGACCCGCCAAATTCGGGGAACACCGGCAGTCGCGATCGCAAAGCCTGCCCACTACTCCAGTACTCCCGCGAACCGCTCCTCCCTAGATTCATGTAGGAACACGAAGTTCATCCACTCAATGCCGATGGTCGACGTTACTCTTCGAAGCCGCCCTCTCCGCGGCGACTCATAATGATACATGGAGTAGCCCTTGTCGTAGAAGAACTCCATGACATCGTCCACGGCGACACCATATCTGCCCAACAGACCTGGCGCCATCTCGCAAACAACAGTCGGAACGCACCTTGAGATCAACCCTGCAGCCCCTTGCAGCGCAAAGAGCTCTGCGCCCTCTATGTCACATTTGATCAGCGCGACAGGTGCGCCAATTGGTACCACGTCATCGATCGCAACGACCTTCGTCCACATAGCCGGATGGGCCAGGTCATTCTCCTTCCCCCAGTTCCCCCGCGCGTCCCGGAGATAGGCCAAGCCGGCAGCGACAGCACCAGACTCCTGCGTCGGTGTGGCGAACTCGGCCACCCCCTCTCGGTCGCTACACCCCAGACGATACAGCTCCGCGTTGCGAAAACGCAGTAGCCATGCAACCTTTCTGAGCGTGCTGTACGTCCACGGTATGGGCTCGAAGGCGAAGACATGGCCATCGGGTTCAACCGCGCGGCACAGATGGTACGTCCACAACCCAAAGTTCGCGCCAACGTCAACCGCCGCCTCGCCCGGCTTCAGTGCCCACGGGATCACAGCGAGTTCTGGTTCCGTCCACTTCCCTCGTCGTATGTCCCAGGCCATTGCTGCCGCTTGAGCCCATTGATAAAGCGATTCGCTCCCGCCAACCTGAAGACCCCTCTTGGCCAGGCGGCGCAACGCCGAGTTCGCGGGCACGTCTCACCAAGATCCCAGTGCGACCTCGTTCCGCCCTTGTCTCCAAAGCGCGAGGCCGGAGCGCGCTGCGCCAGACGCGTGCTGACCAAGCGCCGCCACCACATGCCCCGCGGCTCGCCGCCGCTGTCGCGCTGAGAGGTAACCACCGGCGAGCTGCACGTGCAGCGCGGCGTACGCCCGCCGTCTGGTAACTCGAGCAACGGACGACCGCCCGCCACCGAAAACATTCCCGTAAAGGATACGCATGTCGCGTTCGAAGACCCGCAGTGAACGATGCATCTGCCCGCCGTGCTGGCGGTATCGAACCAGCGGCTCCCCCACAGACTCGATCGGGTACCGAAGTGCGACTCGGCACGCGAGATCAGCATCCGCACTCGTGCTCAAGCGCGGGTCGTAACCGCCGACGGCCTGGAAAGCTGAGCGGGAAACCAGAACAGTGGTTCCGAACAGGTACGGATGCTGCAAAAGCAACAGATTGTGCACCGCATCCCGCAGTGGCGCACATTCGTACACGCGGATTGGTCGCAATGCCTCGTCAACCATTTGCAGACCGCAATAGACGAGGCCTACCTCAGGTTTCTCCAGCATCACCTGCATCTGCGCCTCGATCTTACGCTCGTCCCAGACGTCATCGGCATCCAGAAAAGCTACGTACGAACCCTTTCCCACCCGCGCGCCGGCATTCCGGGCACTTGCGACACCAGTGTTGGCCTGCACGATGTAGTGCGCCAAAGGAAACTCCGACACCCGTGCGCCGGTCTTGTCCGTCGAACCGTCGTCCACGACGATGCACTGGATGGGATGGTAGGTCTGGCGAAAGACGCTCGTAAGCGCGTCCTCGATGAACTGCTCCGCATTGTGAGCAGGAATCACGACAGTCACGAGGGGCCGAGAATGGTCAGTCACCGTTTCTCGAGCCACTACATACTGCAAGGAGAACGTGCCCCGCGTCTACGAGCGCCGCGTCGAAGGTGAAGTCCTTCTCACTCGGGTAATACGCGCGCCGACGAAAGAGCCACTCCAGCGCGTCGCGCAACCCCTGCGGCAGGCGACCGAACGCCTTCCACGAAAGGACACCGAGGCGGCTCTTGAAATCTGTCGGCAGGTTTTCAGGTCTCTGCCAGTAGGGGCAGAACCCGTAGCAGGGCGAGGGCGCCTGCCCAAGCATCTCGACCGATTGGAAGTGCCGCTCCAAGAGCGTCGTCAACTCTCGTGGTGAATACTCACGTACGTGATAGGGATTACTCGGAACGCCGTTCACGGGCTTAGTATGAAGCGCGTTCGGTGTCGAAAGAAGGAGCGCTCCGTCCGGTTTCAAAACCCGCCGCAATTCGGCAACAAATTTCTCGTCCGCCTGCACATGCTCGACGCTTTCAAAGCACGTCACCACGTCTACAGCGTTGCTTCTGAGTGGGATACCGCTGGCCTCTCCGCGGAGTAAGCACCGTACTCCTTCCCTCTGTCGAGCCACGCGAAGGGGCTCCAAAGAGTTGTCGACTCCCACAACCAGTTTGGCGCCAGCGTCATGAAGCACTCTCGCCCCGTAGCCGGTGCCGCATGCGATGTCAAGCACTGACCGCCCAGCAACTCGCTCAGTTGCAAACAGATAGCGGCTTCTGTGTTCCGCGTACCACGGAGACGCCGCGTCCGTGTCGACACGTTCAGCTGCGTCCGAAGCGGGACCGTGTGCGCTAGTCATGATCGGGGCGCTTCTCACCGTCGTACAGCAACATCGACTCGATGCTGTCCAGTACTGCGTCGAGCGAAAATAGGCGGACACGCTCGGTAACCTGGCGCAGAGCCTCGGCCCGTACCCGCTCGTCATCCAGCGCCGCACGCAACAAGCGCGCCAGCGCGTTCACGTCCTCCACGGGGAAGAGAAGAGGATACTCGCTTCCCAGGACCCTTCGGTTAGCGGGAATGTCCGACGCAACGATCACTCGTCTCAACGCACACGCCTCGAGCAAGGCGTTCGACATGCCTTCGGTGGTGCTCGGGAGGACGAAAACATCGGCAGTTCCATATACGGTTTCCATGTCCGGGAGCCACCCGGGCAAAGATACCGTGGCACGCAGGATCTCATCTGAAGCGACCCGAGCATGCAGCTCGCGTTCCACGGATCGGAATGATCCGCCCTTGCCGGCCAAAATCAGGCGCGCTTCGCTCCCCGACGCGACGATTCGCCAAGCGTCCAGCAGCCTGAAGAGGTTCTTCTCACTAGCCAGGCGACCACAGAAAAGCACGCGCTTCTGGCCGTTCAGCGGAGCCGGGGCCACAGGCCGCACGGGATTCGGGACCACCTTGACTTCAACACCCCTCATTACTCGCTCGATCTCAACCGCGGCTTCATCTGTCTGGGCAATGATCGCTGACGCCTGCCGCAGAAGAGCTCGCCGCAAGACGCTGAGACGACCTGACTGCAAGTGCTTCGCCTCGCCAAACTGGCCGCTCGTCGACGTGGAAGCCAAGAACGGTCGCCGCCAAACCATCGCGCACAACCCGGCCACGCTACTCGTGGAGGACAGCTGGATGGACAAGTACACGCTTCGTCGCCATCCGCAATAGACCCCCACCGGAACTCCGACGATCGCGTACAGCACTGCTCCGAGCCATCGCGAGCCGAAGCCTGGCACGTCCACGATCACCAGTGCCGGCAATCGCCGGACTGACAGGTGATGCCTCGCGCCCGCTCGCCCGACGATCCATACCTGCCAGCCTCTGGCCGCCAACCCCTCGGCCAAGAGCATCACTCTCTTGTTCGCGCCGCCCTGCTCGTGCGGGCTTGGTGTGAACATCACGACGCGCTTTGCTAAACCCTTTGCATACCCAGCACGATCTTTGGTCCCTACGCACATCCGCCTAGAAATCAAAGCTGCCGTGCCCAGGCGTGAACGCTCTATGGTCCTGCGCGGCCCTTCGCCCAGAAGCAAAGCCTCCCGACGAGCCGCCGTTCTGTATCTCCGCGACACACCCACGCCTCTGCGATGGAGACCGCGCGCCCACCCCCGTCACCATCCCTCGCGGCGCAAGAACACCTCGAGCGTCAGCAGCGCCCACAGCGCATGTCCGTGATTTGCCCCACCCGCTTGGTGCTCGCGGACCAACGCCTCGACCTCTTCACCGCAGAGGTGGGAACGCACCCGCGCCTTCGGCGACGTGAGCCGGTCGCGGATATACGTGTCCATGTCGCAGCGGAACCAGCGATCCACGGGAATGCCGAACCCCTGCTTGCGCCGGTGCAGCAGCTCGCGGGGCAGCAGCTCTCTGGCCGCCATCCTCAGGACTCGCTTACCGCGTAGCCCGAGCACCCGCGCATTCGTCGGTAGCCGCAGAGCAAACTCAACGAGCTCTCGATCAAGGAATGGTGATCGCACTTCCAGACCGTGAGCCATACTCATTCGGTCCATCTTTGGGAGAAGATCATCGAGAAGATAGGTTCTCAGGTTGAAGAAGAGGAGACGGTCGAGCAGGTCCGCTCCCTTGGTTGACTCCCACAGCCTCCAGTACTCGTCGATCGCAGCCTTCTCGATTCGGCCGAGCAGGCGCTCCCGCCGATCCGACTGGAAGAAGCTGACCCAGGAGAGGTACGCCGCGAACAACTCGAGCTCGGACCGTTCCATGAACCTTCTGACGTTCACAACCCGTCCGCGACCCTGTGCGGGCAAGACACTGCTCACCCCTCTCACGAGACGGCGCAGCGAAGGGGGCAGCCGCTGAAAGCCCTCCAGAATCAGCGCGGCGGCGAACCGCTCGTATCCCGCGAAGAGCTCATCACCACCGTCACCGCACAGTGCCACCTTCACCTCACCGCGAGTCAACTTTGACAGTAAGTAGGTCGGGATCGCGCTTGAGTCCCCAAAGGGCTGGTCGTGGTGCCACACGAGCTCCTCGATCAGATCGACCGCGTCCGGCCTCACCACAAACTCCGTGTGGTTGGTGCGATAACGGTTCGCGACGAGCCGCGCATATGGCCGCTCGTCAAAGCCTTCGTGCTCCTCAAAGCCGATCGTGAAGGTAAGCACAGGCTGGTCGCTGATTCGCGCCATGATGGCTACGATGGTGCTTGAATCGATGCCACCACTGAGGAACGCACCGAGGGGCACATCGGAAACCAGGCGCCGCCGAACCGCCGCCTCGAGAAGCGAGTAGACCTGGTCTGCAGCGTCGCCGAGCGTAAGGTCCACCGCGCTTTCGCCGTTCGGGCTGATGCTCGGCTCCCAATAGGGCTCCAGATGAACGCCTTGCCGGTCGAAGATTACCACGTGACCAGGAGGTACGCTTACAACCGCCGCGAAGAAGCTGCGGGGAGTTGGAACATAACCAAACGTCAGGTATGCCGGAATGGCGTCGGGATCGAGTTCCCGCACTACCCATGGATGCGTCAAGACGGCTTTGATCTCGCTCCCGAATACGAGGCGGTCACCGTTGTGCCAATAGTAGAGCGGCTTCTTTCCGAGCCGATCCCGCCCAAGGACGAGACGGTGCCGACTGTCATCCCACACGGCAAAGGCAAACATTCCGTCCAGACAGCGGGCGAGATCAACGGGTTGTAAATCTTCGGCCAGGTGAGCAATGACTTCAGTGTCGCCACTAGTGCTGAGGACGTGGTTCTCCTTCTGAAGCTCCTCGCGGAGCAGTTGGAAGTTGTAGATTTCGCCATTCAGCGCTACGCCGACGTTGCCGTCTTCATTGCTGATCGGAGGGTCGCCTGTGACAAGGTCGATGACGGAGAGCCGCGTTTGTCCGACGGCGACATGCTCCCTGGCATAGATCCCCCAGCTATCGGGGCCCCGATGGTCGAGGCACCGTAACTGGCGCTCCACTCCGCGAGGATCGACGCAAGCGGAGCGATGCACGGCTCCTGCGATTCCACACATCAGAAGTACGCCCGTCCCGCGCTCGCCGGCCGGCTACTTCGTAGGCTGCTATGGGGGGACAACGTCCCAGCGTGCATGTCGATGCTCACGCGCCGCCTCGCAGGTAGACCCCGAAAGGCGCTACGAGAGGCTGAGCCGAACGGAATGTCGGCGGAGAGTGGGGCCAGTCGAGCACCTGGCCGCAGGCTGGGTACGGATTGCCGCATGAAGGCGAAGTCTCGCCGTCACTCACTGGTGTCACCCCCAAACCCTCGATCGCGTCCATTGATGAAGTGGAACCACCGCCCATCGGGTGTCAATTCGTCACACTCGATAACGGGTCGAGCTGCGCGCCCTGTCGGCTCCGGAAGTCACGATCGCTTGGTCGTCCCTGCCCTCGGAGGCAGGGTCGGACCTGGCGCGCCGGCCGTACAAACCTCACGCGGAGGCAGTATGCGCTTCCCACGGTGCTCCCCAGTCCGAACGGCTGCCCCGGAGGACGATGCGTCGAGCGTGTGCGACCAAGGCCCGTGCAGGGCGCGACTGGCCCCCTCGAGGAAGTACGACACGACGTCGACGGGCAGTCACGCGAACGTCAGCTGTCGAGCGAGATCCTCGTACAGCTCCGCGGTGTCGTGCACCAGCCGCTCGGCGCCGAATCGGCGGGCCGCGTGCTGTGCCGCCGCCCGTCCCATTCGCGCTCGCAGCTCGGAATCCAGGAGGATTCTTGCGGTAGCAGCGGCGATGTCTGGTACTGACGCAGACGTGACCAGGCCTGTCTCACCGTCGAGCACGACCTCGCGCGCGCTCCCGGCGTCGGTGGTGACGGCCGGAGTGCCGACCCAGGACGCCTCGATCAGGGACACAGGCATCCCCTCGTTGTCGGACGTGAGAACGATCACGTCGGAAGCGGCGTAGACCGTCTCGACATCTCGCCGCCACCCCAGGAAATGCACGCGGTCGCCGAGAGCGCGTGCTCGTTGCTGCATCGGTGCCAGAAGCTCTCCCTCACCGGCTACCACAAACCTGACATCGGGCACCGTTGCAGTCAACGCTTCCGCGACGTCGACAAAACGGAGCGGCCGCTTTACCGCCGTCAGGCGTGCGACATACGCCACGACGCGCGCATCCAATGGAAGCCCCAACGCCGATCGTGCCACGGCACGAGTGGGCGGCACGGGGAGTTCGACACCGGGCGGCACGACCGTGAACTGGTCGGGGCGGCCGATCCCACCGACAACGAGATCATCACGCACCTGAGCACCGACGGCGACGAGCCGAGTAGTGGAACGAGCGAGCAGACGCTCCGCCTGCACGACGCACCTCTCGACGCCCGGAGAGAAGTAACCGTAGAGGAGGTGGCCGTGAAAGGTGTGGACCGTCGCGGGGACACCACACAGGCGCGCTGCCACGCGCCCGAGCACACCCGCCTTCGCGGTATGGGTGTGGACGATGTGAGGCCGGAAGCGCTGAATCTCCCGAACGACGCGCAACAGTGCCGTGGCGTCGCCCAGAGGGTTGGGAGACCGGCCGAGACCCGGAACCCGGACGGCAGGGAGATGCGGCGCTCGCAGCTGGAGATAATCGGCTTCCCCAGCGCCCACCGTGCCGATGAGCAGGCGGGACTCGAAACGAGGCGGTCTCAGGCCCTCGGTGAGCCCCACGACCTGGAGGGCGGGGCCTCCGACGTTCATGCGCGCGATTATCCGCAGGATCCGGAGTGTGTCCAGGCGACGCCTGCCGTGATATTCTCGGGAAAGAGTGTCGGAAGGGCGGTTCATCGTCGGTTGGGCGCCCTCGCTTCGTCTCTCCCCCTAGGCCGCTCAGGCAGATGATAGGCGCACAGACAGGGCTCGGTCTCGCCGTCTCTGGTCGCCATCGGGCTACGGACCGCCCTACGCGATACCGTGCCAGTCGTCTTCACCGCCTGTGAACTCGCAGCCCGCGATCGCCACCAGCAACGCTCCCGCGTGATCCCGAGCCGTGACCGCGTCGGAGCAGGGCCGGCTCCCGACATGTGGGGCAACGGCCTCCGTGGCCGCCTGGCTTCCGCGGTTGCCCGCGACGCGACGGTGGCAACCGTCGTCAGCGTCGTCGGCACTGCGGTAACACGGAACGGACGGGAACGGCTCACCGCCGGTGCTGGCTTCGGGCGTCATGTGCACGCCCCGCCTCGTCGCATCGGACGGCGCATCCGTACGTTGGCGGTGACAATGCTCGCCCTGGCCGCCCTGTTCGCGGCGGTGACCGCCAGGCTCTTCGTCTGGCCACCTACGCATCACCCCACCACAGC
>JALZBR010000293.1 GCA_030863485.1 Actinomycetota bacterium
GAATGACAGCATGGGGAAATTCGGCTCTCTCGGCACGAGAACGTCTAGACACCATCCTGAGCGCCTACATTGCGCATCGTCAGAACCAAGGGTTGGCGGACCTCAGCGCGGAGACAAGGGCTATCGAGGAAGAAATTGCCCGTCTAGATAGGCTCATCGCAGGCCTACCTCCTGTTGATGCAGCCACATTGGCGACACTCACCGATTCGCGTACCCGCCTCTTTCTACGCTTGACCGAGATCAGGAGCAGTAGGGGCGACATAGATGGCGGAGTCACGCTAATCTCCGCCCCCGACACCCCCACTTCGCCCTCAGGTCCAAGGCCGAGTCGCGATGCCTTGCTTGCCGGCCTGGTCGGTGGAGTGCTTGGTTTGGGACTCCTCCTGGCTCAAGAGGGAACCAGCGATCGCCTCAACGACCCGAATGAGGTCGAGGTGCAGTCTCGTCTGCGGGTACTCGCGAGGTTGCCACGACTCCGCGGCCGAAAGCCACGACATCTGCGCGAAACAAAGGAGATTGCTCGGTATCAAGATGGCGTGCGCCTCCTCCTCGCGAAAACCCTCCTCCTGCTGTCTGGCAGTCGGACCTCGAGCGAACCCTCTCCGTCCCGCTCTCATCATGGCGAGCGATTTGTACCATCCGCTGATACAAGCTTTTCGGGCCTGCGAGGCGTTCGTCTGCTCGTGACAGCAGCAGGTCCAGATCAAGCAGCCTCGTTCCTCGCGACAGAGATTGCGACAGCAAGTGCTCGATTAAACCTGAGGACGCTCCTTATTACGGCCAGTTCTTACGGATTCGACCGGAGGCAGAAGGTCCCGAGGTCTCCTTTGCCGGAGGATTCCAGTAACGGAACATATCCCGAGACACCAATACCTGGACTCTTCCGTCTCTCTGTTGGAGACGGAGATGCAAGCTTCCGGGCGCTTCTGGGCAACGGCCAGCCGGAACGTTCATTTGCCACTGCCCTCGAGCGCTTTGACCTCGACCTTGTCGTCCTCGCTGCCTCGGCAGAGGCCGTCCTGCCGGACGGCAACCCGATCGCGCGACTTGCGGACGGCGTCCTCATCACTGTCATGCTCGGCCGTACGACGCGCGCGGAACTTCGCGACGCCCTCTCGCTCCTACGGTCGGCCGGAGCGCACGTGCTAGGAACAGCGACAGTGGGATGAGAGCCGTATCCGGAGCCGACGACGCTACGCAGGTGGCAGGGAGAGTCCCGGACGCCAAGTCGGGTGACATCTTTAACGCCGGGGTGAGAGCTGGTCTCGGACCGGCGATTGCCGGGTCGCTCGTCGGAGGTGTCCTCCCGCTATCCCCGATGGTTGCTGGAGCTGCTGCTGGCCTGACGTTGTTGGCGTCGATGATCACATTTCATCCGAGCATGGTGCTCCTCGCAGTTCTCCCGTCGGCATTCATCCCAACTCGGGTTGGTCCGGGGTGGGGAGACATGAGCCTGGCGGACGCGATACTGGTCCTAGGAATCGTGACCGCAGTCCCGCGTATACGTAGCCTCCAGGGCGATGTGGGTCGTCTGGTTCAGCTCGTGGCCCTTTATCTCGTCGCACTCATTCCCGTCCTAGTCTCCTCCCTTACGTTCACAGCGATATTCGAATGGACACACCGCGCGGCACTGCTGGGAGGGGGCCTACTCGTCGGTGTCACCATCGCCCGACTACGTCAGGAGCAACCAGCGACCTTACTGTTCCTGCTGATGGCAGCTGCGATCTCAGTTGCTGCTTGTATCACGGCCCTCCTAACCGGATTCGGTCCCGCTTTCCCTCTGGGCATATCCAAGAATCACACCGGCGGACTCATAATCGTGGGACTCCTGATTCTGGCAGCCGCACCCATCATGCTCAGCGCGCGCACGAGCACGTTACTCGCGACGGTATTGTTCGCCGGTCTGCTCGCAACCCGATCACGCGCAGCCATGCTCGCGCTGTTCCTAGGAATGGCCTTCCTGCTGTTCCGCCGCCGCGGGAATATTCGGGAAGCTAGAGTGCTAGTACTGGTTGCTGCAGCGGGCGGCGCCGTGTTCGTTTCGCTCGTGAGCCTGACCGCTGAACAAGCGCTCCCGAGCACTACAAGAATTAGTTCCTTGAGTGTACGTGCCGAATTGAGTCGCGTAGCCTATGACTACTGGCGCGGAGCGCCGATCCTCGGTCAGGGGATCCGTTATTACAGAGACGAGGAACGCTTCGAGTTTCCGGAGCCCCTGGCTGGTCAATCCCTATACGGAGACGATGAAAAGCCGCATCCCCACAACCTTCTCCTGGAGGTGCTCTCGGAGTCCGGCGTCGAAGGATTGCTGGCAACGGCCGTATTACTGGTCGGAGCTGTGGTCGTGATCGTAAGATCACGTAGTCTGTGGGCCGACGCTGCTGGTGCCGCTTTGATCGCCACCATCGCTCTTGGGAGCCTAGACGTCTTTTGGGTGGCGGGTAGGACAACCGTCCCTTGGGTCTTACTTGGTATCAGCGCTGCCACTAACGGAGGGCGCCGCAGGAG
>JALZBR010000092.1 GCA_030863485.1 Actinomycetota bacterium
TTCGGAGCGACCCGTTTTCGACGAGCGTCACGGTGGCTGAGGAGCTTCGTTTCTTCCTGCGCATCGCGCTCTTCATCGGGCCGATCTCCGTTGTTTACTGGTTCGTCAGCTACGAGATCGTCGGAACGATCTTGCTCGTATCTCTCCTGGCAGGGACGGGCATGTTCATCGGCACGATCGCTTCTCTCTCGCGTCGCGCTGCCTCGGACGTGACGCCCGAGGGCGAGAAGGCGGTGAGCAAGGCGAGGGTCGGCATCAAGAGGCTCGTGGGCTTCGAGGAGGACTCGGACCCGGCCTCGAGCACCCCCCTTCAGGCCGAGGACGAGCCCGTGGTCCACACGAGCGCGTGGCCGGTCCTCACGGCGATCGCCGGGCTTCTGATAGGGATGGGCCTGCTCTACGGCCCCTGGTTCTGGGGGCCGGGCCTGGGCCTCGGGGCGGTCATCCTATGGGGCTGGAGCTCGCAGCTCCGCGCATAGGCCTCGGGGGTTGTCTGACTGTTGTCTGACTGTTGTCTGACGTTGGTGTCGAGGACCTGTGACCGACGAGCCTCGATCGCCGATCACGCGTCCGTTTCTTCGAAGCCCCCCGAGGCGGTTCGCTTCAGCAAGACACCGCGGGTGCTGGCAAAGGGATGGATCTCGCGCCGCTGCAGCTCCTTGCACACCTTCAAGGTGACGACGCCGGCCAGCAGGGGCAACGCGATCAGGCCGATCCTGAAGAACCAGGTGATCGCCGAGACCGACACGTTGAAGGTCAGAGCAAGGACGTCATTGCCCCCCGCGAGAGTCAGTATTGCGAAAAAGGTGAGACCGGCTGCCCCCAGCGCGGTGCGCACCGGCGCGTCTCTCGGGCGATCCAGGAGCTGATGCTCCTCCTTGTCCTTCGTGATCCGCTGTTCTATGAACGGCCACATCGTGATGATCCCGAAAGCGATCCCGGGGATGACGACACCCGGGATCAGCGTCGAAGGGAAAGTGACACTGCCGATCGAGAACTCCACGGGAGGGAAAAGGCGCAGCGCGCCCTCGAGCCACCCGATGTACCAGTCGGGTTGCGACGGCGCGCTGACTGTCGTGGGATCGAAGGGACCGTAGGTCCAGATCGGGTTGATCTGTAGCAACCCACCCATGAAAGAGAGCAGCGCGGCCACGAGCAAGAGCAAACCGACCGAGCGGAACGTCTGTGAGGGCCATAGAGGCTTGCCCACGACATTCTTCTCTGTTCGACCCGGCCCCCGGAACTGCGTGTGCTTCTGCCTCACTACGAGGACGATGTGCGTTGTGATCCCGCCGATCAGAAGTGCAGGCAACAACATCACGTGCAACACGAAGAGCCGGGAGATGATGCCTTCGGTGGGGAACTCGCCCCCGAAGACGAGGAACGCGAGGTAGGGCCCGACCAGCGGGATCGAGAGCAAGACCGAATAAGCGATTCGCAGGCCGGTGCCGGACAAAAGGTCGTCGGGAAGCGAGTACCCCGTGAACCCCATACCCAGTGCAAAGAGCAAGAGACCCACGCCGACGAGCCAGTTGATCTCACGTGGCTTCCGAAACGCACCGGTGAAGAACACGCGGGCCATGTGCAAGACGATCGAAACCACGAACACCAAGGCCGCCCAGTGGTGGATCTGACGCATGACGAGGCCCGAGCGGACCTCGAACGACAGACGCAGAACGGACTCGTAAGCAGCGGACATCTCCTGTCCGCGCAGGGGCTCGTAGGGCCCCCGATAGACGACTGGGTTCGAATCAGGTGCGTAGAACAAAGTGAGGAAAACGCCCGTGGCGACGAGGATGATGAAACAGAACAGCGCCACTTCCCCAAGCAAGAACGACCAGTGGTCCGGGAAGATCTTGCGAAGCCCTTTGCGCGCCATACGCGCTAGGCCCAAACGGTCGTCCAGCCAACCGATCATGCGTCGCGCTCCAGGTTCCAGAAGCTCGGTCCCACCGGCTCCGAGAAGTCGCCGCGCGCGACGAGGAATCCCTCCTCGTCCAGGTCCAGGGGCAGCTGAGGTAGCGCTCGCGCCGCCGGTCCGAAGACCGGTGTCGCTCCCGTGAAGACGTCGAAAGTCGACTGGTGACAGGGACACAGGAGCTCTCCCGCCTCGGCGCGATAGAGGCCCACGGGACAGCCCGCATGTGTGCAGATCTTCGAGTAGGCAAGACATCCCTGGGGGGCCCAGTCGGACCTCCCCTCGGGAAGCGCAAGTGCCTCCTCCTCCACGCGCAGCAAGAGGGTCTGGGAATCCGGCTCCTCTTCGTGGCCTTCGGGGAACACCGTGGTCACCCCGGCCAGAGGCAGGTCCTCGGGACGGATCGGGTTGCCGTCGGCGTCGACGACGCGCGCTCCCGAGGTCCAGCGGGTGCGGAAGAGATCCTGTCCCGGGCGGGGGCCCAGGGACAGCGCGGGCACGGCCAGAGCCGCTCCCAGGGTCGCCGCGGCCCCTCCCAACATCCGCACCAGCATCTTCCGCCGGGTGAACTGATGCGGATCGAACGCCTCCTCGGCCCCCTCCTTCTCCTGCTCCGGCGACCTTGGTGGGTCCCGCTCCTCCGTCTGCTCCGGCTCGTGCAGGAGATCGATCGCCCAGACGATGATCCCCATACCGAGACCTCCGAGGGCCGTGCCGAGCAGCACGCCTTCGAGCTGGGGATCCCCGCCAAACGCGTAGAGGACCACCAGGCCGACCGACGCAAGCATGGAGGCAACGAAGGACAGCGAGATCAGGCGGGGGCCCCTCACCGAGCACCCTCGTCCTCGTGGTCCCCTCGCTCGCCCCGTCTGCTGTGTCCGATGAACAGGCACAGCAAGATGATCCCGAGCCCGCCCACCAGCCAAGCGACGTAACCTTCGGGAACGGGGCCGATCCCCCCGATGTCGGTCCCGCCCGGATCCTGCTCGTTCTGGAGGTAACGGACGTAGGCGACCACGTCGTTGCGCTGCTCGTCTTCGAGATCGAACAAAGGCATCTGACCGGGGCCGGTGATCATCGCCTCCGCTATCTCAACGGGCTCGGCGCGGAACAGGCTCGGCGCCAGCGCTCCGGGGCCGACCGCGCCCCCCGTTCCGGTCGTTCCATGGCACGGAGCGCAGTTCGCCGCGTAGATCTCCTGCCCGGCAGCAACCTCTCGCCCCTCGATGTCGACCTCGGGGATAGGCGGTCCCGAGCCAAGCGACGCCACGTAATCGACGAGCAGACCGATCTGTTCGTCCGTGAACGGCGAGTCTTTTCTCTGCGCCTGCGCCCCCGGCTCCGCCAGCGGCATGCGTCCCGTTCGGAGCTGGAAGTCGGCCGCGGCGGCACCCGCGTTCTCAATAGAGGGTCCCGCGTCCGTACCGGCACCCTCCGGCCCGTGACAGGACGCGCACGACTCCTCATACAAGGCCGCTCCGGTGTCGCCGACGGGCGACTGGGCCCGCGCCGCATGAGGGCCGACCAGCGAGGAGATCGATACGGCTATCAACGACGTCACGACCAACCGACGCGCCAGGGGCCGCTGTGTCATCTCGGCCCCAGACTACCCGCTGCCCAGACACCGCCGGCCGCATAGGATGCGTGTGCCAGGAGGGCCGGTGCGATCGAGTCACAGCGATACCACTGCGCATCCCAAGGGCAAAAGGAGGGCTCGTGGAAAGAGTTAGCGCATACGTACTCATCCAGACCACCGTTAACGCGGCGAGCGTTGCGCGGGACATCCGAGCGATCGAAGGTGTCGAGGAAGCCAATGACGTATCCGGGCCCTACGACGTCATCGTCAGGGCCTCGGCCGGTGACATGGACAGCCTCGGCCAGCTGGTCGTCGCGCGCATACAGACCGTCGAGGGCGTGACCCGCACCCTTACCTGTCCGGTCGTGGAGCTCTAGGCGGCCTTCAGCTTCGGGGTTGGGCCCCCCGCAGCCGAGGCGGAGCCAGGACCTCGTTCATCGATCCCGACCGGAAGCCCGTCAGGTCCAGAGTCACGTAACGCCAACCCAGCTCCCGGAGATGCGTTTCGAGTTGCGCGCGGATGGCGAAAGCCTTCTCCATGTCGTCGGGGGGGATCTCGATGCGAGCAAGGTCTCCATGGTCGCGAACGCGGAAGACGGTGAAACCCAGCGCGCGCACGGCCTCCTCGGCGCGCTCGATCTTCTCCAGTCCCTCGGGGGTCACTCGCACACCGTAGGCGAAACGAGACGCAAGGCAGGGCGACGCCGGCTTGTCCGCCGTGGGAAGACCCTGCACCCGGGACAGCTCGCGAACCTCCTCCTTCGACAGTCCCGCCTCGACCATTGGGGCTCGAGCGGAACGCTCGCGCGCGGCGCGAAGGCCCGGTCTGATGTCGCCGAGGTCGTCCACGTTGGTCCCGACGACGACGGCGGCCCCTCTCGAGCGTGCGATGGGGCCGAGCACGTCGAACAGCTCCGTCTTGCACCAATAGCAGCGGTCGGGGTCGTTGCGCGCGTACTCCTCGCGCTCGACCTCATCGGTCTTGACGAGCTCATGGTGCCAGCGCCTGCCGGTGGCCAGGGCAGTAGCGGCCTTCAGCTCCCGCGTGGAGAGAGAGGGGGACACCGCGGTAACCGCCAGGGCGTCCTCCCCCAGCACCGCGTGAGCCCGAGACGTCAGGTAAGCCGAGTCGACCCCCCCGGAGTAGGCCACCACCACGCGTTCGAGATCGAAAAGTATCCCGTCGAGGGCCCGCTCCTTGTCGACCAAGTTGCCGTTCATCATCGTCATCTTCTCAGGAGATGGTTAACGTGCATGGCATGGTGCTCGCCCTGGTGATCATCGACGCCGCACGAAAAGCCCGCGGGGGAGGCAATCGTCTCGAGGAGTTCGGGAGCGACCCGATGCTGACTCTCGCTGCCCTGGCGCTCATCGTCGTCTCCTTCGCCTGGCTGATCGTCTCGCGCGCTATCTATCGGAATCTCACCCGGGCGGAAGAGCGCTCGCACATCCGGGTCGACAGGGTCCGGCCCCCACGCGACATCTGGAGGGCGCCGCCGAGCTGAAGCTCGGTCTAGGGATCGGCTACGGGGAGCGGCTGGACGTAGGGCTCGATCACCCACCTCGTCTCCGGAGCGCGATCGATGCAGATGCGCCTGCAATTGGGTCCCGAGTAGATAGTCCGGACATGCCATCTGTAATTGACCCGGTCTTTGGGAGTGCGCATCTTCTTGAAGGGGACCGTCGTCGAGATCGTGCGGCGGTTCGCCCGGCGGACCCTCGTGGAAGAGATCATGAAATCGTTCTCGCCCTCCTTAGCGTCGCGCCACAGGTTGCCCTTGATCTTGTCCCGGGTCGGGCGCAGCAGGACGTAGTAGTCGGCGCGGTGGCTCCCGAAAGTGTCGAAGTAGACGAGCAAATACCCCCTGTCGAAGATGCGGTCCGAATGAAAACCCTCGTATGTCTTGATCACCCACTTGCGGGGCGGCCCCTGGCGCATGTCGACCCGCCTTATGTCGAGACGCCCCTCGACGTCGTTCGGGTCGCGCACATCCACGTGACGCGCCGACGCAGACGGCATCAACAAAGTCAGAGCCGCAAGCGCGACGACGCCGGCAACGACCTTTCTCACATGTGCTCCCTTCGTTTCATGGACGAGGTGGCCTGCTTCAATATCCATCCCCCCAGCAGGATCCCGATGATCACAAGGGTTGCGGGAAGGACCTCTCCCGGCTCCGGGACGTCGCCGGCCGTAACGGGATCGAGTCCGTCTCCGCCCAATAGGACCAACCCGGCCAAAGCGCTGAGGGCCGCGTTGCGAACGAGCATCAGTCGATAGTCGCGCGCCTCGGTCTTGCCGAAGCACCCGCAGGGAAGACGGTCGCCCTCCCGAGAGCGGGCCCGAAGGACAGCAAGGCAGAAAGCGGCGAGCAGCGCGAGCGCGGAGGCCATGGCGACGCGCGCCACCCCGCCGAGGACGAGAAGGACCACCGTGACCTCGGCAACCGGGACGAGCACGGCGACGGGTGTCTCGATCGTCCTGGGGATGCCGTAAGAAGCGAGACTCGAGCGCCAGGCACGCCACTGAAGGGTCTTGGCCACGGCGGCCCACGCGAAAACGACCGCGAGCAAGGCCTGGAAGGTCCACAGGAGGGGGTCTGGCATGAGGGGATTCTAGTGGGCGGCGGCACGATAGCCTGTCGTCCGGCGCCCCCGGGCGCACTTCACCGATCACCGATACAAGCAGGAGGAGAACCCGTTGGAAGGCTGGTGGGCGGCTTCGTACATCGTCCTCTGGTTGCTCGTCGTGGTGCTCTGCTTCGTCGTCGTGGCCCTCGCCCGCCAGATCGGAACGCTGCATCTGAGGTTGGGACCCCGCGGAGCGCTCGAGATGGACGACGAAGGGCCGCCGCTGCAGGAGGCCCCTCCTCCCGTGGACGTCGTGGCTCTCGACGATCAGCCGGTAGCGGTGGGGGGGCCGGGGCACGCGCAGCTGCTCCTATTCGTGTCTCCCGGTTGCCACCTCTGCGAGGCGGTTTTGCCGTCCCTCGGTGCGGTGAGTGAGGCCGGGGACATGATGCCGCTAGTGGTGACCGACGCCGACAAGCACGAGACGCGCAGGGCGTACGGAGACAAGCGATTGCGGGCCCCGGTCATCCCCTCGCAGAAACTGGCGCAGGCGTACAGGGTGCCGGGCACCCCGTACGCTGTGATACTCGACGACTTGGGGGTCGTCAGGGCAAAAGGTGCAGTCAACAACCTCGAGCAGATGGAGGGCCTGGTCGATACGGCACGCCGCCGCATCGCGGAGTCGGCCCTGGAAAGGCAGGCAAGCTGATGTTCGACAGGATGGCCGAAGGGGCGACCGTTGGGCTCGCCGAGCGAAGCAGCAGACGTTCCTTCATCGGTCGTCTCGGCACGGGTTTCGTCGCCTTGCTCGGAGGACCCTTCGTAGCGGTCGCGCTGCGACCGGACCGGGCCGAGGCCTATCACATCTGCGGACACACCTACACGACCGGCTCCTGCCCTCACCCCTACAGCCCCTACTCGCGCGTGGATCGTTACGGCTTCCCGGTGCACCCCAAGCACGGCTACCCGGTGGACGACGAGGGCGACATCTACACCTCGCGCAAGCAGACCCGCCGGAAGATGTGCGAAGAGGTCGTCAAGGCGCGCTACCCGTACACCGGCAACCCGCGCCAGGGCGGTGGATGGTCCCGTTGCTGTAACGGCCGCATCCGCAGGATCTACGACTGCTGCTCGTACTCCGATACGCGCATCAACGGCGACGCGTCGGTGACCGGCTACTGCTACTCGGGCCGCAAGGTCTTCTGCATCGGCTACCGCGACTTGAAGTCGACCTGCTAGCAACCTCGCCTTGTTGTTTCTTTGGCACTGAGATCGCGCCGGACGCGACATCTCCGAAGAACGGCGGGGGGCAAATGAGGGTGTGATGGATCCGCTGGTGCTCGCCGCCCTCCTCTTGGCATCGCTGATCGCGGGGCTCTCCACCGTCTTCGACCCCTGAGGCCTTTCGATGGTGGAAACCATCACCCCCGTGGTCCACGGGGGGAGCCGCTCTCGATACGTGACATCGATCGTCCTCCACGCGCTTGGAGCAACGGTCGCGGCCGGCCTCGTGGGACTGTTGGCCGGCTCGCTGGGGGCTCTGACCGGCGCACCGTGGGGAACGATCGGATGGCTCGTGGTGGGCGGGTCCGCCCTCGTCTACGCGCTGAGGGAAATCTTCCGTCTGCCGATCCCTGTTCCCGATAGGCACAGACAGGTCCCTCTGTGGTGGCGGAGCTTCTACTCGCCACCGGTGACGGCCGTGCTCTACGGCTTCGGCCTCGGGATCGGCTACCTCACCTATTTGTCCTTCGGCACCTACTTCGTGGTGACGATCGCGGCGCTCGCAGGCGGCAACCCGTTGATGGGAATGGTGCTATGTGCTCCGTTCGGTCTGGCGCGAGCTCTCTCGGTCGTTCTGGCCAACAGGAAGGTGAGGGGGGACGTCCCCTCGGGCATCGACAGGATCGACGACCTCGCCGCGACACGCTGGCCCAGCCTGGTCAACGCAGGCGTTCTCGTTCTGGTCTTGTTCGTCGCCTCACTCGCGCTGATCTAGTCGGGCCCGAGCGCTCGAGCTCGCAGCCGGTCTCCGTCTCGCCGCTGTGTGGCCCCCAGCCTGCCCAGTCCGCGCTTGCGCCAAAGCGCCCCCGTTCGGTATCTTTAGCACTCAGACACCCTGAGTGCTAACGCATACAGCAGGCAGGAACTCCAAGGAGGTAGCACATGCCCAAGATCCTCAGCTTCGAAGAAGAGGCTCGGCGGGGGCTCGAGAGCGGGATGAACCAGCTCGCGGACGCCGTCAAGGTCACGCTCGGTCCCAAGGGCCGCAACGTGGTCCTCGAGAAGAAGTGGGGCGCTCCCACGATCACGAACGACGGCGTATCGATCGCCAAGGAGATCGAGCTCGAGGACCCCTACGAGAAGATCGGCGCCGAGCTCGTCAAGGAGGTCGCCAAGAAGACCGACGACGTCGCCGGTGACGGAACGACCACCGCAACGGTCCTGGCCCAGGCCATGGTGCGCGAGGGCCTCCGCAACGTCGCCGCCGGTGCCAACCCCATCGCCCTCAAGCGAGGCATAGAGAAGGCCGTGGCCACCGTCGTCGAGGCCATCCGGAACACCTCCCGTGAGGTGGAGGGCCGCGACCAGATCAGTCAGGTCGCCGCGATCTCCGCGAACAACGACCACGAGATCGGCGAGACGATCGCCGAGGCCATGGACAAGGTCGGTAAGGACGGGGTCATCACCGTCGAAGAGTCCAACACCTTCGGGCTTGAGCTCGAGCTCGTCGAGGGGATGCGCTTCGACAAGGGCTACATCAGCCCCTACTTCGTCACGGACCCCGAGCGCATGGAGGCCGTTCTCGAAGACCCGTACATCATCATCATCAACTCGAAGGTCTCCGCGGTGAAGGACATCCTGCCGATCCTCGAGAAGGTCATGCAAGCCGGCAAGTCGCTGCTCATCATCGCTGAGGACGTCGAGGGCGAGGCTCTCGCGACTCTCGTCGTCAACAAGATCCGGGGCACCTTCAAGGCCGCCGCGGTGAAAGCTCCGGGCTTCGGCGACCGCCGCAAGGCAATGCTCGGCGACATCGCAGTCCTCACCGGTGGTCAGGTCATCTCGGAAGAGGTCGGCCTCAAGCTCGAGTCCGTCACGCTCGACATGCTGGGCCGCGCCCGGCGAGTAAACGTCACCAAGGACGAGACGACGATCGTCGAGGGGGCCGGCGACGCGGACGAGATCACCGGCCGCGTCAACCAGATCAAGGCCGAGATCGACCGCTCGGACTCCGACTACGACCGCGAGAAGCTGCAGGAGCGTCTCGCCAAGCTCGCGGGTGGAGTGGCCGTCATCAAGGTGGGGGCCGCTACCGAGGTCGAGCTCAAGGAGAAGAAGCACCGTATCGAGGACGCGGTCCAGACCACGAAGGCCGCAGTCGAGGAAGGCATCGTGGCCGGCGGTGGCGTCACGCTGCTGCACGCTCGTGAGGCTCTCGAGAAGCTCGAGCTCTCGGACGACGAGGCGACCGGCGCGAGCATCATCAAGAGCTCTCTTGCAGAGCCCCTCAGGGTGATCGCTCGCAACGCGGGCCTCGAGGGTGGAGTAGTGGTCGAGAAGGTACGCACGCTCGGCCCCGGCGAGGGCCTGAACGCAGCGACCGGAGAGTACGGCGACCTCTTCAAGGCCGGAGTCGTGGACGCCGCGAAGGTGACCCGCTCTGCGCTGCAGAACGCCGCCTCGATCGCAGCCCTGTTCCTCACCACCGAGGCGATCGTCGCCGACAAGCCCGAGAAAGAGAAGGCTCCGGCGATGCCCGATGGCGGAGGCATGGACTTCTAAACGCCGGGCAACATCAGCACTCGAAGGGCCCCCAACCGGGGGCCCTTCTTCCTTTCCGGGCTAACGCATCAGGAAGAGGAGGTCTCCTCAGGCGGCAGAAGGCGGGCGTAAGCGTTGACGTAGCGGCCCGCCCGCTGCTGGATGACCATCACCCGACCTGCCACCGGCACCGGATATTCGTAGTCCGTGTGCAGCCGGTAGAACGCGACGCGAGAGGGCACGTTGTCGTGCACTGGGACTCCGTCCTGAACCGTCGCGTACCCGATGCTCACGCTCGTCTTCCCCGCACCCCCCCACCTGAAATCGATCGTCGCGCTGGATTCGGTAAGGTAGGCCTCCTGAAGCGGCCGCTCCTTGTCTATCGGTGTCCACTTCTCGAGTGCCCAGCAATCCTCGGCCCCCTTGATGACGACGACGAGATAGCGGACGTCGTCGATCTTGACGCGCCACCTCCGGTGTCCAATCGATCGATTCGCACCCTCTGGCCGATCCAACCGTGCGGTCCGGTGCGGAGGACGTCCGGATAGGGACCCGAAGGCATTGCTTCCGAGAAAACCCACTGCAACATGTAGTTGAGAACCAGGCGGGGTCGCGATTCGGTAGTCGAGGACAATCGGCATGATCGCTTCCTGTCTTCGGCCGGCAGCTCGTCCCACGTGAACGGGTGTCCGACCGGGAAGACAACCTCGCCGGCGCCGATCGTGGGAGGCGGCGGGAGCGACCGTGCGTAGACGCCCGTGCCCCCCTGCACTTTGCCCCTCGAATCCCAGTTGACGGCCAGCATGTGGCCTTCCTCGGTGGCCGTCTCGGGCAACGCCCACGAACGCCTCGTCGGGGACCGGGTCGGGCCCCATTGCTCGAGATGCTCGCCGAATCCGACCTCCTCGAACATCGTGGAACCGTCCGTCCAGTGCTCGAGGAAGACCTTTCGGGTCCCTTCGTCCTCGGCGAAGACGACCGACGCCCCCACGGCGTCCTCCCGCTCGTCGCCGCGGGTTATGTACCAGCAGACGTCGTAGCGACGTAGCTCGAAGATGTTGGACAGGAATACCTCGGGCGCCGTGAGCCACACCCTGGCCTCGTCCGGCCCGATGTCGGACATCTCTTCGTAGACCTCGGGTCTCTCGTGGTCGAGTTTTGCCCGCGCGAACTGCAAGGCTGTTTCCGTCGGCGAAAGACGCCACGGCTGATCATCGGCGCGCTCGTTACACGCCTGCTGGGCCTCCTCCACCGAATCCTCCGGCCACACCGCAAAGCCCGAGCGCGCAACCTCTTCCTCGGAGGGCCAGGGGGAAGGAGCGCCGCCGCGAGCGGTAGGCGTCCCGATGAGCGCGAGGACAACAACGGAACCCAGGATCAGTGACCGTCTCACCCGTTCCCCCCCAGTCACGGCGCAAGCCCGGCTTGTCTCTGGGCTGCTGGTCAGCGAAGACCTCTAACGAGTCTCCTTGTGTGCCGTGTGGCCCGAGCACCACCGGCAGTACTTCTTGAGCTCGATCCTATCCCGGTTGTTGTGCCGGTTCTTCTCGGTTATGTAGTTGCGGCGGCGGCACTGAGTGCACTCGAGCGTCACGTGGACGCGCCGGTCGGTAGCCAAGGGTCACCTCTCGAAACGAAGGTATCCGAAAAAGGAAGTATAGCGGGCGCCTCGGGTGGAGCCGGGGGGCTAGTCCTCCCGGGAGCGGCGGATGTGACGCGAGGGCTTGCGCTTCAGGATCTTCACGGACTTCTCCGGCCCCCAGTCCATCTGAGGCGGAGGGGCAAAGGCCCCGATGGGATCACCGACGAGCGGGGACGCCTCCTCGAGATCGTGCCATACCGGGTACTTCCGCTCGAGGATCTGCTGCTTGTTGGGAAGGTCGGGAGAAGGCTCGAGCAGGGCCTCGGCCTCCAGAGCGAGCGCCACGTCATCGTCGTCCGAGAACGGAGCGTCGAAAGCGCCGCGGTGTGGCTCGGGGGGCGGCGGAGGGGGGACGGGCTGAACGGGCTCCTCGACGACGGGTTGTGCCACCGGGGTCTCGAGGTGTCGTTCTACCCGGGGCTCCACCGAAGGAGGGACCTGGATCCGCTGCTCGACCACGGCGTCAACGGGGGCCGCGACCTGGACCTCTTGTGGAGTCACCTGCGCCGTTCGCGGAGCTCGGCGAGGCGGAGGGGGTGGCGGTGGGCCCGCACGGCGGGGACGAGGAGGTGCGGCGACCGCTCCGCGAGGGGGCGGAGGCGGGGGCGCGGCGGCCTGGATCCGCATCGGCTGCGTGATCTCCGTGCCGGAGACGACCGCGGCGACCTCGATACGAGCGCTCTCGAAGGCGTCGTCGATCTCTTTTCTCAAGTCGCTCAGCGAAGCCGAGAGCGGCTCGAGGGCAAGCCGGTGGCCGAGCAGGCAGTAGCCGCCCGCGTCTTCCACCTCGTTGTCACAGCGTGTGCAGAATCTCGTCGTCATAGCCGGTATTACCTCCCACCATGTTTTCGGCGGGTAGGGGGCTCCGGTTGAGGGCGAAGTAGGCCCGATCTGGAACAACCGGCCTCGACCCCGTGAGTGTGGGCTCCCGAAGAAGGCTAGAGAGGTCCCGGAGGCGCGCCAATCCCCCGTGCGGGTCCGATTGGCCCCCGGGAAGGTAGGGCCGGTCGAGCTCATCTGGGCCAGGGGGGGTCAGGGCGTCTCCGGGCAGGGTCCGGCGAAGGGCGGTCGTGCGGTCGGATCGTCTCGACGATCCGACGGACTAATGAGTAGCGGCGGGTGGACTCGAACCACCGACTCGGCGATTATGAGCCGCCTGCTCTGCCCCTGAGCTACGCCGCCCCGATCGGGGCCGGGTGATCCGATCCACCCGGGGTTCCGGAGCCCCCTCACGGAATCGAACCGTGGACCTTCTCCTTACCATGGAGACGCTCTGCCGTCTGAGCTAAGGGGGCCGAAAAAGTGCCGTTCACCTGCTCTTTCGCGCGATACCCCTCCTACAAGGTGCTTGCACAACGCTTCCAGAGCTAAGGTTGCCGATACCGGGGAACTCCATAGGGAGAGGATAACCCCGATGCAGAGGACCGCCACAGCCGCCGCCACGATGAGTGACCTGCGAGAGCTAGTCCCGTCGTGGGCCAGGTTTCTGCGAGCGGAGAATAAGAGCCCTAAGACCGTGGTCAGCTACGTCAGCGGCGCAGAGTAGTTAACCGCCTTTCTGCTCGCAAGCGGGATGCCGACCGACGTAACGAAGATCCGCCGCGAGCACGTCGAGGCTTTCATCGAGGATTGCCTCGGGCGTTATCGACCCACCACCGCGGCCACCCGCTACCGCGACCTTCAGCAGTTGTTTAGGTGGCTTCTGGAAGAGGGGGAGATTTCAGATTCCCCTATGGCCCGGATGCGCCCGCCCAAGCCGGACGACCCATCCATTCCCATCATTCCCGACGCCGACCTGAAGGCGCTTATCGCTGTCTGCAACGGTCGCACCTTCGAGAACCGCCGCGACACCGCGATCATTCGTGCGTTTCTCTCCACGGGGGCGCGCCTCGCAGAGCTTGCGAATCTCCAGGTAACCGACGTCGATCTGGACTACCGGGAAATCCACGTTATGGGCAAGGGCCGCAAGGAGCGACGACTTCCACTGGGGCTGAAGGCGACGAAAGACCTTGATCGCTACATGAGGGCGCGGGCCAGACACCCCCGCGCAGATTTGCCGGCGCTCTGGCTCGGCCCCAAGGGCCGACTTACCGACAGCGGCATCGCGCAGATGGTCAAGAGGCGCAGTCGCGAAGCTAGGCTCGAGAGTCCCATCCACGTTCACCAATTCGGACACACTTTTTCGCACAAATGGCTTTCGCGCGGCGGGGGCGAGCACGACCTCGCAACGATCAACGGATGGTCAAGTTTGCAGATGGTCGGCAGGTACGCGAGCAGCGCAGCTGATGAGCGCGCAAGGGCGGCCCATGACCGTCTCGGAGTGGGAGAGGAAATCTAAGAGGCCCATCTTCGCGGCCGATGCTCTTGTTTCCAAGCCTCAAACTCCGCTTCTGCTTTGCGGATTTCGGAGGGCTTTGCCTTTTGTCGCAAGCGAACTAGTGCTTTGTAGCGACGGCTGCATTCGGCCCGATAGTCGGTCTTGGAGTAGCGCTCTTCATGGTCTCGCTTGGCACAATCAAAACAATAGATGACGACTGATGAAGAGGCGAACGAGATGTTCGCCGCGGCTCTAAAAGAGCGCTTGCGCGGCGGTCGCGTAAACCCTCGGGACGACGACGCACAGCCCGACGATCAGGACACCGGAGACGCTGACGGCGGAGCTCATCCGCCGCTTGCGGCCACTGTGAACCCAGACGAGTTGTTCTCACTAACGATTCGCGAGCAAGCAGGCCGCGTGGCGTCCTCAAGGGATGCAGGCAGAAGTAATGGGAACGCCTCTGCCTTGCGGCGTGTTAGCGCCGCGACCTTCTCTTTTAAATGACGGCGGGACCACGGCGATGGCGAAGGTGGGATGTGGGG
>JALZBR010000324.1 GCA_030863485.1 Actinomycetota bacterium
CTCTTGATCAGGAAGAACCGCGTCATCATCTAAATCGTAAAGACGACCTTCCACCGGAATACGAATTCCGATCAAGCCTGCCGCTGCGCGTTTTACCTTCGCGGTGGACAGCCCCTTTCGGTATAAGCCACTCAGGTACTGAGGCGTAATGTCGGTGACGGGAACATCATCTACCGCGTTTGCTTCCTCAGCAGCCTTCTCGTCCTCGTGATATCCGAGATAGTCACGGGGCGTGGGAGATAGCTCGTCAAGCACAGACTGCGGAAAGATGGGCAGTCCATCTGGACGCACATCATCAACGGTCACACCGCCGTGTGGCCGTTGCCAGAATCGGAGCGGTCGTACGTTCGCGAACAGGATGATGGCGAACCCGGCGACCGTCAGAAACGGCAAGACGAGGCCTGGGTCGAGGTTCATTACTCGTACCCACCCTCGCCATGCCCGAAAGTCATCAATGTAGCCGGGTAGACCCAGCACAAGTAACAGCGCCCCCACAATTGTCGGCTTACCAACAAAGAGGAACTTTCGCTGCTGCTCCACCACGGGTGCATCCTAACCACCCCCCTGCGTGAAGTAGATAACCCCCTCTTTAGGACTAGTCTCGTGGTGGCCGGAGTGTCAGCGGTGGCGGTGGCGCACCCGAGGCGGAGTTCAGCCTCTTTCTTCGCTTCTTTGAGCGCTTGCACGGGAAGATTTTCTTCATTACTCGGTCCGTCGTCAGATCGAGGACTACCGGCTTACGCTTAGGCATCGCTTCCTATTCATGAGGTCGCATTCCGAGAGCAAGAGCCGCGAGATCGCTGTGACGATCGACGGCAAGACGTGAACTGAAGCCGTAAACCCGATCGAGCGGTATACGCCTCATAGAAGAGGGTGCCGGGCGTACCTGGAAGACCTGCTCTGGTGGGACGACTGTCCTCCCCCCGATGCGAATCACGAAGTAGAAAAATGTCGCGGGACGGCTAAGCCATTCGTATCCCTTGGAATATCCGCTCGTGCGTCCCAATAGCTGCTTAGGGTTTGGGAAGACAAGACACCCCCGGCTAGGCCGAGGGCTCTCGCTGCTGGCTTAAGTCTTAGGGGTAAGACCACGGTAGCCGGAATGTCCTCCGCCTAGTGGTATTTCGCGTGGAGGAAAAATGGCAAAACGGAACCCCGACATAACTCCGCATGCACGACAGACCCGCGTCGCCCGAGTACTAGTGGGAATCGCGCTAGGACTGAGCACACTGCTAACAGCGGTCTATTGGGAGCCTCTTACGCGTCCGTTCGATGCGGGTAATGGCTTGCCCTCAGTGTTCGGAAAAGTGCCACTCGCTGGCGTTCTCAAGATCGGCCTCATGATTGCTCTCTTGGCAGTTCTTTCCATGATAATTGGGATTCCCGTTGCTGGGCGGTTGATTAAGCGAGTCGACAAAACGGGTATCGACATAGACCCGCCGATGGACAACGCCAAAGCAACCGCGAGCCTGAGTAATCGAATGATTGACCTTGAAGAATCGCAAAAGGCAGCCCTAGAAATCCAAGAGGAAACCCAGAAAACATTGGCCGAGATCCAGGACAAACTAGAGAACAATGGCCAATGAATTGGCGTCTACATCAGCGAAAACCTGAAAAAACGCCCCACATATACTTGACTGCTCGCAATACAGAGCAACAACCGATGGGGGACAGATTGGCCGCGAACGAAGATGGCAGCGGTGGAAAGCGGAATCAGAAGGTCTCTAAGCTGCTGAGAGACGCTAATTCCCATCTGAACAATTCAATCTCTCAGCGAGGCACGACCAAGAAACACGTTGATCGTGCTTTGAAGAAAAGCGGCCGCAAGCGGTCCGGCCAATAAACCTTCATGCCGTGCTGGACGCGGGCACGTTCCCACGCGCTGAACTGAGTGCAGCAGCGGGTCAGCCTGGCACCTGCCGCTTGCCTCGCCCCTTGCTCATATCGATTGGAGTGGAAAAGTACGTTTCTGCCAGCGTGTGATAACCGCTCGGCTTACGGGAAAGTTGATGGAAACTGCGGCGAAAAAAGACGACATGGTAGATGCCGTCTCCGATCCTGCGGACGCCAGAGAAGTCTTGCGGGAAACGGACCGTGACACGATCCGCTTCCTCTCCCGTGCTTACCGTGGACTTCAGATAAAACCACCTGTCTGAATCGGTGTTCTTGACACGACAGTCCCATCCGCCCCCTAATCCGTGTCCCTCAAGGGCGACCAGGGTGAGCAAGGCCTTGCGGCTCGCCACTACACGAGCGTGGGCCTTGTGGGCGACCGGGTAGATGATCGCAACATGAGACTGCGGCCACTCGCCAGGCCGTAGCGGGTAGCGGTACTTCTCCCTCAACGCGGTAATCCCCGTAAACGCAAGCATGAACGTC
>JALZBR010000353.1 GCA_030863485.1 Actinomycetota bacterium
GGATGCTCCCCGACGCCATCGCTGAACATTGGGACGTATTGGAATCGCACCTGGCCGCTGCAAACCCGGCACTCGCGCGATCCTTGGCGTCCGAGGTGGACCCTTCCCGCACGCGCTACGACCGCCGCACGCGCGCCAACTTCAGCCAGGAGTGGCAGCACCACGAGCTCGGGGATAAGACGTGGGGAATGGACCTCGATTTTCGAGTCAAGACCTACTTCCTCGACTCCATCCGCATCCCTCAGGAAGAGCTCGCGGGGAAGGTGATGCTTGATGCGGGTTGCGGGAACGGCAGCCAATCGGTTGCGTACACCGAGTTCGGACTGGAAGTCGTAGCCCTCGATCTAAGCTCGGGCATCGAGCACGGGCAGGCTTTCCGCCATCACCGACCCAAGGCACGGCCGGACAAGGTGCACTTCGTCCAAGGGGACCTGCAAAACCCGCCGCTACGGCCCTCGACCTTCGACATCATTCACTCCGCCGGGGTGCTCCACCACACCCCTCACACCTACACGACCTTCAGGCGCCTCTGCCCTCTTCTGCGTCCGTCGAGCACCTTTTACGTCTGGCTTTACAGATACGAGCCAGTCGTGACCCCGTTGGTCAACGCCCTCCGGGAGGTGACGACCCGGCTTCCTCAGCCTGTGTTCGCCGAAGTCGCCCGCCGGATGTCGGGAACCTTCAGCCTGTTTTGCTCAACGCTTGACAGGTTGGGCATCCGAGAGTACCCACCCCTGACGCGCCGGGAAGCGACCCTCGCGTTGCACGACATCTTCGGGGCGCCTTACGCCCACTACCACTCCTTCGACGAGGTGGCGCAGTGGTTAGAGGAAGAGGGCTTCGACGAGATCTGGCCGTGCAACGAGACGAGGCGGGGATTTGGGATCTGCGGGAGGCGCACCGCGAGCCTCGACCAAAGCTCCCAAAACTCGGGCTAGCGCTTGCTCAGCCTTTAACCGCTCCCATCGTGAAGCCGGAGATGAACCGCTTGAGGAAGAGGTTGAAAAGTACGGCGATCGGGACCGCGACCAAGAGCGTGGCCGCCTGGAGCGACTGCCAGAAGAAGATGTCGCCTCGCACCAGGTCCGTAGGCACACCGACGCTGACCGTCTTCTGGCTGGTCTGCGACACGAACGCTAGCGCGTAGAGAAACTCACTCGTGGCAAGGGTGCCGGAGAAGACGACGACCGCGATGAGCCCGGACAGAGTCAGCGGAAGCACGACCTTCAGGAACGCTCCAAACCGGCTGAGCCCGTCGACCATCGCTTGCTCCTCTATGTCTTTGGGGATGGCCTTGAAGAAGCCGGTCAGCAGCCAGACGGACACAGGTATCGTGATCGTGGGGTAGAGCAAGACGAGGGCCCACCTGGAGTCCTGGAGTCCCAGCATGCTCACGACCGGGGACAAGGAGATGAACAGCAGCGACGGCGGGATCAGGTAGACGAAGAAGATCGCAATCGCCGCGCCCGTTCCCCAGCGCAGCCGGAATCGCCCGAGGCTGTAAGCGGCGGGTATGCTGACCGCAAGCGTGATGGTGACCACCAGCACGGCTACCACGGCCGTGTTCTTTATGAACGTCCCGAAGCTCGTCCCGGTCAACAAGAGCTTCACGTGCTCGAGCGTGGGTGGGCGGTTGAACAGGAAGGGGTTGTTGTCCCGGCTGTAAAGGTCTTGATCCTGCTTGAATGCAGTGATGGCGCCCCACGCAAACGGGAAGACGGCCTGGAACGTGAACAAAAGGACGAGCATCCAGAGGGCGATGCGCCCCCACGTCCGGCGGCGAGCATAGCGCCCGCGGTCGACACGGGCAGGCACCGGTACTCCTCTCAACTCACTGCACCTCCATGCGCCGCACGGCCAGCAAGATGAGGGTTGCAGCGGCTACGAGAACTGGCAGAGCAAACAGGGCGATGGCCGCTCCCTGCCCGAGGTCCCCACCCTGGATGCCGCGGAAGAATGCCCAGGTTGGAACGATCTGGGTGGCGTCGATGGGCCCTCCTCGGGTCAGAACGTAGACCACGCCCATCTCCGTGAAGACGACGATGGCCCCGAACAACGTAGCGACGGCCACGACGGGCAGGGTCAGCGGGATCGTGATCTCGAAGAGCGTTCGCCAAAACCCCGCTCCGTCCATCCTCGCCGCGTCGTTAATCTCATCCGGTATCGCCACGAGGCCGGCCATGATGATCACTGCGGCCAGCGGGACGATCCTCCAAGTCTGGACCGTCACCACCGAGACGGGGGCTAGCTGCGGGTTTGCGAGCCAGTTGAGGCTTCCTTGGATGAGGTCGAATCGCCTGAGGACCCAGTCGATCGGGCTAAAGAGGGTGTCGAACATCCAGAGCCATGCGATCGCAGCCAGCGAAACCGGAGTCGTCCAGGGAAGCAGCACGCAGAAGCGGACGAACCACTTGCCCCTGAAGTCCTTCGTCAGGACGAGCGCGAGCACCTTGCCGAGGATGACGACCAGGACCATCGTCACGATCGTGAAAACGACACTGTTTCGGAAGGATCGCCTGAAGACGGGATCGGCGAGGACCTGACGGAAGTTTTCGAGGCCGACAAACTCGAACCTTGGATCGCCGACGGTAGCGTCGCTCAAGCTGTAAGCGATCGCCAACCCAAACGGAATTGCCACGAGAGCGAAGATGTAGACGACGGCCGGCATCAACATCAGAGGCCCCAGAAATCCCTCCCTTTCCGTAAGGAAGCGGCGCCGCTTGGCCTCTTGAGAGGCAGGTGCGCCTTCGGAAAGTCCGGCCTGAGCAGTCACAGCTGAGCCGGCGCTCGCTTCTCAGCCGTACGCTTGCCGGTCTGCTGGTCGAAGAAGCGCAGGTCGTCGGAGTGAACGAAGAATTCCGCGCTCTCGCCGGGGGAGAGATCCAGCGGCACGAAGGCGGGCACTAGCCCTGTCACCCTCGTTTCCTCACCCCGCTCCTCGAGGGTCCCAATGACCCGCTGCTCCGCGCCGAGAAACTCCGTCCGCTCGACCCGCAACCTGACCGTGACACCCTCGCCTGAGGCGGGAGCGCCTAAGCGCAGCCGCTCAGGACGAAAGCCGACCAGAACCCCGTCCCGCTCGATCAGGTTCATCGGCGGAGAGCCGACGAACGTGGCGACGAAGGTGTCGGCAGGGTCGCCGTAAACCTCCTTGGGCGTACCGATCTGCCGGAGCCGTCCCTCGTTCATAACGGCTATCCGATCCCCTAGCCCCATGGCTTCGACCTGATCGTGGGTGACGTATATGGTGGTCACCCCTACCCGCTGCTGAAAGCTCTTCAAATCGTCTCTCGCGGTTGCCCTCAGCTTTGCGTCCAGGTTGGAGAGGGGCTCGTCGAGGAGGAAGACGCTTGGCTCGCGTACGAGCGCGCGCGCCAGTGCAACGCGCTGCCTCTCCCCACCAGAAAGTTGCCGGGGTTTCCTGCTCACGAGGGTTTCGATGCCGAGTAGCTTCGCGGCCCACTCGACCTTCTCCCGCCTCTGGTCGGGCGGGACCTTCTGGGCCTTGAGGGGAAAGGCGATGTTGTCGTACGCGCTCTTGTGCGGATAGAGGGCATAGCTCTGGAAGACCATGGCGATGCTCCGAGCTCTCGGGGGGAGCCCGGCCATCGGCTCCCCTCCGATGAAGATTTCGCCGGATGTCGGCTGCTCGAGGCCGGCGATCAGCCTGAGAAGTGTGGTCTTCCCGCTACCCGAGGGTCCGAGGAGCACGAGATACTCCCCTTCTTGGGTGACGAGGTCGAGGTTGTCTACGGCAGGAGCCTGGCCGTCAAACCGTTTGGTCAGGCGCCTAGTTTCAACGACTGCCATTACCGAGTGCCGCCGACGAGCCCCTCCCCTCGCCATTTGGCAAAGATCGACTTGATCCTGCCCTCCGCCTCCTCCACCGCGGCCTGCGGTGTGAGTTGTCCTCTCGCCGCCTTCGCCATCATCTGCGGGAGGACGAAGGTGCTGAACACCTCACCTATTGCGGCGCTTGCAGGCCCCGGGTGGCCGACGTTCGTGCTCCACCTCTCGGCGTCCTGAAGAAGGGCGAGCTTGTTCCGTGGGTTCGACCTGTAAGGGTCGTTGGCGAGCCACTCGTTGAGCCTTGGCACCGTGTTGGGGAAGGCAGGAAACGTGTAGAGCTCTGTGTTGTTGGTGGCGTCAGCGTAGTTTCCCACGAGGTGAAGGATGAACTCCTTGGCCGCGTCCGGGTTCCTCGCATGGTTCGGAATCACATAGATCGGGATCGCGTGCTCGGAAGCAAGCGCCGTTCCTCTAGGACCTCGCAGCGGAGACGTGAAGAAGATGTCGGCAGCGACGTCTGGGTTGGCTGTCTGGGCCGTCCTGTAGGCCGAGATCGAGTTGAGGATGTAGGACAGGTTGCCCGCAATTAGGCCCTGGTTGTTCGACGCGGCGTCCCAGCCGAACACTTCATCGGTCATTGATGCCCGGAATAGCCTTGCCATGAAGTCGACCGCCTCGACCGTTGCGGGCGAGTTGATAACGACATTCTCCTCGGCGTCCTGGACGGATCCGTCGAACGACCAGATCATTGCCCTTGCCGCCATGTTCGAGTCGATCTCGTTCGACATGCCAATGCCGAGCGCGACCCTCTGCTCCCTTCTGATGCGCCCACCTCCGTCGAGCAGCTCCTGGTAGGTGCTCGGCCCGTTGGGGAGGCCCGCCCTCTCCCACAGGCTCCGGCGGTAGTTGCCCGGGTCGGGGGCCCAGCCGTGACAGAAGCCGTAGAACTTGTTCGTCTTCGGGTTGAAGCTGCTGCGCCTGCAGAGCGCAATTTGCCTGCCGTGGCGCCTCTCCGCCTCCTGGTTGATGTCGGTCAGGTCCAGGACGCTCGGCTCGAATGATGCGGGCGGAAAGATGAACTCGATGAGGTCGTGACCCTGCCCGGCCGACACCTCGGCCGCCGCCCGTGCCGGGATCTCAGCCTGGTTGATGTGGTCGACCGTGACGTTCACGCCGACCTCCTGCCCCCACCTCCGGGCGAACGGGTCGAACCACTGGTCGTGCCTTGGGACGAAGTGGCTCCACTGCAGGATCCTCAGGTCACCCGACAGCTTGCCCGCCGGTGAGGCACCCTCTCCAGGACCCGGGGACCTCCGGCACCCCACAGCAGTAGCGGCTGCGGCCATTGCGGAGAGCCGCAAGAAGTCCCGCCTGGACAGGGAATGATTCATGCCCCAGACCCCCTCAACCTCGACGCAACATTGGGCGAAGAATACCGCTTGGTAACTGGGGCACGCGGATCAGTAGTCCAGGATCAACGTAACAGGCCCGTCGTTGACAAGGCGCACCTGCATGCTGGCGCCGAAGCGCCCCTGCTCGACGTGAACGTCGAGGTCGCTCAACTCCTCGACGAACATGCGGATGAGGGGCTCGGCGACATCGCCAGGCGCGGCTCCCGTAAAGGACGGCCGGTTTCCCTTGGAGGTATCTGCGAACAGCGTGAACTGGGACACCACCAGGATCGACCCTTCCACCCCGATGACCGACCGGTTCATCTTTCCGTGATCGTCTGGAAAGATCCGGAGCTGAACAAGCTTCGCGGCCGCGCCTGTAACGGTTGAAGCCTCGTCTGTAGGCGAAATGGCGACGAAAGCAAGGATGCCCTTGCCGATCCGCCCTGTGACCTCCCCGTCGACCTCAACCGAGGCCTCGGAGACTCGTTGGACGACCAGCCTCAGGGGCTAGGCCTCCACTACCTGCCTGGCCGGGGGGTCACACGATAGGCATCGTAAACGGCCTCGACCCGCCTCACCATGTTTATCACGCTGGCGAGCTGCCCCGAGTTGGTGATGTCGAAGGTGAAACGCAAAAGAGCAAGGCCATCTCCCACCGAGCTCGTTGCGGAGGAGATGTTGATCCCGCAGTCCGAGATCGCGGTGGTCACGTCCCGCAACAACTTTGGGCGATCCAGGCTCTCTACCTGAATCGACACCGTGAATGCGCCCGAAGTCTCGGGGTCCCAGGCAACCTTTACGATCCGTCCTCCGTCCCCCATGAGCGCCATGGCGTTGGGACAGTCCGTCCGGTGAACGGACACCCCCCGCCCACGGGTCACGAACCCCATGATCTGATCGGGCGGGACGGGCATGCAGCACCGTGCCAGCTTCACCAGGACCTCGTCCACCCCTTCGACGTGGACACCCTTCGAGGACGGCGGGGCAGGGCGAGGCCTTGGAACAATGACCCTCTGCGGGTCCGTCTCCTCCGGCGAAAGAACGTGCTGCTTCACGTACCTCTGGACGACAGTCGTCGTCGAGATGCGGCCCTCGCCGACGGCCACGTACAGCGCTTCGAGGTTCGCGCACTTCATCTCAGCCGCAAGCGCCTCCAACGTCCCATCCGCGATCATCTTCTGGGCAGGAAGGCCGGCCCTGCGGAAGGCTTTCATGAGGTAATCCCTGCCCTCGGCAACCGCCTCCTCCCGGCGCTGCTGGGTGAACCACTGTTTGATCTTCGTTCGGGCGCGGGGTGTCGCTACGATGTCCAGCCAGTCTTGGCTCGGCTTCCCCGTCTTCGACGTCAAGATCTCCACCGTCTCTCCCGATACGAGCTTGTGAGAAAGCGGAGCAAGCCTCCCGTCGATGCGCGCGCCGGTGCAGCGGTGGCCGACCTCGGTGTGAATCGCATAGGCGAAGTCGAGGGGAGTCGCGCCCTTCGGTAGCTCGATCACCTCTCCCTTGGGGGTGAAGACGAAGACCTCGTCCACAAAGAGGTTGAGACGCAGGGTATCGAGGAACTCTGCATCGTCCTCGGTGTCCTGAAGCTCGAGCATCCGCTTCATCCAAGCGGCGTGCTCCTCCGTGCGCTTGAATGGGCCCTCCTTGTAGGACCAGTGGGAGGCAACGCCTTTCTCAGCAGTCCGGTGCATCTGCTTCGTCCGAATCTGGATCTCCAGCGGCTTTCCTTCAGGACCGACGACCGTCGTGTGAAGCGACTGGTAGAGGTTGAACTTCGGCATGGCGATGTAGTCCTTGAACCGCCCCGGAATCGGCTTCCAGAGCGAGTGGATCGCCCCTACGGCTCCATAGCAGTCCTTCAGCTCCTCGACGAGGATCCGGACTCCCACCAGGTCGAATATCTCGTCGAACTCCCTGCCACGCCCGGCCATCTTTTCGTAGATCGAGTAGTAGTGCTTTGGACGCCCGGTTACCTCAGCTTTGATGCGCACCTCCCGAATCTTTTGGGTCACCTCGGCAATGACCTCCTTCAGGTATTCCTCCCTTGCAGGCTGCCGCTGCCGAACCATCTGCTCGATTTCGGCGTACACCTTCGGATGAAGGGTGCTGAAGGCTAGATCCTCCAGCTCCGCCCGGATCTGCTGCATCCCGAGGCGGTTGGCGAGGGGGGCGTAGATCTCGAGGGTCTCCTTGGCGACCACCTCCTGCTTGGTCGGTTCGAGCGCGCCGAGAGTCCGCATGTTGTGAAGGCGGTCGGCGAGCTTGATGATCAGGACGCGGATGTCCTTGGCCATCGCGACGATCATCTTGCGCAGGTTGTCGGCCCTCTCCTGCTCCTTCGAGCGGAACCGGATACGTTCGATCTTCGTCAGACCGTCGATGATGTCGGCGACCTCGTCTCCGAAGATCGTCCGCAGCTCCTGCAGCTCGAGCGACGTGTCCTCGATCGAGTCGTGGAGGAAGGCGGCGATTATCGTGGTCGTGTCCATCCCATGCTCGGCGAGGATGCGGGCGACCCCGACGGGATGAGCGATGAACTCCTCGCCGGACTTGCGGTACTGCCCTTCGTGCACGAGCTGGGCGATCTCGTACGCCCTTACCAGCCCTCGGGTTTCAGCCTTGGGATGGTTTGCGCGAACCATCCTTACTATGTCGAGGATCTCTCTTGGGATCGGCGGGGGCCCGGGCGTCGGACGGAATCGGAGGAGTACCCCCTTCACCCCTCGGGCTTCCTGCCGCGATGCCTGGCGAAGGCCTGGATGGCTCGTCTCCGCCGTCTGCCCGTCGGGCTCCCGCGGAGGTGGCGGCGAACCTACTGCGGTCTTCGCCTTCTCCGACACGGGCAGCACCTCCTGGAGACCGTCACCGTCCCATTAAAGCACGGGTCAAAATTGGAGCCGGCACGTGCCTGGGGGGTCGGCGGCGTCAGTACCGAACGAGTGAGTAGAAGTCGAACTCCTCGACCTTGGCGCGCCCTCCCAGAAATTCCAGCTCGATGAGACAACAGATGCCCGCCACCACCCCGCCCAGGCGCTGGACAAGCTCGGCGGATGCGCTTGCCGTCCCACCTGTAGCGAGGACATCGTCGACGATCAGCACCCGGTCACCGGACGCGACCGCATCGCTATGGATCTCGAGGATCTCCTCGGAGTACTCCAGGGTGTAAGCGGCGGCCTCCGAGAGGTATGGCAGCTTCCCGTGCTTCCGGATCGGTACGAATCCCACCCCGAGCCGGTACGCAACCGGGGCGGCGAGGATGAATCCTCTCGCCTCGATTCCGCACACCTTGTCGACTCGCCGATCGCGATACCGATCGACCATCGCGTCGACGACCGGGACGTACGACTCGGCGTCGGCCAGAAGCGGCGTGATGTCTTTGAAGTCGACTCCCGGCCGGGGGAAGTCGGGAATGCTACGAATTTTCTGCTTGAGACGCTCGGGGTCTGCCTTCAATCCAACTGTGGAAGTGTTGTTCCGGGCCGCCGCCACCCGTTACCGCCTTGCCTTCTTCCGCTTCGCCCTGGACTGGTTCCGCCGCCTCTGGCCGCCGGCTCGCGATTGGGTGGAAACGCTGCGCCTAGGCTCTCCGTCCGCGCGGACCGTCGACGTCGAGGCCCCGCCGCGGCCGCTCGACCGGAGACGGGGTGATGGTGCCGCCTCCTCCTCGTCCTGCAGGGGTTCCGCATCGACATCGGCCTCGTACCCCGTCCCCACGGACGCGGGCCGGGGAGTGGCCTTCTTGGCACCCCGCCGACCGTTGCCTTCCGAAACCGGGACCTTCGCCGCCGGCCTGGCTCGCTTGGGGCGCGCCCGAACGTAGCGTGATTCCCTCTCCTTCCAGATGGACAGAAGAGGCGTCGCCACGAAGATCGTCGAATAGGCCCCAAGAGCGACCCCGACGAAGAGCGCGAGAGCGAGATCCTTTAGCGTCTCGGCCCCCAGCAGCAAGCTGCCGACGAAAAGGAGGCTGCCGACCGGAAGGAGCACGGTCAAAGAGGTGCTGATCGAGCGCATGAGCACCTGGTTGAGGGAAGCGTTTGCCAGCTCCCCGAAGGGCTTTCGAGAGCTCCCAGGTGCTTGCTGGTATTCGTGGATCTTGTCGAAGACGACAACCGTGTCGTAGAGCGAGTAGCCGAGGATAGTCAGGGTCGCGATTACCGTCGCCGGCGAGACCTCGAACCCCACGAGTGCGTAGATGCCGGCCGTGATCGCCAAGTCGTGAAGGAGTGCCACTATCCCTGCCGCCGCCATCTTTGGCTCGAGTCGCAAGGACATGTAGATGATCGCGAGCACGAGGAAGATGGCGAGCGCGCGCAGCGCCTTCGCCGTGATCTGACCGCCCCACCTCTGGCCGATGGCCTCGGTGTCGACCTCATTCGGCCTTGCTCCCGTCACCCGGGCCAGAGCCGCGGCCACAGCCTCTCTCTCCTCGGGCGCAAGAGACGAGGAACTCTGAACCTGGACCTGCGACCTGCCGGTGGTCGGATCCCGAACGATCTGGACGAGTGGATTCTCGAGACCCGATTGACTAAGTGCGTCCCGCACTTCCGGCACGGACAACGTGTTCGGCGCAGGGGCGCGATAGATCGTGCCCCCTCGAAAATCGATCGAGTAGTTGAGCCCTCTTATCCCCGGGATGAGAGCCAGGGCCGAGACGATCAGCAGGATTGCCGATAACGTGAATCCGATCCTCCGGCGTCCGATGAAGTCGATGTTGAACTCGCTCCGGTAGATCTTTCGCAGGATGGGGCCCTCCCGCTTTCCGCCCTCGAGGGCTCGCCGCATGCCGATGACCGGGTTCTCCGCAAAGAACCGGTTCTGGGCGAGCAAGGCCGCGACCGGCCAGGTCAGCCCGTAGGTGACCCCGAGGTCCAGAACGGTTGCCATCCCCAGCGCCAGGGCAAATCCGCGAACGGGCCCAACCGCCAGCACGTACAGCACGAGGGCCGCGAGAATCGTGACCGTGTTGGCTGCCAGCATCGTCCGCCAGGCATGGTGGAAGCCGCGGTCGATCGACGCCCGGAGACTCCTCCCCTCGTGAATCTCCTCTTTGACTCGTTCGAAGAAAACGATGTACGAGTCGGTTGCAACGCCGATCGAAACGATGAGACCTGCGATGCCGGCGAGGGTGAGGCTCCACCCGATCCACTCGCCGAAGAGCACGACGAGCCCGTAAGTGATCGCGGCGAAGACCAGCAGGCCAAACCACGTTTGCAGTCCGAGCGCTCGGTAGTAGATCAGCACGTACAGAAGCACGAGCGCCAGGCCGAGCACTCCGGCCAGCAAGCCGGCCCGTAGGGAATCGCGGCCGAGCGTCGCGCTTACCTGGCGGACCTCAGACTGCTCGAGCTCCACGGGCAGCGCCCCCGCCGTGAGGACGACGGCGAGGTCCTTGGCCTCCTCCTCGGTGAAGTCCCCGGTGATGACGGTCGTTCCGCCCGTGATCCCCTCATTGCAGACTATGTCCTCGTTTACCTGCGGGCTCGACTCCACGACCCCGTCGAGGACGATTGCAATTTGGCGAGTCACTCCCTGCTCACAGGCGAGCCGGCCGGTGAACGTTTCCCAAGCCGCCGCTCCTGCCGCCTTGAAGTCGATGAGCACCTCCCATCCGCCACCCTGGTTCAGCCGGGCAGTCCCCCTTCTAACGGCATCACCAGTAAGCTCGGCCTTGCCCAGGACGTACTTGGT
>JALZBR010000369.1 GCA_030863485.1 Actinomycetota bacterium
TAGGTTGAGGGCCTAGTGAGCGCATAGCTCATCGGGGTTCAAATCCCCGCTCCGACACTACTAAATTGCGCCTAACACCTAGACAAAGCCCTTGGAGAGCCGAGGGCTTTTCTCTTTGTTTAACACCAGATCGCTCCACCTCATCATGAGGCCTTAACTCTCTCACTTGTAAAAAGAAGACCCGTGTTCTTGAATATCGCGATGCCGGGAGGACCCGCGCCTCGTCGGCTAATGTTGATCGCACCGTAGGGCCGAGACGACGCGCGGGGGCTAGGTTGTCGACAAGAGGCCATCACCGAGGCAATCGGTTGGCGCTCTTCCCACCCTCCAACCTTTGTCAGATGACCTTCGTTCCGGATGCACCAATCGGAAGAGGGGAAATTGTTAGGACCCGTCCTCACGGGTTTTGCTGGATCTTTCCATATCCCTGCAAGAGGGGCGGGCAACGTCCGGAGACCGAGGCGTGAACCTAAGCGAAATTAGGGCCGCTTGATGCCCCGTCTCTCGCGGATGATCGTGGCTTTGGCGAGCTGCATCGCCCTCACCGCGGGAACCTGTAATCCGGAGCCGAGTCCCTCAGGAGCTCCGTCCACGGGCTTTTATGGAGATCAGGAAGCCGGAGTTGGCCTCTTCTTCTTGAACCACCGGCTGGAAAGGTGTCCGGGACAGCAATTGCAGGCGCATGAAGGACTTCGCGACGTTGCACGTGCCCACAGCAAAGACCTCGCCGACAACCACGCAGCGCTGATCGATGCTTTTCCTGAAAATGACCCGCGACGAGGCCATATCGGGTCGGACGGGAGCATGCCGTCGGATCGGATTCGAAACGCGACGGAACTGAACCACCAGGCGGAGAACGTCTTTTGGTCCGACGGTTTGCCCAGAGATGCGGTCGGTCCCGCTTGGAACTTCTGGCTCAACAGTCCGGGGCACCGCGCGAATCTCGACAACTGCATGCTCAGCACCCACGCTATTGGCGTGTATTACGACGCCGCCAAAAATCGAACGTATCTGACGCACAATTTCGCCGGCTAGAGTGAGGTAGCAAGGCCGGGCTCACAGCCCGGGACGCGTAGCCGGCGCCTATGACTCCCCGCAGCGAATCCACGCGGCCGCCGCTTTCTGAAGAGAAATACCTCAGCTCGCACGCCCGGTTCCCTATACAACCCCCGGTTTGGACAAGCGCGAAAAAAAGCTTATGGCGTGGCCGCTGTTTACCGATAAAAAGGGAAAACCGAAGTTGCGGCGGGCGGGATGTCTGGCGGAAAAAAGTTATTTGGCTTATGTCTCACGATCGCGCTGATCCTCGTCGCCTACTATCGGCTCCAGACGACCCGTAACGAGACGGAGGGGACACCGCTCGAGCCGAGCGCCCCCCCGGCTCTTTCCGTGAATCCAGGCGACCGTCCGGCCGGTATTCCCCCGGGCGCTCAGAAGGCAACGGTCGCGAGCAATATCGATGGGGACACGATTTCGGTAGGAGTGACGGAAGTCGGCGGTCCGCTTGCTCCTGCAGCCGTTTACGAAATCCGCCTGCTCGAGATTGACGCTCCCGAGTCCACGACGACGATGGAGTGTTTTGGGCGTGAGGCATCCGACTTCGCGAAATCCGAGTTGCCTGTCGGCTCCGTCGTTTATCTGTTAGCCGACAAGGAGGACAAGGACCAAAACGGACGCTTCCTCCGCTATGTCTGGGACCAGGAGGGGGAGTTCTATAACGACAAGGCCGTGCGTCAGGGATATGCCAAAGCCGTACTGTTCGAGCCCAACGACCTCTACATAGGCCAGCTGAGGGAAGCCGAAGCGGAAGCCAAGGCAGCGGGACGGGGACTATGGGGAGCGTGCACGTCTCCTACTCCCAGTCCTCAAGTAACGCCTCCTCGCCGGCCATCGCCCACACCTTCGGCATCGCCTCGACGGTCCTCGCGTTGCGATCCTTCATATCCAGACTTCTGCGTGGCACCTCGCCCTCCGGATTTGGACTGCCACCATGTCGGGCGCCAGAACTTCACTGTTAGGCCTCCGGACCCCCATGGGTTTGATGCGAATCGGGACGGAATCGGATGCGAACCTCCTGACGAGCCGGCGCCTGCGCCACCACCGGCACCCCCTTTGCCGCCCGCAACACCGGTCGAACCTGTGACACCGGCGCCCGAGGCATCACCGAGAGCGCCGGCTCCCCAGCCGGTGGAACCATCGCCCGGTTCAGCGCCTGGGTTATTGCCAGGGCCCGGGTTCTTGTCCTGAAGCTTTGCGTTCCGCCATCCCCAACAAGAGCTGGTCGAAGCCTCCTCATGAGGGCCATCGGCCACTCCAGCGACCTACTCAGAGGAAGCGAGGGCGAGGGGCAACAGCGAGGGTCGAGCCGGCTGTCCGACAAGCAGGTAGATGTCGAGCTGGTCCGGGCCGGGACGAAAGAGGGAGGGGAGGACCGTTGAGGCGAATTTCATCGGCACCCCATCATCACGAAACAGCTCCGAGCTTCCCGCGATGGTGCCATTGAGCGAGATCGCGACTCCCAGGATGTCGGAGCGAGCGCCGGTCACCTCGACCTCGCCGGAGACTAAAGCGGGGAGGGTGAGAGCGGCCGGGTCCACCCTTTGATAGTTGTTTAGCCCGTCGACCGAGACCCTTCCGCCAGGCCCGGTCAGAACGGTGTGGCTGGAGACGGGCGTGCCCACGAGATCTGCGATGGGCCCCACCTTGAACATGCCGTCAACACCTTCGTCCGGTCGTATCAGGCGGTCCGTCATCCCCCTAAGTAGACTGGGGAACCAGCGCGACCCCCGGAAACGGATCGGGGTCCCAGCATCGTTGTAAAAGACCTTCCGGTCGTCCTGCCGGGCGTCGCTGAGAAGAGAGATCCCGTCCTTCTCCCATTTGAGGTCAACCCCCACGGCTTCGGCAACCGTAGGGAGCACATCAACGGCCATGACGTTGTCGTCCCGAATCTCGCCTTCCTGCTGTCCCGCCCGCTTGAGTAAGAAAGGCACCCAGGCAACTTCCGGGGCACTGACGTCGTCGAAGTTGCGCTCCGACTGCCCAGGACCCGTGCTGAAACTTATGCCATGGTCCGCGGTCACCAGAATCGTCGCTCGATCGTATAGATCGACATCTCGGAGGCGATCGAGCACCTCTCCAAGGAGGTTGTCCACGTAGGCGACCTGGAGGAGATGGCGCTGGTGGTCGAACATCGCCGGCCACCTCTCGCCGCTGCGCTCTTCGACCTGCACGTAACCGAATCGGACGGGAGGGTAACGAACACCGTTGGGCAGGTACTGCCAAGGAGAGTGGGGTAGTAGTAGGTGCAGGAAATGAAGTGGCGTCCCCGACCCATTCAGCGAAGCCAGAAAATCGCGAAACCGGGCCGGCTGATTCTCCTGAATCCGGTCCCCGAGGAACCAAGGATCTGACGGATCCGTAATTGCCGTCCCGCGGCCGCGTTCGGCCGCAACCTCCTCCTTGAACCACAACTCCACCAGATCCTCTTTCTGTTGGGTGAAAGAGACCGTTCGGAGCCAGATGCGGCCCCCGTCGTAGAGGAGCGCGCTGAGGCCCGAATCGGCGGACGATCCCCTGGAGCGATCACACAACGTCCGAGGGCACAAAGCTGTAATCGACTCGAAGATGTGAAGCTCGTGAGAGCGCGACAGGAGCGTGAAGAGGTTGCGGGGATAGGCGGAAGCTACGGGAGCCAGCGTCCTTCCCGGAAACCGACCGGTCAGGATGGCCGGGACGGCAACTGGAGACCTCGCCGCCACGCTCGTCGAATTGCGGAAGAAGGTCGCGTCACCGGCCAACGCGGCAAAGTTCGGGAATAGGCGGCCGTCGATCCGGCCCTGTTGATCGAGAAGGGACGTCACAGGGAACTCGTCGAAGACGATCATGACGAGTGGCGACCGGCCGGTGTCCGGAATGGCCTCCTCGAGGTCCCTGCCAGGACGAACGAGATCGGCGCTTTGCGACATCGTGAGAAAAAGGATCACGAACACCACCGGGGCGCCCGCCGAGAAGCGGAGCCAAAGACGTGCAGGGCGGCGAAAGCGAGAAACCAGCGTTACGCCCAGTCCATATAGGAGGACGAGAGCAACGATGAACAACGTACCGCTGAAGGAGGTAACGGCCCTTAGGACGCTGGCGATCGCCACAAGCGCGAGCATGGCGAGCAAGGCGGCGTGCACACGCTTGGCGGCTCCGGGAAAGGCCATGTCCACTATCCGCTCGAGCCACCAGAGGACCAGTGGAGGAAGCATCGTCAGCAACGCCAGGAACAACAGGATGTCCGAAGGCAACGCATTCCGGAAGACGAAAAAGTATGGAGTCTCGCCAAGCACCGCCAGCAGCGGCTGAACGCATGCGAACCCCCAGACAGCGAATAGCTCGACCAGGGCCACGCCGGAGCCATGCCGGACGAGTTGCCGGAAAAGATGCCCACCCACGACCGTTGGGGCTTCCTATTTTGGATCTGCCGTGAAGAGCGTCCTCGTATGCAGGGGCGCCCGTTCCCTGATGCGGAAGCACCGGCCGAGCTCCCGCTCGAACAGCTCAATCCGATAGTCGTCGTGAATTCCGGCGGGCTTGTTCGCCAGGAGACGTTTGGCCATGTGGTCGTCCCGGTCCACGAACTCGACGACCACCCTGGCATCAAGGCTGCGAAGCCAGTCGACGACCTGGACGAGGGGGATGTTTCGCCCGATGACGAGATGATGGATGAGGGCCAGGCACAGGACAACGTCCGGACTCGTTCGCTCGAAGAAGCCCAGACGTTCCCTTCCTCGCCATCCGATCCCGGGACTCGGGTCGGCCACATCGACCACGAGGGGGAGGATTCGTCCTCGACCTTCTCTTCGAACCGCTTTATAGAGGTTGTCGACGACCTCCTCGTCACTGTCCACCGCAATCACGAAGGCTCCCGCCTCGGCGGCCATCCTCGAGTAGGTCCCATCGTTGCAGCCCAAGTCGAGCACGACCCGACCAGCCGGTCCGACGAGCCCACGCCTGACGACCTCAGCCTTCGCTGCCCGTTCGGCGTCTGTGTAGGTGCACGTCCTGGCGTAGTCGAGCCAGTGCGAGGGACGACGGCGGGAGCCCAGCCGGCGAACAAGCCGGAGCAATGACTTGGCCATCCGTGCGGTTAGCTGGTCGTTGAAGCCAGCGTCCCTCAGCCTACTCACGGTGGCCTGAGCGTCGTTCGGAAAGCGCCGTTGCAGGGCATCGTGAAGCACGACGTGCTTGAAGACTCCGGCTCGAAACCAGAGGCGCGCTGCGATAAGGCGCCGCATCTGCGCCGGCGTGAACCCCTCAACCTGACCCCGGAGAAACGGTTGATACGGAACGCCCGAGTAAGACTGAAGGAAAAGCGGGTAGAGGAAAGTCTGGCAAAACTGGCGGTACCCGGCCCACGGGGCCCCCTTCGTCGGCTCGAAGGAGCCAACGTCAATGAATACGGGCGCCGTCCCCATCCACTGTACGTTGAACGCAGACCCGTCCTTTAGCGTCATCCCCTCGGACAGAGCCTCTAGGAGAACCTCGAGGTGGAGCGCGGCCGCATCCTGCAGCATCGAAAAGCTCCACTCATAGGGGTACGAGACAAAGGGCACCCGCTCGTGCTCTAAGAGGAGACTCCAAGCGTCACCTTCAGCGACCGGCCGGTCTCCGGCCGCGAGCTCTCCCGTCCTCACCTCTCGCGTCGGGATCAGGGCTCCTCTATCGATGAGGCGCCGGAGCAGTTCCGAAGACGCAAGACGGCTCCAGTCATCCGCGGCCTGGCCCCTTAGAGTTCGCAGGATTCGGCCTCCGTTGTGGAAGACCCGGGTCGAGGGGTCGCGGAAAGAGGCGGGGTCGGCCAGCGACGGTTTCGATTGTCGGCCGGGGCTCCTGCTCTTCGAGATCACTCGCGCCCCGGCTCCGTCTCAGAAACGCGGTCCCTTTGGAATCGAGAGGTCAATCGTCGCCAGCCGACCTTCATTACAACGGCGACACCTGCAAGGCCGGCAACGACTGCCTGAACAATGATGCTCCCCGAACCGGGGTCGAGGTACGCGAGTGCTCGCATGATTTACGCTCTCCTAACTGCCAGGCCGCTTCGCGGCGTGATTTTTCCTCACAGCTAACTTTCGAGAATTACGATCGACCGCCCGCCAAGCGAAAGACACCGCCCTTCAGAGAAACGACGTACATCTCCCCGTCGGAGTCCTCGCCGAAGGCGATCAGCTCGGGGACGGCCAGCTGCTTGAACCTGACCTCTTCGGCCACTGCGCCGCCGTTAACTCTGAAACCCTTTATGGCGCCTTGGCAGAAGTCACCGTAGGTGTAGACACCGCGCATCCCGGCCACGCTGCCTCTATAGACTCCACCTCCGACAATGGCGCACTGACTACGGCTCAGCGGATAGGTGAGGATGGGCTCCACCAGGCGCCCGCGTAGTGGTTCGGGAGAGTCGTGTCTAGCCCAACCGTAATTCGCCCCCGGCTGAAGCTCTCTCCGAATGAAGTAGATCGGGGCCGAATCGCTTTCTCTTACGTCGGCCACATATAGATCCTGCGTCCCAGGGTCGAAGGCCCATCTCCACGGGTTTCGCAGCCCATATGCCCAGATCTCGGCCCTGATCCCTTCGACGCCCACGAAAGGGTTGTCGTGGGGAATCGAGTACGGGCGACCCTCCGAAGGCTTCCTTGGATCGATGCGCAGGAATTTCCCCCGGAGATCGGTCGGATCCTGAGCGGGAGCCCGGAGCCCGTCGTCTCCTGTACCAATCAGGAGCATGCCTGCCGAGTCGAAGCCGATAAGGCCTCCATTGTTCACAGGGGAGATCTGCTTCGCTACGAGGATCGGTCTTCGTGTTCTTGGATCAACGCGGTTCGTGCTGGACGGGTCCACGGCGTATTCATCGATCTGGTTGTTTCCGAGCCGGTCCGTATAGCTGACGTACAGGAGGCGGCTCCACCTGTGGTCGGGTGGAAACGCAATCGACAACAGTCCTCGTCCGGGTCCGGCGGTGACGGCGTGTGAGACGTCCAAGAAAGGCGTCTCGAGCACCTCGTCGTCGATCCATATCTTCACCCGGCCAGTGCGCTCTACGACGAAAAGGCGCCGGTCCCCGGGAGGTGAGATGACCTGAACGGGCTGCTCGAACGCCCCTATGGGCTCCAATCGAACCTGGCCCCGGCTGGCAGGATCACCGAGCAGCAGAGACGGATCGGCAAGGGGGTCGTAAGAAGTGACGCACCCAGTCGCCAAGACGAGGAGCACGACGAAGCAAGCTCGGCGTGCGATTCCGAGGCGGCTCATCGGAGATCCCCGTAACCCCCGCTACTCTTCGCGCCCGCAGTACCGGGCGGGAGTAAGTGGAAGCGGAGAAGGGGACTGCCGGCAGCATGCCAATCGGCGTGAACAACTTTGTCGTTTTCCAACACGGGCCTTCCGATGGAGACGGACTCTCGTTCCGTTCGCCGACCAGACTTCCCGGCACGCCAACCGTTAGCTTACCGCCTTTGAACGCTCGTTCCCGCAAACACCGTCGACCCTGCTGCTACCAGCGGAGCCTCGATGCCGGTGTCAAGCGAGCGGTAGGGGTAATCGGAACCTCGTCGGGCTGTCCGTACGCATCGTGGCCGCTCGCATTCCATTTATGCACCCAACCCGGGCGAAAATCCGGCTCTGATCTTGGCCTTCTACCGAGCAGGGGTCACGAAGCATCCTGCCTCGACCTCGAAGGTGCCCGACGCGGTTACTCGCTTTTGGTCTCGCTAACGGCTAACGCTGCGCAAAAGGGCCCGCTGTACAGCCGTAAACGCATCTCGAGGGCTCTCCCTAAACCCTGTCCGGGACTAGCTAGAGCACCCCCCCGAGGAGGATAATTCTGGATGTTGTGCGTTCCTAAGGAGGGGGGTATGAGCGCAACGAGATCGGGCAGAATGGTCAGGCTCCTGCTCGTGACAGTCCTGTTAGCCGGGTGCATTACGGTCCTTTCCGCAACACCCGCATCGGCAAGCGGTTTTAAGGGCTTTGCCCAGTGCCATGCGAGAGGACCTCATGTGTTCTTAACGAGGCACCATGACATAGGGGCCACGGCGTCGATCTTTTGTAAACACAGCAACCAAGTGACGGTGAAGGTCTTCATAGTCAGGGGAGGGCATGTCGTCGCGGCAGACTTCGACGCTGGCCACAACTTTGCCCGTGCTGTCACCAAGACCGACTGTCGTAAGGGCAAGTTCTACCGAACCTTTGCGAAGTTCACCGTGAAGAAGCACGGATTCCACCAGTCGTTCGTGAGACACGGACCCTCTGGATTCTTCTGCGGTCATTGGTAGACGAATGACGTGACGAACTTGGGGGGCTTCGGCCCCCCAAGTTCGTTTTTTGACCGGGTTATTCGCGTTGCTGTAGGTTCTCGCCGTCACTCTCCAGGAAAGGGAATCCTTTGATGAGAAAGGTCCTGTTGGGTCTGTCTGTCTTGAGCTTGTTGACCGCCTCCTGTGCCAGGCCTGCGCAGGAGCAAGCAGGTGAGGGCGGGCAGGGGCCTCAAACCAGGACCGTCCAGGTCGACGCGACCCCTCGCGAATTTGCCGCTTCGGCGCTTGCCTACTTTCCCGACGAAGTAAGGGTCCGGCCCGGCGACACCGTCAGCTTCAGGCAGGTTTTCACCGGAGAGCCGCACAGCGTCACGATGGGAACGATGATCGACGAGGTTATTCCCGAGGCACGGAGGCTGGGACCCGAGTCGCAGCCCTCGCCAGAGCTTGAAAGGAAGCTAGAGGCGCTTCCGGTGATGCTCCCGGAGGGTCCGGGTGACGCGAACCAGATCGCCGTAAACCCCTGCTACCTTGATTCGGGACCGCTGCCCACCGACGCAACCAAGCCGTGCCCAAACGTCGCCCAACCCCGCTTCAACGGGCGCCAGGCTTACTACAACAGCGGGTACCTCCCGCCCGAAGCGAACTTCTCGGTGACTCTCGCCGACGACATCCGACCGGGCAACTACAGCTTCTACTGCAACCTGCACGGACCGATGATGTCGGGGACGATTCGAGTCATTGGACGGGGAGATTCGATTCCGTCGCAGCAGGAGGTAGACCGGCAAGCCAGACAGCAGATAGACCGAGTTTTCGAGCCGACGCGTAGAGCCTTCGAGGAGGCGACGACGGGCAGGGCGCCGTTCCCGACGCTTGCGGGGTACGGGAGCCAGGAGTCAATGAACACGGCGATCAACGAGTTCATTCCCAGGACCATCAGGACTAGAGTCGGCGAGACGGTGACGTGGGTCGTCTTCGGGCCCCACACCATCTCGTTCAACCCCACGCCCGACGCTCAGCCACTGCTGACCAGGGCTCCGGACAACACCTTCCATTTGAACGAGAAGGCCGTAGCGCCTGCAGGAGGGCCGGGACAGCCACCGCCGCCACCGGAAGAAGCCCGAGAGGAAGGCACGGCTGGGTCGCCGAGTCCCGCGGCGTCTCCAACAG
>JALZBR010000385.1 GCA_030863485.1 Actinomycetota bacterium
GCGTGCACCAGGTCGATACGGCCCCGGCGCGGCAGTACCGCGCGCAGCGCTGCGGGCGCCCACAGCTGGCGCAACCAGCGGGTGTGCAGCCCCACGCGCCGCACCGCAGTGAGCTCGCCGACCGACTCGAGGGCGCGCGGACCGGACAGCCGCGATGTCACCACCAGCTGGGCGACTCCTCTGGCGTCGAGCTCGCGTGTCAGCAGCGCCGTATGAGTCTGCATCCCACCGACGGGGTCGTAGCTCGGGTCGAGGTCCGCGCCATCCGAAAGCTGGTACACCGAGCAGAGGCGCAACACAACGAGACCGCCAGCGTGAGCGTTCCCGCTGGGGCTCATACACGCGGCCACCGCGCCAGCCGTCACGACAGCCACTTCACAGGACGGCGACCGTGCACGTCTACCCCCGCCGACCTCCACACCGCATCAGCCGGCGCAGTAGCTCGGCGATCGACCAGGATGACAGAGCTTTCGTCGTCAAGCTCAGGCGTAGATCGTTTCCCGGCACCCTGCCACCGCAGCGATCGCGCCTTCCGATGAGACGTTGAAAGCGGACACGCGGACGGGCTGAGCAGAGCCCGCAGTTCAGCGCGATACTTCCCGCCTCACTCGAGGCCAACTCACCGCTGACCCCCGACCCAATAGGGAAGATCTAGCGGGGGTAATCGGACCCCGTTTGTCGGTCCATCCGCTATGAGAGCGGGGGGTGGTTGTGGTTCCGCCATTGCCATTATTGCGAGGTGAGCGCTGCCCCCAGCCGGCGACGATCTGACCGAGAAAGGCTGGGCAGGATCAGAAGGTTCGCCATGCGTCCTTGTGAGAGCTCAAGTCTCAGAGGCTCCGTCCGACCGTCGGCTGCCTCGTAGCCCTCTATCGCGCTGCCTTCCTGCCGGATGTCTACGTCGTGTTTGACGAACTCGAGCCCGCAACACAGGAGCGCCTGGCCGAAATCCTCGAAATACGTGGGGCAGACCCGCAGCAGCAGGCGCTACGCCACAGCTTTATCGCCGACACCTCGTTCCCGCCGGAAGCTCGCGTGTTGGAAGTCGGCTGCGGTACGGGCGTGCTGACACGCCGGCTGGCGCGGTGGCCGAACGTCGGCGAGGTAGTGGCCGCTGACCTGTATCCCCTACTCCTCAGCAAGGCTCGTAAATTGGCGGAAATCTTCCGAGCGTCACCTTCCAAGAAGCCGACGCTCGATCGCTCCCCTTCGAAGACGATGCCTTCGACGCGGTCCTGTTCGACTCGGCGTTGAGCCACATTCCCAGTCCCGAACGCGCCCTCGCCGAGGCTTTCCGACTACTTGGGGTTCAGCTAGCAGGCGCGCATTTTCCGTCGTTAGCGCTGATGGTCGACGTGCGGACGACGCTGTGAGAGTGGGGCGGCATAGGGAGGCGCCATATCTGTGGCTGGAGGGAGCGCAGAGATTACAGAGCGAAGCGCTACATGCCTATGTAGTCACCCTGCGAGGTTACGTGCTTACTCAAAAGCGCTAACGACACTTTCTGCGCCGCTGCTACCGGAACCCCTATTTGTGTCAGCGCGGCCAGTCCATCGTGTCCTAGCCGTGCTTGACGGTCGCCGGATTCGGAATCTCGGCTTGCTCGGGCTTGCATTAGCTCTCCCAATGGCGCCGCACCCGCCCGCCATGACGACGACGTGCATGCCGTGTCCGCATGACATGGGGTGAGGGAGCGTGACGTGGGGAATGCGGGGTGAAACCTTCGAGGGTCAGCTTCCTCTATTTGGTCAGCCCCGCGCGGTCGTCTGCAGCGCCGGTGGGCTTCTTCTCAATCAAAGCGTAGTAGCTGCTATTTGATGCGAGTCCTGTCGAACCTCCGTTGTATTCGCCGCCTTTTCGCGCTTTGCCACCGTCGCCATTCTTGCTTTGAGATGATCAAAGCCCTACAGAAACGCCTAAGGCGGACAAACCCCTTATAAGGGTTAGATTGCCCTAGCTTGACCCGACCCAGTTTCCTATAATGCCTACCTTCCTATATCTAGACAAATCCGGTACAGACGATTCGGTGGTACGAAGGGGCGACTCTCAGAGTTCAAGCCCGCAAGCCCTGCTCTGGGGAGGATGTGTAGTCGCCCCCTCTGGCTGTTGGGCCGACAAGACCACGGCAACAGTGCAGCGGGTTCGCACAGCCTTGACCCTTGATGCGAGCTCGGAGCCGGTCAATTCGAACATTCAGGAGCGGCCTCGGCGCCTTGGCGGCAAACGCTTCGGCAGGGATGCGGCAACTTCTAGGACGGGGATAGGGCAGGAGGGGCTATGAAGCTGCGCCGGTCGGGAACGGAAGTTAGCGGAGTTCGTCGAAAATTCGTTCTGGCGTTGCTGGCAATGGCATTGCTGTACGCTTCCGCTCTCTTGCCCTCAGCTCAGGCCCAGCAAGACGGGGCAGGCGATGACGAGATCCGCCCGGGTCCCGTGGTTCCCGGACCCATCCCGGCCGCCGTGCCGCAACCGAAACCGCCGGAACTCAAACTCCCCGAGGTACCGCCGCTCCCACTGAACCTCAACGGGCTCCTCGCCGCCAACGAGCGCGACCTCAAGGTCCTCGTCATCGCCGCAGATGGCAAGGAGACCGACTACCCGGCCATCACGACCTTTCTCAAGCAGGTTGGCATCCCGCATGACGAACTTATTGCCACGCAGCAACCCCTGACCGCCGCGACACTTTCCGACGGCACTCGCGGCCACTACCAGGGGATCATTCTGACGACCGGGAACCTCTCCTACTTCAACAGCGCGTCCGGCGTCTGGGAGAGTGCCTTCACCGCCGACGAGTGGAAGACGCTGTACGAGTACGAGGCCAAGTACAAGGTCCGCCAGGTGACCTCTTTCACGTTCCCGTGCGGGCCGGCTACAAAGGATCCCAACCAGCCCGAGAAGCTGGCGCAGCCCGACAAGTACGGCTTGGGCTTCGACTGCAACGCGCCCGCTTACCAGGACACGTCCGTCGCTCCCCTCCAGACCAAGCTCACGGATGCCGGCAAGTCGGTCTTCCCGTACCTCAAGCCAAACAGCCCCATCACCATCAAGCATGCCTGGACCTACCTCCCCAAGAGTCCGGATCCGAGGACGAGACCCTTGCTCGTGGTCGACAACGGCTCGCCTGATCCGCCTGTCATCGCGTCCACTCATAGCTACCCCGACGGGCGGGAGAACCTGGCCGTGACTTCGGCCAACAATCCTTATCTTCTGCACTCGATTCTGCTGTCCTACGGCGTGCTGAACTGGGTCACGAAGGGACTCTTCCTCGGCGAGCGCCACGTCAACATGGGCTACCAGGT
>JALZBR010000049.1 GCA_030863485.1 Actinomycetota bacterium
GTCGAGCACCGCCGGCGTCAGCGGCTCCTTGGACATGACGTCCTCGAAGATGACGAGCGATTCGGGACCGCCCTCTGACTGCGGGAACTGGCTGCGGAGGCCCGCCAGCTGCGAGCGGTCGGACGTCCAGCCGTCACACCGGCCGGCGATGAACGCTTCCTGGATCTGCGGGTTCTCCTCGAAGGCGACCGGCTTGAAGTCCATACCGAGCTCCTGGAAGTAGTCCGCGAGGTTCAGCTCGGTCGTCGTGCCCGTGGTCACGCACACGCTGGCTCCGTCCATCTCCTCGATCGAAGAGAACTGATCGGCCTTCACCATCATTGCCTGACCGTCGTAGAAGTTCGGGTGCGTGAAGGCGAGACCCTCGGTGCCGTCACGGCTACTGGTCCACGTCGTGTTACGCACCAACACGTCGAAATCGCCTCCACGCAGCGCGATGAAGCGGTCGTCCGACGTGACAGGCACGAGCTCGTGCTGCTCGGGGTCACCGAAGATCGCCGCCGCAAAAGCCTTGCAGAAGTCGATGTCGAAGCCCTCGATCTCGTTGGTATCCGGGTTCTGGAAGCCGAAGCCCGGAACCTCGTTGTTGATACCGCAGCGCAGGGTGCCACGGTCCTGGATCTCGGTCAGCAGCGTCTCGCCGTCGCCACCGCCACCCTGGCCCGGCTCCTGCGTATCGTCCTCGGTGTTCTCGGCGGCCGTGTCGCCGCCGTCAGTCTGCTCGCCCTCCTCGCCGCGCGTGCACGCCCCGCCGATCAGCGCCATGGCCAGCGCAAGGACTAGAAGTCGCAGCCATACAGATGTACGCATGTACCCTCCCTCGATACTCCAATATGCCCCCCGAGCCCCCCGGGCCCAGGAAATGGGAGCATATCCCCGCTGTAAAGAGGACGAGAAGATGACTTTCCAGACACTCAGGACAGGGTCCGTCCGCAGGGCGGCCCTCGCGGTGGCAGTCGCCGCCCTCGTCGCCTGCGTGCCCGCCCCCGAGGAGCCCGAGGACGAAGGGATTCCCGTCTTCGACATCGAGACGGCCATGGGGCAGATCCAGGCCAGCGAGCGGATCATCATCGGGGTTGACGCGACGCTTCCTCCTTTGTCGTTCCTGGACGAGCGCGGTCGGGTGACGGGGCTCGCCGTCGAGTTAGGGGAACTCATTGCAGAGGGACTGGGGGTCCAACCCGTCTACCGCATGGGGTCGACGGATGCCCTCTTGGAAGGCATCGGCGTCGGCCTGATCGACGTCGCCTTTCCGGCTACTCCGATCACCGAGCAGATGCTGCGTTCGATACGTTTCTCCGACCCCTACTACGTGGCTCACCAGCGCCTGCTCGTGCCGCGCGATTCGGAAATGCGCGAGGTAGAAGATCTAGGGGGACGGACGGTGTGCTCATCGATCCACCCCGAGACGGGTGTCGCGCTCGACGAGCTGGACGAGACGATCCGCGTGCAGCCCGTGGACGCCGCAGAGGAGTGCCGGCAGCCGCTCTTGCGAGGCACGGTCGACGCCGCCACGGGACCCGACCTCTTCCTGTTCGGCCTCGACGCGCCAGGCTTCCTCGTGGCCGGCGACCAGCTCTCCACCGAGGGTTACGGCGTCGCAGTACGCGGCTCGGCTGCATTCTCAGGATTCGTGGACGGGGTGTTTGCCGACGCTCGCGAGCACGGCAGGTGGCAAGAGATCTTCGAGCGCTGGCTCGGACGTCACTCGGATCAGGACTTCTCTTTGCCACCTCCGCTGACGGTGGAAGAAGCCGCTGCGCTGTTCCCCGCGGATCCCGCGGACGGCTGAAGCAAGGCCTCCTTTGGCGTCACGTTCCAGAAAAGTGCATCAAATCCGACGCATGGGTGCCGGAATTTGTCCCGGACGTCGAACCCCCCTAGACAACGACCGACTGCGTATTAGAGGGTGTCGCCATGAGCGCCGAGGTCTCGGAGGACAAGAAGACCGTCCTGATCGTCGACGACGACGAGGAGATCCGTCACGCCCTCCGCCTCTTATGCGAGATCGAGGGATTCGAAGTCGTCGGGGAGGCGGAGAACGGGGTCCAGGCCGTCCCCCTCGCGCTGCGGCAGCAGCCGGACTTCGTCATCCTCGACTTCATGATGCCCAGGCTCGACGGGGAAGGAGCTTCGGAGATCCTGCGGACCATCAGCCCCGGCACGCGCATCGTGGCCTTCTCCGCCGTGCTACAGGAGCAGCCCCCGTGGGCGGACGCCTATCTCAACAAGACCCGCATCGCCGAACTGATGCCTCTGCTCCACAGCTTCATCCGCTAGGGTCACGCCAATGGCGAAAGAGCAGTCCTTCGACATCGTGTCGAAGGTGGACCTCCAGGAAGTTCGCAACGCCGTAGATCAGGCGGCGCGGGAGATCTCCCAGCGCTTCGATTTCAAGGGAACCGACTCCCACATCGAGCTCAACCAGGAAAACGCGAGCGCATCGATCGTCGTGCGCTCCAACACCGAGGGCAAGGTGCGCGACTGCGTGCGGGTCCTGGAGGAGAAGCTGGTGAAGCGCAGCGTGCCCCTCAAGGCCCTGAACCACGGCGACATCCAGCCGGCCGCCGGCGGCACCGCCCGGCAGACCTTGGAGCTCAACCAGGGCATCTCCACCGACAAGGGACGCGAGATCGTCAAGTTCGTCAAGGACATGAAGAACAAGGCGCAGGTCACGATCCAGGGCGACCAGGTGCGGGTCTCGTCGAAGTCGAAGGACACCCTGCAAGACGTGATCCAGGCTTTGAAAGAAGAGGACTTCGGGATCCCGCTGCAATTCACGAACTACCGCTAACCGCGCCCGGCGCGCTCAGGCCCTTCCCGGATGTCGTTTTTCCGCCCAGATG
>JALZBR010000053.1 GCA_030863485.1 Actinomycetota bacterium
CACCACACCCACGTTCCTTAACCTCTTGCTCATTTCAGAGGCGTATCGACGCCACGACCTCTCGTCGCTGCGGCGCATCTCGTACGGCACCGAGGTCATGCCGGAGTCCACGCTGCGGCGACTGCGCGAGGTCCTCCCCGGAGTCGATCTTCTCCAGACCTATGGTCTCACCGAAGTGGGGATCCTTCGGTCAAAGTCGAAGACGCCCGACTCCCTCTATCTCAAGGTGGGTGGGGAGGGGTTCGAGACCAAGATCGTCGATGGCGTCCTGTTCATTCGCGCGCGCTCCGCCATGCTCGGCTACTTGAACGCGCCATCCCCCTTCGATTCGGAGGGTTGGCTCAACACCGAGGACGCCGTCGAAGTGGAGGACGATCACATCCGCATCCTGGGCCGACGAAGCGAGATCATCAACGTGGGCGGCCAGAAGGTCTATCCCGCCGAGGTAGAGAACGTCCTTTTGGAGATGGAGAACGTCCGTGACGTAGAGGTCCACGGGGAGCCGAACCCGATCGCCGGGAACATCGTTGCGGCGAGGATCACGCTCGTGACGCCGGAGGACCCGAGCGCCGTCAAGAAACGGCTCCGCGCGTTCTGCCGAGATCGGCTCGAGCCGTTCAAGGTGCCGGTCCGGATCGAGATCACCGAGGGTGACCAACACGGAGCGAGGTACAAGAAGAGGCGGGTCGTCCGAGATTGAGGCGTCGCCCCGGGGAGGACTGACGGTTGCAGGGGTTGGAGCTCGGCCGGGTCGACGCAAGCTCGATCATGAGTGAGCGGTGTCGGCTACAGCCGAGGGTGACGATCGGAGCGCGCACGATCGTGTACGACAACGTCGACGTCGGCGAGGAATCCGTGGTCGGGCCCAACGTGACCCTGGGGGAGCCGCAAGCTTCGTATTACTCCGACAAGGACTACGAGAACCCTCTCCTACGCATCGGGCGACGGTCGTTGATCCGCTCCGGCAGCATCATCTATGCAGGCTCCGAGCTCGGCGAGCACTTTGAGTGTGGTCACCACGTCACGGTTCGCGAGCGCTCACAGATTGCCGCTCACTGCCGCGTAGGGACCCTCTCCGACATCCAGGGCGACTGCAGCATCGGCGAGTACACCCGCCTCCACAGCAACGTGCACGTGGCCCAGGGAAGCGTAATCGGCCGATACGTCTGGTTGTTCCCCTACGTCGTGCTGACGAACGATGCACACCCACCGTCTGAGCAGCGAGCAGGTGTGACGATCGACGACTACGCCGTGGTGGCGACGGGCGCCGTACTCTTGGCCGGCGTGCGGGTCGGAAGCGGAGCACTGGTGGGAGCGAACTCGGTCGTACGAGAGGACGTTCCCGCGATGACAGTGGTAGCCGGCCGACCGGCCACGCAGTTGGGTGACGTCCGCCTCATCCGCTCACCTGACACCGGGCAGCCCCTTTATCCCTGGCCCCGCCGCTTTACTCGGGGGATGCCGTGGGAGGAGATGGGCTACGAGGCGTGGAGCAGGGATGCCAGCGGTGCGGACTCGTAGCCAGGAGCGAGGGGAGCGGTTGTTCAGATGCCAACGAAGCAGGAACTGAACACCCTCGACTTCTGGGCCGACTATCAACCCGGTTTTCGCTCCACGCAATCCCCGATCGGTAGCAAGGAGTTCTTCGAGGAGGTATCGACCCAGCGGTCCCTCCTCGAGCCCCATATACCGGAGGTCGTGGGGTTCGAGCAGTGGAAGGACCGCGCCGTGCTTGAAGCGGGTTGCGGAATCGGGACGGACGGCGCTCGTTTTGCGGCCGCCGGCGCACACTACACCGGCGTGGACTTCAGCCCAACTGCGTTGCGGCTTGCCCGCCTCCGCTTCGAGATCGAGGGTCACCGCGGGCGCTTCACAGCTGGTTCCGTAACCCACCTTCCTTTCCCGGACCGATCGTTCGACCTGGTGTTCTCCCATGGGGTCATCCACCATGTTCCCGATACGACCGCCGCCGTACGCGAGTTCTACCGGGTCTTGAAACCGGGCGGGCGCGTGCTCGTGATGGTGTATCACCGCCGCTCGTTCAACTACTACTTTTCGATCCTGCTCCTGCGTCGGGTCCTGATCGGCCTACTGCTCGTTCCGGGAGCACCCCGGTTTCTTTCGAGGGTCACCGGCGAGCCGCCTGACTTGTTCAGGGGGCACAGGGAACTCTTGTCCGAACACGGGGCTCGGTACCTAGGCGATTCGCAGCTGTTCCTCTCCCACAACACCGATGGCCCCGGAAACCCCCTTTCCAAGGTGTTTTCTCGCAGGGAGATCACGAACTTGTTCTCAATCGGGTTCGACGACCTTCACACTGAGGTTCGCTACCTGAACGTTCGGCTGTACCCGGGGGGTACCCGCCTGGCGAGGACGAGCGTCGGGCGCCGGTTGGAGCGTCGGATCGGCTGGCACCTGTACATCACCGGCAGCCGCCCCCGGGTGGGGTAGACGCGCGACGAGAGCCGCTCGTCGCCCAGCTGTCCTACGCGCGACCCTCCATGTAGAGCGACCCCGGGATGTACTCGACTCCGTCCTGAGTGCGGTCCAGCTGGATCTCGTCCCAGATGGGGATGGCGCTCGACCGGTAGTCGACCTTGACGATCTCTCGAAAACCCGCCGCCTCGAGGGTTGTCGTCAAGTTGATGGAGTCGTACATCCACTGGTGGGTCTCGCCACGCCGCCGCGCGTCGCCGAAGAGCCAGTTCTCGAAGCGACGCCGAAATGGCGGCTGGGCGCTGGAGCCGGTCGCTTCCCGGCGGACCATCTGCTCGATGAGCGCCGCGACGTGATCGTCATGGTCCCCCATAGCCTCGGGATGGTCCATGCAGCGGTCAACGTGATCGAGGTAGCGCCGGCACGAAGCCTCGAGGTCGGGAACGACGACCCGGTGCACCCCTCCCGGCTTCAGGACGCGCCGTATTTCAGCTAGGAAGGCGGGGACGAGCTGGCGGTCGAAGTGCTCCAGGACATGGGAGTGGTAGACCGCATCCGCGCTTCCATCAGGCATCGGAAGCGCCTGCCGAAGGTCGTGCACCAACACGTTCCGGTCGAGAGCAAGGAAGCGCTCGCGTCGCTTTCCCGTGAGGAAAAGCGGTGCGACCCGGGAAGCAAGCGGGTTTCGCTTCAGCCGCAGGTAAGGCGACCAGTCGATGTTGACGCAATGAGGACTGGTTCGCGGGCCGGAACCAAGATTCAGGATGATCACGATTGGCCGTATGCTACCGCCAGACGCGTCGACAGCGATTCCTGTCCTCGGACACCAACGAACGGCACGGAGGCCACGAGCGCTCCCGCCTTCGCCTGCATCTCCGGGGCGCCGCTTCGCTGCGGAGTCGACGTCTCGTGCGCAACGCGTGGACGTTCCGGTCTTGCGCCCTTGGCCTCGCCGCCCCGCGCCTCGTGCCCCCTCGTCCATCCCCGCGGCTCTCGACTCCTGAACCTCCCTCGGTGCTCTCGTCGGCCTTGACATGTCGTCGTTGCCCGTGGACCATTGGCAGAGGAAGTCTCTGATTTCCTCGGATGTGGCGAGAGGCTCGGGTCGACAGAAGGAGTGTCCGGCGGTGACCCTACGGTGGCTCCGGGTTGCGTTGTTGTGTCCACTACTCGTACTGGCGGGCGGTCTGACGATTGGTAGTGGTGCTTGGGCGAAGGTGCCAGATGACACAGGTCACGGTTCAGGTGCCCGAGGGACGGGGCACGCACGAGCGTGCCGCTCTCACGTCGAGAACAAGGGCAACAGCTACGCAAAGGGGCTCGAGTGCGCTCCGACGCTCATCGTCACGGTGCTCGGTGCATCGGGTCCATTTACGTGCTCCGTCCGGTTCACAGGCACGGGACTTGAGCCAGGAACGTTCGTAACCGTACACCGCCTGGTGCAACCGACCATCAGCTTCGAGGTGGGACCCGTCGGCACGAACGGCGTCCTTGACGTGACCCAGAACATCTTCAACTCGCCCGCGGCGCTGGTGGCAACTGCAACGACAGTGCCACAAGAAGCGGTGCAAGTCATCTTTACCTCAGCCTGCTGAATTTTGCCGTGGGCTGGTGAGTGACGAGGAGGTGACGGCCTTCCCCTCTTCAGGCTGCTACCTATTCGGCCGCCGGGGTGCGACACGAGAGGCTCTTCAGTGCGAGCCCGTCGAAGCCTTTGTGCTGTGACGGGGGTTGCGAATGGCGAAGTCGTAGATCGCCAGTAGCTGGTCGATGTTCGACTCGGACCGGAAGCGCCTCTCGTACGTCCTGCGGGCGCGGCGCCCGTACGCCTCGTACTGTGACGGGTTGTCGGCAATGTCCTCCAGGACGGTCGCCAAGGCCCGAGGATCCTCTGGATCGAAGAGGACACCGTCGGATCGGGCGGTGATCAACTCGGGGAAGGACCCACGCGTCGACGCGACCGGAGGGACGCCGGCGCCCATCGCCTCCACGGCGACCAACCCGAACGTCTCCTCCCAGCGAGAGGGGACGATTACGGCTCGGGCACGAGCCATCACTGCGGAGCATTGAGGACGGCTCAGCGGGCCGAGCCACTGGACAGACGGCCGCCGCGACGCCCACGTCTCTACCTGACGCTGCAGTGGTCCGGCACCCACCACGGTGAGCCTGAGGGTATTCCGTCGCTCCCGGTCGGTGAAGAGGTCCCATGCCTGCATGAGTATGTCGATGCCCTTCGCCTTGGTCAGCCTACCAATGAAGGCGACCATGCTCTCGCGTGAAGGGATGATGGGTTGAGGCTCCGGCACGAAGTTCGGCTTGACGAACATCCGACCTGGCGGCAGCCCCATCGGCGCAAAGATCTCACGCTGTGCGCGTGAGAGGAAGATGTACGCAGAGACGAGTTCCCGCCAAGCGGTAGCGTGGGTAATGCTGGAAGCGACGAGGGGCACAGTCGAGAGCCGCGAATCGTGGTAGCAACCGTGGCGGACGGCAGGGAGGGGGATCCTCCCGACGCATTCATGGCACACCTGACCGTCACGGAAGAGGTCGCCACTAGGACACAGCAGTCGGTAGTGGTGCAGAGTAGCCACCACCGGCACGAGATGCTTCCGGCAGGCGTACAGCACCGAGGGGCTGAACAAGGGGAAGGTGTTGTGGACGTGGACGACATCCGGGCAGAACCTTTGCAGGTGTGCGGACAAAGAGCGTCGCGTCTTCTCGCTCCAGACAACCTGCCCCGGGAGAAGAGCCTTTCCTAGAAGGGAACCGTCATTGATCTCGTCATTCGACCGTTCGAAGCGCTCCACGGTGTGTCCACGAGCCGCGAGAGTTGCACTCTCTTGATCGACGACGTGATCCTCACCTCCAGGGGTGGCCGACCGGTAGCGATTGTGTAGCAGGAGGATCTTCATTCCCGGTCCACCGGAGCTGGCATACCTTCGCGCCACCGATGGTCAGTCACGAGAAGCGAGGCCGCGACGGCAAGGTCCAGGAGATAAGGGGACGCGTCCCCCAGGCCCACCTCGGTGTAAGAGTCGACTGTCGCGAAGACGACGATGAACACCGCGAGTGCTCGGGCCGGACCAGCGCCGCGGTGGACCGCCATGAGGATGAGCAGTATCAGGAGCGTTCCGACGAGTGCCGCGGCCACGAGGCCCTGGTCGTGATAGATGGCGAGCCAGCTGTTGTCGATCGGCAATCCGGCGAAACCCTTATCCGACAAGCCGTGGCCGAACCACTGAGTGAACTCGGACCGGGGCGCGTTCAGTAGCAAGTCCCACACCTGTCGACGACCGGTGAGATTGGCGAGCTCTTCACTCGACTGGCCGCGCGTGAACCACGCGGAAATGGCAGGGGCAAGGGCGACGCCGGCCACGGGTACGGCGGCCAAGGCGACGACGGCGACCTGGCGGACTCTCCGACGCACGAGGAGGAGCGTCAGCGCGGAGGCAGTGACGCCTGCGACGAGCCCGACCATGGCTATGCGGGTTTGTGAGAGGAGCACCATGGCCAGCCCTGGAAGTGCCAGCAGGGCGGTGGGCTTCGCACGCAGCAAGCCTGAAAACCACGAGACCAATACGAGTCCGGTCGCGACCGCGGCGAAGTGAGCGACAGCAGTCGGCCAGATTGGCCAAAGCGCACCAGTGAGACGGCCCCCCACGGAGAAGCCAAGGGACGGCGCGATCAGGGCACCGAGGACGACTGTCGAACAGACAACCAGAAGGGCACGGAGGTGGCACCTGGCTATGAGCAGGTCTCGCCGACCCCACCAAGGTGTCAGGAGCCATAGCACGACCAGGAACGCGGACAGCCGAGCGCAGCGGAACAGCGCTCCCACCCCCGCCTCGCCGCGGACGCTCGACACGAACGACAGCATGGCCAAAACGGTGAAGAGCGTCAGGAAGACGTTTGGGCGAATCACAAGGGAGCGGTTAATGGTCAGGGTAAGAAGAAGCGCGAGCGCGAGCGCTCCCATCGTCAGTACCTGGGCGGCTCGTTGGGGGATGGGCAGGATCGTGGGCACATCGATCCAGGCGAGCACGTTGAAGAAGAGGAGCCCCCAGATGACCGTGATCCGTCGCTCGATCGCACGAGCAGCTCCGACGTAGGCCAATCCATGGGTACGCAGGGTTGCGGGAGCTCCAGGCAGGCGTCCGACCGAGATTGCGCTCTGAACGCTGTTGGGCTCGACCACGGTGACACCTCCCAGCTGGGGTGCCCGACATTTCACTGGCGCGTTCGCCGGCGACGGAAGCTGCTCCGGGGGAAACTACTCGCGTTCTAGCTTCTGCACGGTAGCACTCGCCGCTGCCGCGCTTGCCGTCCTCTGCGGGCGGTCTCGTGCTGCTGCGTAGACGCCGGAATCAGAACTTGGCCCCCCCGCAGCCGCCACTCCCGTGGCGCTCCCTTGAACCGGGGACGGCAAGACCAATACGGTGTTCCCCCGGCGGCGCCACATATGGAAGCCGGCGGTTGGTCGAGAAGGGGGATGGCGATCAGTCTCGGGTCGAAACCTCGCCCTCCGGCGACGGTTGCGGTTCCCGCCTCCAGCCTCGGAGGCCCGGCACCGCGCCTCGAGGTCCAGGGGGACACGCTCCATGATCGATCGGGTCGATGAGTCGGCGTCCATTCTTCGACGAGCGGTGTCGGTAGAACGGTCATCACCGGGTGCCCCCACACAACCGCTGCGCCTTCTCGGCGCCCGGGGCGACCCGACCAACCCATCCATCTTCAGCGGCATCCCGCATTACTTTCTTCGTGCCGCCATGAAGGGGGGGATCGTCGACGGGCCAGTGCCACTGCCACGAGACGGCCTCGGGTTCCATGTCCGACGGATCGTGTGGAACGCCACCCGGCCGCTCACGGGGGACCGCCACGGCGGGTACCAGTACAACCCCGCCCGCCGCAACAGGCAGTGGGCGGCAGCTCTGCCGTCCCTTGGCGGCACTTGCATCCTCAACGCATGGCAACTGCTTCCAGAGGCGGTGGTCGCCGACGACTCCATTGAGAAGTGGTTCTTCATCGACCAGACGCTGAGCCAGCTCCATGAGGACTATCAGGAGGAGAAGATCATCGGCCGTCGAATAGGACGGAACGCGCGCCGCGCCGAGCGAGAAGGGTACGAGGCAGCGCGAGGGGTGATCGCCCACAGCCGATGGGCTGCACAAAGCGTCATCGATCGTTATGGGATCCCTTCTGCGAAGGTCTACGTCGTCACCCAGGCGGCAAACATCGATGACGATGCACTCGCCGCTTGGGAAAGGGCCGAGCAAGACCGTCGGGACCGTCAGCCCTGGTCCGGCGCGCCCGAGAAGCGGCTCCGGCTCGTGTTCGTGGGCCTCGATGGCAGGCGAAAGGGACTCGACCGGCTTCTACGGGGTCTGGCGATAGCTCGGCGGTGTGGATCGCAGGCGACGCTGCGCGTCATCGGGTGTCCTCCGCAGCAAATGCCGCCGGAGGTGCGAGGTCTGCCCGGAGTGGAGTGGTGCGGGCGCATCAACAAGCGACTCGAGGCAGCACGGTTCCTCCGCCTCGTAGGCGAGTGCGACGTCGGGTGCCTGCTCTCGCGGGTGGAGGCCGGCGGGTGCGGGCTGTCGGAGTATCAGGTGCTGGGGCTGGCGGTGTTAGGCACGAATGCCGGCGGAGCTGCGGAGCAGATCCTTCCAGGGAACGGTTTGCTCGTCGACGTCAACGCCACCGACGAGGAGATCGCCGAGACCCTTCTCTACCTGGAGCGTCAGCCCGAAGTGCTCCACGGGATGCGTGAGGTCGCGTGGCAGCAGCGCCGTTCGGCAACGTGGGCCGCGAGAGTCGAAGAGATTAGAAGCTTCTGGCCGTACCTGAGCCCGCCCTCGTGACACGGCCGCCATGCCGGGCGCAAGGTCGCCGGTCCCATCGTTCACCTCATTTCCCGACACTACTGCCGTGCGACGCTTCCGATAGCATCTGCCCGGTAGGCGACAAGTATCATTCGAGCTTCTTCTCGGCGGTGGGTCCCGGCAGTAGTGGCGTCGGCGAAAAGGTGGCCGCGCTGTTTCTGAGGCTGCCCGGCGTCAAGTCAGTCGTCGACGTCGTTGCGAGATGAACGACCCGGTCGGAGCCAAGTTCGCGGAATCCCCGGTGCGGGACTACGTTGACCATGGTCGCCTCACGGTCCCGGGATGGTTCACGCGGGCGGATGCTCTGTTGTTCGTCGCCATCGACGAAGCGCAGAAGCGAGCGAGGGTCGTCGGCGACATCATGGAGATCGGTGTCTACATGGGCCGATGCGCCGTGCTGCTCGGCTACTTGCAGCGGCCCGGGGAGCGGCTGGTCGTCTGCGACATCTTCGATGAGGTCGATGCCAATACCAGCGACGAGACCCGGAGGGAGTACGCTCGCTTCTACAGCGGCCTCTCTCGCCAAGCTTTTGAGCGCAACTTCCGACGCTTTCACTCAAGGCTACCGGACGAGATCGTTGCTGGGCCGTCCGCGTCGTTCCGGACGCGGCTGGGCGAGCTTCGCGGCAAGTTCCGGCTCATCCACATTGATGGAGCTCACGACTTCGACGCTGTGCGAGACGACATTGAGCTCTCGCGAGAACTGCTTGCCGAGGGCGGCATGGTCGTCTTTGACGATGTAGCGACACCGCACACGCCCGGAGTGGCCGCTGCCGTCTGGTCGGCAGTGGTCAGCGAAGGCCTGATCCCTCATTTTCTCACTACGAAGCTCTATGCGTCGTGGGGAGACGTTCCGGCCACCTGTCTATCGCCGTTGATCGAAGAGTGGACCTTCGCGTCCCAGGTCATAGCGGGGCATCCGCTCCTGTCTCTCCACGAGAGAGGCACTCCTCGCCAGATCCTCCGGGAGTGGGTCCCACCGGCTATGTGGCAGAAGATCACGTCAGTCGCCTCCTGGGTCCTTCGAGCGAGGCGCTTGTTGCCCTATACCCGACGGGCGGCGACTCCTCCCTCGCCCTAGTACTTCGCGCGCACTGCCCGCGCAGGTACTTGCACTACGCAGCGAGTTCTGCCTACGCCGACTTTGGCCTCGGTCCTCGACCAGATCGCCGACACCGGGCCTCGCGCGGCTGACGCTCGATCCACTTTCCAGGAGGACCAGTGGAGTCCTTCCAGCTTCCCGAGGACCTGTCCGCACAGACCCCCGATCAGCTTCGCGAGCTTATCGAGGCATGCTAGGCGGAGGCCCAGCCGCTGCTCGACGG
>JALZBR010000077.1 GCA_030863485.1 Actinomycetota bacterium
CGTCCAAACTCCCCGAGCCCCTCTCCCTCCTGATCGCAGTGATCACAACCCTCGACCCCATCCGTTACCGGGACTCCCTTGCGGGGGTGGTCGAGCCTCCGTCCGACGGGGGGAAACCAGGCACCGGCATAAGCTCCGGGGGTGGGGATCGGGGGGACTCCAGGAGAAGGCGGGGGGACACAGCGCCTTGGCCTCCTCGGAGATCTTGCGGCCCTAGGAGTAGGGGTCGGCATCAGGGTCTTCACGATGGTAGTGGGCGGTGGATTGATCGCGTATGGGTTGCTGAGCGAGCGCGATTGGGGAGTCCGGGCCGTTGCGATCACGTGGGGGCTGCTAGCCCTTCTTTGGTTCGGAGCCAAACTCTTCCCCCGCGCCAGCGGATTGGAACGGGCTGCTTGGGTCTATGCAGGGTTGTTCCTCCTCTGCAACGGGATCGTCTTCTTCACCGTGGGCGTTGCCTCTTTGTTCATGCCCAACGAGATACCTGGTTTGGTGTTGCCTTCCTCATCGTGGGAAGCGCCCTCTCCTCCTATGGGGGCACCCTTCTCCTGCGCGGGGGGCTCCGCCGAAATCGCTAGGCAGGCCTATCCGCGGCCCCAGCTTGAGGCCTTTCGTGTGCGAAAAGCGCCATTGAGAGGTCTTTTTCGCACACGAAAAGCGATCTGGGCGTCCTTGGCGGGGGGAGTCTCGCAGGCGCTCCTTTGGGGGGGTGGACCCGAAAGGCGCTAAAAAAAAGAGGTCAACTAGCAGAGCAGGCCGTGATAGAGATGCGTAGGACGCCCGGGGGAGCGGCACCCTCGATTCCTCACCGTTTCTAGGCTCTGTGGTTCCCTCGGGGGTCCTTTTCAACCTACGTACTTCTACGTAGCTCCGGCACCAGTCCTGGACTCTGCCCGCGCCACATCGACGCCGCGCGTCCGAGAAGACACCCGAGGCCTAGGAGAAGAAGAACCTCGTAGAGCTAGGCCCCCATGCCAATGCGCTGCGTCCGCTGGAGGAGCTTGCCCTCGGTTTGGAGCGAGGGAGCGACCATGATCTCGGCCTTCTGGAACTCCTTGATGTTGGCGTAACCACACGTCGCAAGGCTCGTCCGAAGAGCACCGAAGAGGTTCAGCCGGCCGTCGTTCTCGCGCGCCGGGCCCAGCAGGATCTCTTCGAGAGTCCCGGTGACGTTCGTCTTCACCCGCGCGCCCCGCGGCAGGGTGGGGTGGAACGTTGCCATGCCCCAGTGATAACCACTGCCAGGTGCCTCCTCGGCCGCCGCGAGGGGCGAACCGATCATGACCGCGTCCGCGCCGCAGGCAATCGCCTTCGCGACATCCCCGCCGGTCCGCATCCCCCCATCCGCGATGACATGGCAGTAGCGGCCGGTCTCGTCGAGATGCCTTATGCGAGCACCGGCAGCATCGGCGATGGCGGTCGCTTGGGGAACGCCGATGCCGAGAACGCCCCGGGTCGTGCAAGCCTGCCCGGGACCCACTCCGACGAGCACGCCGATCGCCCCGGTACGCATGAGGTGCAGGGCCGTCGAGTAAGAGGCGCATCCGCCCACGATCACGGGTATGTCATACGTGGCGATGAAACGCTTGAGGTTCAAGGGCTCGGTGGTCTCCGACACGTGCTCGGCCGACACGACCGTGCCCTGGATCACGAGGATGTCGAGCTCTGCCTCGAGAGCGATCTTGTGATAGCGCTCCACTCGCTGCGGGGTCAACGAGGCGGACGCGATCGCTCCCCCATCTTTGATCTCCCGAATGCGCTTGTAGATGAGCTCTTCTTTGATGGGCTCCTGATAGAGCTCCTGCATGCGAGTGGTCGCCTTGTCGTCGTCGAGCTCGGCGATCTCGGCAAGCACCGAATCGGGGTCGTCGTATCTCGTCTGAAGGCCCTCGAGGTTGAGCGTCGCAAGGCCCCCGAGGCGGCCGATCTCGATCGCACTCCGGGGCGACACGACTCCGTCCATTGCCGATGCCATCAGCGGCAGCTCGAACTTGAAGGCGTCGATCTCCCAGGAGATGTCGACGTCGTCGGGGTCCCGAGTCCTTCGGGAGGGAACGATCGCTACGTCATCGAAACCGTAGGCCCGACGACCCGACTTCCCAATGCCAATCTCAATCTCCACGACGAAAATCCTCTCTGCTGCTGCTCAGCCCCTCGTCCCGATTTTCGATTCCCCGCCTGCTCTTTGCAATGACCCCTGTTGCTGCTGGTACCTGATGTAACGCCCCGTGATCTAAATGATTTCCCGATCTGCTCAATGGTCACGATCCTGGCGTACGAGACGGCCCGAGAGCTCGTCCTCGAGCAGAGCAACGTCCGCGTCCACCATGAGCCGCACCAGCTCTTCGAACGAGGTCCGGGGCCTCCATCCGAAGGCTTCGCGTGCCTTCGCGGCGTCTCCCATCAGGAAGTCGACCTCGGCGGGTCGGCGATACGCGGGGTCGATCTCGACGTACCGCTCGTAGTCCAGGTCGGCATGGGAAAAGGCGAGCTGGGCGAACTCCCGCACGGAATGCGCCTGGCCCGATGCGATGACGAAATCCTCGGGCTCGTCCTGCTGGAGCATGAGCCACATCGCCTCGACGTACTCGGGGGCGTAACCCCAGTCACGCTTCGCCTCGAGATTGCCGAGATAGAGCTTTTCCTGCAGACCGGCGGCGATCCTCGCCACGGCCCTCGTGATCTTGCGGGTGACGAACGTCTCGCCTCGTCGGGGTGACTCGTGGTTGAACAGGATCCCGTTCACCGCGAACAGTCCGTGGGCCTCCCTGTAGTTCACCGTCGACCAGTGCGCGAAGACTTTCGCCACGCCGTAGGGGCTACGGGGATAGAAAGGGGTGTTCTCGTTCTGAGGAGGCGGGGCGGCGCCGAACATCTCCGATGAGCTCGCCTGATAGAAGCGGGTGTGCACGCCCGAGGCCCGGATCGCCTCGATGATCCGGATCGTCCCCAGCCCGGTGGCATCCGCCGTGTACTCGGGGATCTCGAACGACACCTTGACGTGGGTCTGCGCCCCCAGGTGGTAGATCTCGTCCGGCTGGAGCTCCCGGATGAGGTTCACGAGGGACCCCGAGTCCGACAGGTCCCCGTAGTGCATCAAAAAACGCACCCCGGACTCGTGCGGGTCGCGATAGATCGGGTCCAGCCGGCCGGTGTTGAACGAAGAGGCCCTGCGGATGATGCCGTGGACTTCGTAACCCTTCTCGAGGAGGAGCTCGGCGAGATAAGAGCCGTCCTGGCCGGTGACCCCGGTGATCAGCGCCTTCTTCACCCTGAGAGCATACGCGAGCAGGGATTTCCCCTTACCCCCCGAATACGTTAGGTTGAGCGACATCGTCCCCCACAGAGCCCGACGATGAACCGCTGGACGTGACCTTGTGAACCATTTCACGTTCGCTTGCAGGAGTTAAACCAGCGCTCCTGGCGGCCGTCTCGCTCCCACGCCCACAGCGGAGGTGCTTCGAGTTTTGGACAACCTGAGGTTTGGTACTACTGCGCGCCGAAAGGAACACCGGCGCCGAAGAACACGCCGGATCGTCCTCACGATCTGGGCGCTTTCGACCCTGGGCGTGCTCGCCGGCATCCCGGTCGCCAGGACGACCGCGCTCGACGCGCTCGAAGGTCTTGCACGCTCCGAGGAGGCGCAAACGGCGTCGGCCGGCGGCTCGCTGCAGGTTAGGGGCACGGCCCCGACCCACCCCGCCCCCTCCGTCACTCTCGGCGACAGCGACAAGAAGAAGTTGCCGCAAGTAGTGACCGAGAGACGCAAGCAGCGCCAGAAAGAGGCCGCGGCGGTGGCCGAGGATGAGGCAGCCTCAGCCACCACATCCACCGACGCCGCCTACGCGTCCGGCGACGTCGTTCAGATCATCCACGCAGCGGCTGCCGAGTTCGGCCTCGACGGTGACTACCTCGTGTCCGTGGCGCAATGTGAGTCCGGGCTCGACCCACAGGCCTACAACTCCGCCGGCTACCACGGCCTGTTCCAGTACGACGACACCACTTGGAGCGCCTACGGATACGGCTCGATCTGGGATCCGGTGGCGCAGGCCCGCACGACCGCGGAGCTGATCGCCGGCGGCCAGGCGAGCCGCTGGCCTAACTGCGCCTGATCCCGAAGGCCGCCCCGGATCGGGGTTCACGGGTACGCTGATGGCGTGGCGGAGGCGGAGGGAGCGACCTTCTCGATCGAGGCAAGTGGCCTCGTCAAACGATTTGGTCCCAACCCAGCTCTAGACGGTCTCGATCTCGCTCTTTCGGGGGCCGAGGTGACCGCGCTCGTGGGGCCAAACGGGGCGGGCAAGACCACCCTCCTGCTGGTTCTCGCGGCCTTGTTGGCACCCGACGACGGGAGCGCGCGCGTAAACGGCTTCGATGTCGTCCGCGAGACGAAGAGCGTCCATCGGGCCGTGGGGTGGATGCCGGACTTCTTCGGGGTCTACGACGACCTGACTTCACGCGAGTACCTCGAGCTGTTCGGCGCCGCGTACCGGATGAGCAAGACGGAAAGCGCCCAGAGGGCCGAGGAGCTCATCGAGCGGCTGCGGATCGGTCACCTCGCCGACGCTCGCGTCCACACCCTGAGCCGGGGACAGAAGCAGAAGCTCGGCTTGGCGCGGGCCATCGTGCACCGGCCGCAAGTCCTCCTCCTCGACGAGCCTGCGAGTGGTCTCGATCCGCAGGGTCGAGTCGAGCTGCGCGACCTCGTACGAGAGGAGGCGAGCAGCGGCACCGCCGTGCTGATCTCCTCGCACATCCTGGGAGATCTCGAGGAGCTCGCGGATCGAGTCGTCTTCATGGAGAGAGGCCGGACCCGGCGCGTCGCGGCGGTCGAAGACCTGTCTCTCCTTCAGCAGGCACGGCAATGGCGGGTCCGAGCGCTCGAGACAGATGTTCTGACGAAGTCATTGGCCGCCGCGGGAGTGGAAGTGGTGGCGCAGACGAGCCGAGGGACGATCATCACACTGCGCGACGATCGACACGCTGCCGAAGTAAACGGCGTGCTCGTCGCTGCAGGCGCGAAAGTCGTTGAGTTCGCTCCCGTCCAACGGGCTATCGAGGAGGCGTTCATGTCCCTCGACCAGGGCGGTGCCGCGTGAGAGCCCTTCTCGCCAGCGAGCTACGTCAACGACTGCGAAGTCGCAAGTGGTGGGTGCTGGTCGTGCTCTGGGCGACCTCTTTGTTCCTGATCATGATCCCGATACGCATGGCGGGCGAACGCTCGCAACGCTTCTTCCGCGGGCGCGACTTCGACCTCGGCCCCCTGATGTTCGGCTCGCTCGCGCTGCTCGTGCTTGCCCTCTCCTGTCTGGTGATCCCATCACTGACTGCCATGGCCATAAACGGTGAGCGCGACCGGGGCACGCTCGCCGTCCTACAAGCGTCGCTTCTCCGCCCACTCGACATCGTGCTTGCGAAGTTCTTCGCCGCGCTTCTCACGTCGGGAGCCTTTCTGGTTGCAACCGTGCCAATCGCGCTGTGGTGTTACGTCGAGGGGGGACTCCCCATCATCAGAGTGATCATGGTCTACGTCGTGCTGTTCGTAGTCGCGGCCGTCTTCATCGCCCTGGCTCTGGTGGCTTCATCTCTCGTGCGCCGTCCCGCTATGTCGGCGCTGCTTGCCTACGCGCTGGTGGGGATGTTGACGATCGGGACGGTCATCCTGTTTGCTCTAATGGAGGCAACCGCGCCCCGAACCGGACCGTACGGGACGACGGAACCCGGAGCGCGTTGGGTGGCGCTCGCTCCCAACCCCTTCGTGCTCCTTGCCGATGCGGCGCCTCGATCGGACCCCCGCTTCGACGACCCTCTCGCCTCGCTCCAGGAATCCGTTCGGGACCTTCGCGACCCCCAGCCTCAGTTCTTCGAGGGAGGTCGCCGGGCGTTCAGAGAGTTCCGCAGGCTCCAGAGGCGAGCCCCCGAACCTCCTCCGGTATGGCCCACGGGTGTAGCCATCGACCTCTCACTGGCAGCGCTCGCGGTCTACGTAACCACGGCCCGTCTGAGGGTCCCCGTGCGAAAGCTCGCCCCGGGTCACCGCGTCGCCTGACGTGCTGCTTAGCGCGCTTTGAGGAAGAAGTGCTCGTGTCCGTGGTCGGTGGGGTAGTCGTCGACCCTTATGAAGTAGTCCTTGACCGCTTGCGGCAGGTCCTCGAAGTCCAAGCGAGAGAACCCGAGCTTCTCGTAGAAGCCGAGAACGTCGTCGTGACAGCACAGATAGAGCGTTCCGCCCCGGTTGTTCATCGCCGCTTCCATGAGCCTCCGACCAAGGCCCTGCCCCCGTTGCTCCTCGCGCACGACGAAGTCGTCGAGCACGACCTGGCGCGTTTCTACCTCGATGAGGCGCACGCACCCGGCAACCGTGCCGGCTCGGGCAATGAGGGTCGTTCCCTCACCCACGTTACTGGAGTCCCATCCCTGCGCCTCGATGAGCTCTCTTATGTCATCGCGATCGTGACGGGTCGCTTTGCTTATGAACACGGGCCGATCCTCCTAAGCGCTCGCGGACTGAAGCTCTCGGGCGGCCGAGCGGAGGTCTTCTAGGACTTGCTCGGGCACCATTACTCCGTGCTTCCCACCGGGCATGGACCTGTCCGGACGCATGTCGCCGTGATAGTCGCTCCCACCCGAGACGATGAGATCTTTCGCTTCACCGAGCTCGCGGAAAACACCCTGGTCCTCGGTCGGCAGATCACCGTGATAACCCTCGATGCCAACTAACCCGGCCCCCGCCAGAGCGTCGACAAAGCGCCGCAGGTCGTCGTCCGACAGATGCAGGGTGAAGGGGTGGGCGAGGACCGGGACGGCTCCCGCGGAACGCATGAGCTGAATTGCATCGTCCGGCGCGTACAACTTGCGATCGAGATACGCCTTGGCTCCCTTGGCGAGGTACTCGTCAAAGGCCGTTTGGTAATCGGGAACTGCTCCATGCCGCACGAGGACTGCAGCGAAGTGCGGACGACCAATCTGAGCTCCCGGCCCCCCCGCCTCCTGCTCGACCTCCTCGAAGGTCACCGGGATGCCGAGCTCGTTGAGCCTCTCGACGATGCGGACGTTTCTGTTTGCGCGGGCATCCTGCAACTCCGCAAGCCCGGAAGACAGCGGGTTGTCGGTCTCCGGGATGAAGTAACCGAGGAGGTGCATCGTGGGCCGCTTCGCCGACTCCAACCCCATCTCGGAGAGAGCCCCGACATCGCAAGAGATCTCGACCCCTCGAACGACCTCGATCCCGACCTCGAGTCCGACGGCAACGGCCTCGTCACACCCCGAATCATTGTCATGATCCGTAACCGCAATAGCCGAGAGCCCCGCCGCAGCCGCCTTGTGCACTAGCTCGGACGGCGAGTCGCCGCCGTCCGAGACGGTTGTGTGCGTATGAAGATCGATCATGAGGAAAGGGGTCTGACTAGCTCTCGATGTATTTCAGCTCGATGAGCTTGTCGATGACCTGCTGCGCCGACTGCTCGGGCGACTGGTTGGCGGTGTCGAGCACGAGCTCCGGGTTCTCGGGTGCCTCGTACGGGTCGTCGATGCCGGTGAAGCCCTTGATCTCGCCGGCGCGAGCCTTTGCGTAGAGACCCTTGACGTCACGCTCCTCGCACACTTCGAGAGGTGCGTCGGCGAAGACCTCGACGAAGTCCTTGATCATGGAGCGGGTCTCGTCGCGAATGGCCTTGTAAGGCGAGATAGCTGCGGTGATGACGAACACGCCGTTGCGTTGCAGAAGGTGTGCCACGAACGCTATACGGCGGATGTTGGTGTCGCGGTCCTCCTTCGAGAACCCGAGGCCCTTCGAGAGGTTCTCGCGCACCACGTCGCCGTCGAGCGTCTCTACCGGGATACCGGCCTCGAGCAGCTTGTCCTCGAGGATCTGCGCGACCGTCGTCTTGCCCGAGCCGGAAAGGCCCGTGAACCAGATAACCGTTCCGCGATCCCTGTTTGCCTGCTTCATTCGTCCTCCTATTTCTTGAGAGCGCTCGTCCCTAGAGCGCCCGGAGCAGGATCCAGACCGAAGAGGTCGAGGATTGTGCTGTGGACGTCCCAGAGATGGAGCCCTTCCTTGGGTCCTGTGGGGTTGCCGGGTGCGTTGTTCATGATGAAGATGCCGCGCTCTGCGTGATTGGCCTCGTCGGGACCCGTGTCGTTCTCGAACGTGTAGATGCCGTCGTGTCCAAGCGACCCGACCGACCGCCACCGCAACTCACCGAAGATCACGATGAGGTCCGGAGCAACGCCGTTCTGCGTCGTGTAGATGTCCTCGGGCTTGAGCGCCTTGTTGCCCATGAGATTTCCCTCGTGGTCGACCATCGCCTCGATCTTCTCGATGAGCTCGCTGCGCACCTTTTCGTAGTCGGCAGCCGGGATCTTCCCATTGGGCTCCCGACCCTCGACGTTCAGGAATAAGCGGCCGTAATAACCGCCGTCACCCCAGGCCGTCGTCTTGGACCAGTCGATGTCGAGCTTGTTGATCGGGGTTATCTCGTCCGGTAGGTCCCCTTCGAACTCGAGGTAGCCCTCCTGCCGAAGCCACTCGTTGAAGCAGACCCCGCCCACCATTGCCTTGGCGCCGTGGTCGGAGACGACCAGGACGGTGGTGTCGTCGTCGGCGTACTTCTCCAACAACTCCCCGATCTTCCCGTCGAGGTAGCGGTAGTACTCGCGCAATGAATCCTTGTATGGGTTGTCCGGCTCGTAGCGCGGGTGATCCGGATCGATGAAGCTCCAGATCCCGTGGTTGAGCCGGTCGGGGCCCATCTCGACCATCATGAAGAAGTCCCACGGCTTGTTCGAGAGCAGGTAATCGGCGGTCTTGAACCGCTGCTCCGTCATCTTGTACGCCTCGTCGATGATGTACTGCGTGTTGTCCGTCCGGAAGTTGCGGATGTCGAAGACGTAGTCGCCGACGGCCGACTCGAGCTCCTGCTTCAGCTCGGTCGGGTAGGTATACGGAGCCTCGTTGTTCGGCGTGAGGAAGCACCCGATCTGGATGCCGTTGAGTGGCTTGGGCGGGTACGACGGCGGGACCGACATCACGATGCAGTCCTTGCCGTTCTCCGACAGGATGTCCCACACCGTCGGCTCCTTGATCGCCCACGACGTAGCGAACGTGAGACCGTCGTAGGTGTGGTCCTTGCGGTTGCGGAACCCGTAGATGCCGAGGGTGCCGGGGTCCTTGGAGGTCATCATGCACATCCACGCGGGGACGGTGATCGGGGGCACGATCGACTCGAGCGGCCCCCATACCGCGCCGTCACGGAGCTTGGTGAGGTTGGGGATCTCGTCCTGGTACTCGTCGAAGATGTGCTCCGGCGGGGCGCAGTCGAGCCCGATCACCATCACCTTGCGCTTCTTCGACTGAGACGACGCCGTCGACTGTGTCTCAGTCTCGGGACCCTTCTTCTTCAGCTTGTCCAGCAAACCCATGCGGCTACCTCCTCGAGATGGCTCAGACGCCCTGGCTGCGCGACGCCTCGATCAGGATGCGCGCAACCTCGGGACGGGAGAACTCTGAGGGCGGCTCCTCCCCTGCGGCGAGCATGCGGCGCACCTCGGTGCCCGATAGATGGACGTGGTTCTCGCGGCCGTGCGGGCATGTCTTCGCC
>JALZBR010000079.1 GCA_030863485.1 Actinomycetota bacterium
GTAGCGTGGGGGCCGCCTCTCCGGAGGCGGCCCCAATGCGCTTAGAATCCTGGACCAGGAGAATCCGCCGGGATCTCCTTGGAATGACTGGAGACATAGTTGGCTCGATATGTGATCCGCCGGGTTCTGTGGGTCATGCTCGTCATCCTCCTCATCACCTTTTTCACCTACCTGATCTTTTTCAAGCTCGCGCCCGATCCGGTGGCACAGTTCGCCGGCAAGCAGCCGACTCCCAAGCTCAAGGCTGAGATTAGAGAACAGCTGGGCCTAGACAAGCCGATGCTTCAGTCCTACGGCCTCTTCGTGAAGAGGATCTTCTTGGGCGACGAGTACGGCTGGCCCGGCCTCGGTTTCTCTTACGACACGCGCACCGCGATCAAACCCGAGATGGCGGAGCGCGCGTGGGTGACCCTGCAGTTAGCGCTGGGGGCCGCCGTCGTGTGGTTGCTCATGGGGATCCCCATCGGGATCATCTCCGCGCTCAAACGCCGGACCCTGGTGGACCGCGCGGCCATGGGTTTTGCCTTGTTCGGAGTGTCGGCCCCTGTCTTCTTTTTGGGATTGCTAGCGCTATGGGTCTTTTGGAAGAACCTCGGGCTCTTGCCCGGCACGGGGTACATCCCCTTTAGCGAGAACCCGGGCGAATGGCTCGGACACTTCATCATGCCCTGGTTCGTGCTGGCTCTGCTCTACGCGGCTTTTTACGCGCGCATGGTGAGAGGCAACCTCATCGAGACGATGGGTGAGGATTACATCCGCACCGCTCGGGCCAAGGGATTGACCGAGAGAAGGGTGGTAGCAAAGCACGGGCTGCGGGCCAGCCTGACGCCGATCGTCACGATGTTCGGCATGGACCTGGGTCTGTTGCTCGGAGGCGCGCTCATCACCGAGAGGGTCTTCAACCTTCCGGGGTTGGGGGACTGGGTCGTCCAATCGGTTACGAACAACGATTTCCCCGTCGTCGTTGCGGTAACTCTCGTGGCCGCTCTCACCGTGACGCTCATGAACTTGGTCGTCGACATCGTCTACGCCTACCTCGACCCCAGGGTTCGCTATTCGTGAGCGCAACCTACGAGGAGGAATAGGTGGGCGAACTCCTTCTGGAGGTTAGAGACCTCAAGGTCCACTTCCCCACGATGGACGGCGTCGTCAAGGCAGTGGATGGTGTCTCGTTCAAGTTGGAGCGCGGGGAGACCCTCGGCGTCGTCGGCGAGTCCGGCTCGGGTAAGAGCGTGACTTTCCTGACGATCATGGGTCTCATCGCCAAGGGATCGGCCGAGCTCGAGGGCGAGGTCATCTACCAGGGGCGCAATCTCCTCGAGCTCGGACAGGACGATATGCGCGAAATCCGTGGGGACGAGATCGGCATGATCTTCCAGGACCCCATGACGTCGCTCCACCCCATGTATCGCGTGGGCGACCAGATCGTGGAGGCCATCCGGGCGCACCGCAATGTCTCCAAGCACGAGGCAATGGACAAGACCGTGGATCTCCTCCGACGGGTCGGCATCCCGGGCCCCGAGGAGCGCGCGCGCCAGTACCCGCACGAATACTCCGGCGGTATGCGTCAGAGGGCCATGATCGCCATGTCACTGGCCCTCGACCCCGACCTTCTCATTGCCGACGAGCCCACCACGGCTCTCGACGTCACGGTTCAGGCCCAGATCATGGAGCTCATGGACCGCATGAAAGAGGAGTTCAACGTCGGCGTCGTGCTCATCACTCACGACCTGGGTGTCATCGCGGACGTGGCCGACTCGGTCATGGTCATGTATGCCGGCCGTGCGGTCGAGTTCGGCCCCAAGAGGCACGTCTTCGACAAACCGCTGCACCCCTACACCTGGGGATTGCTCGAGTCGATCCCCGTGGTGGATCGACGCGTCGATCGCCTCATCCCGATCGAAGGGGCTCCGCCGTCGCTCATCAACATTCCGCCCGGGTGTCCTTTCCATCCGCGCTGTCCTCACCGATTCGAACCCTGTGACACGGATCGCCCGGACCTCATAGACAGGGGGGGCGGTCATCCCGATGCGTGCCATCTCGAGGTCGCCGACAAGGTGCGCCTGTGGCAGCAGCGGGAGGAGCAAAGGACGGTGGCGCCACTATGAGTCAGGTACAGGCCCCCGGTGCCAAGGCAGCAGGATCGACGCAAACCGCAGATCCGATCATCAGGGTCGAGAACGTCAAGAAGCACTTCCCCATAACCCAGGGGATCATCTTCAAGAAGAAGATCGGGGCGGTTCACGCCGTCGACGGGGTGAGCTTCGAGGTCTATCCCGGTGAGACCCTCGGGCTCGTGGGCGAGTCGGGTTGCGGCAAGTCCACCACGGCGCGGCTGGTGACGAGGCTCCTGGACGTGACGTCGGGCCGCATCTTCCTCGAGGGCGAGGACATCACCTCGATGAAGCAGAAGGCCCTTCGGCCCCTGCGGCGCGAGATGCAGATGATCTTCCAGGACCCTTACGCGTCGCTCAATCCCCGCAAGACCGTCGGTCAGATCATCGGCGCCCCCTACGACATCCACAAGACCGAGGGCGAGACGAGACGCAAGGTCCAGGAC
>JALZBR010000120.1 GCA_030863485.1 Actinomycetota bacterium
CAGGCCGACGTCCTCGACGCCTTCGGCGTCGACACCACCGACTGGTCCCGGGCCCGCATCGCGTAACCGCAGGTCAACCGACCCGCGTAGTGGCAAACACTTCCCGCCGCGCCTCGCTGACCAGCACCTTCGCGATCACCATGTCGAAGTCGGGTCTGATGCTCGCCACCGCGGCGCGCAAGCCCCGGCCCCTGACGGAGGGCGCCGGCGCGAAGGCGCCTGTGCGTATCGGCAGATCGGTGCGCGTCGCAAGCGCGAGATCTGGTAGTTGCTTTGTGTACCTGGCCAAAGCCGAGGCGGTTCGCCGAGAGAACGTCGGGACGGCTAGGAATCCCCGTTGAGTACCCTCGCCAGCGAGAGAGCGGGCTCAGGCTATTCAGGATCCCTCGCCAGAAGGCTAGGCACGTGCAGTCCATCGTGAGCAGTAGGGGCAACCGTCCCTCGGTGCATCTCGCGACGAAGTGACACGGGGAAGATCGCCCCGATACGTGAGTTGCCTGGCCGGTGTCCGGATGCCCGTCACGTAGGCCATGAATTCGGTCACGGCCATCGATGCCACAACCCCATTGACCGAGACAATGGCCGGACCGGAGGCACCAAGCACTCGACCCTCCAGACCGTACAAGCGCTCCTCCGCCTGACGCTCCTCGTCCGTCATCTGTTCGAGCCTGATCTGCCGTTGGTCGAGCAGGTCGAGGCACGACAGGCAGCTATCCCCAATGCAACTGACGACACGCCCGCCATACCAGTCCTCCTCCGCTCCACCAGTGTCAGTCGCGAGATCGAAGTATGGAAGCCCGTACCTTGAGCAGTGGTCCGTCAAGACGAGCCGAGGTGACTCCTTGTCAAGGCACCCAAATACAAGATCACTACGACGCAGCAACATCGCAGCGTCGTCGTTGTCGCTCCGCGTGACCCATCCTCGCTCACCTAAGACCTCCGCCTCAGGCTGGATCGTCTTGACCATTCGCTCAGCTACCGCCAGTTTCGACGTCTTGGCGACTACGTCAGAGGGCAGAGCGCCTATCACCCGGTTCAGACTCGACTCCGTCACGAAGTCGCCGTCAACCAGGCGATACCGGAGGACGCCGAGATAAGCGAGCTGCTGCACAATGTGTGATCCGAGACCTCCAAGACCCACGATCGCTACCGAGGTGCCTGCGATTCGTTCCTGGCCGTCTTCCCCAAAGAGGGCGATGTTTCGGCTGTAGCGAGACTCATCCATCAGGGGTTCCAGTAGCGCCGGATCGTCCTGCCGGTGGCTGGGTGGAAGACGGACTCGGCGATCCCTTCGACCTGACAAGGGACTTGCGGATCTTCGACCCACGCGAGTGCATCAAAGTCGGCGACTGTCGTGACAATTGCCGCGTAGGGACGACGACGCAACCTCCACCTAACGTGGGGAACCCACTCCGCGAGCCCACTGAGGTCATAGGGCGAGAACACCGCTGGCCCACGTCGACCGTGGGAGTGCGCCTCGATCAAACTGGCCTCCTGGGAAGTCGCCCACCTGATGATCGAGAGTCGCGTTTCGTCCGAGAGCGATACGTGCAGGTCATCGCCTGCACCCTCCGTGCCGTCGTCGATGGGTTGCCAATCGCGTACACAAAACGAGCGATCGGGTGCCGACCAGTCCGCGAGGAAAAAGGCAACGCTCTCGGCGCGTCCGTCGAGGTGACCGCGCGCCGCCCGCCACATCCGATGATCGATGACGATTCGGACCATCAAGGGCCCTCGCGTAGGCGATCTGCGAACGAGCGGACAAAGTTCAGCATGTTCGACCCGCGCGTGATCACGACGTGTGGCGCCCAGACCTCAGGAGCCCACGAGAACTGGCCCCAGTCCTCACCGAAACAAGTCGTCACCGGGTAGGTGTAGTTCGTGACGGAGCGCCCGTCGGTGGCGGTTAGTCCAGGTCGCACGTAGAACGCGTAGGGCTGCTCGCCGACGGTAGGCGGCACCCTGCACGCGACCTCAACGAGCGCCTCGCTCCAGAGACCCGGCGGAACCGGGTACTTCGGGATCCGGATCGAGAAGGCGTCGGGCCGCCATTCCAGATCCGGATAGACGCTCCGGAGCAGCGCGAGTTCCTCCTCGATGCGATCGGCCACCTTCACCCGCGCTTGAACTTGATCTTCTTGCCGAATCCCATCCCCGGCTTAATGTCCACTACCTCGTCCTCGCCGAGTGTTCGCTCCGAGTTGTCCTTCAGGTCGACCTCGATCACCGGATCGGTAGCGGCGAAGCCACCGAGCTCTCGGATCTCGGCCACGGTGATCGTCGGCCGCGGCCAGTCATGGTCGAGGCCCTCAACGTTGACCACATACTTCGGCCCGCCCGCCTTGTCCATCCCCTCGGTCTCGACCTCGGTGCGCATACAGTGCCTCCGTGCTAGAGCCCGTTACGCCAGCGCCTCATGGCCGGCGGCCCTGGTGTTCGGGCGACTTGTCCCACTCCTCGGGTGGTGCCGACGGATCCGAGCCGGCTCCTGGTAGTGTACCACCCTGTTCCCTTACCAAACCGGTAACGATAGTTTTTCGATGGAGATCTCGTTCGAGACGGAGAGCCTCGCCAAGCTCTGTAACAGCCGCGCCGCGCTACAACGTGCGTACGGCAGCGTCTGCGCGAGGCGGATTGAACAGCGCCTCCAGGAGCTCGAGGCCGTCGAGTGCCTCGCCGACATGGTGTTCGGTCGGCCCCACGAGTTGAAGGGCGATCGGGCTGGGCGGGTGAGCGTCGACCTCGTCCACCCGTTACGTCTGATCTTCAAGCCGACCGTTGACCCACCACCACTGAAGACGGACGGTGGGCTCGATCGGGTGCAAGTGAAGAGCGTGACCATCATCGAAGTGACCGACCCGCACTGACGCAACTGAAGGAGGTGAGAATGATGGATACAACCGGCCGTGCGCAGTTCCGATACGAGCCTGACTACGCCGTTCCGCCGGGTGAGACGCTCGCCGAGGTACTCGACGAGCGCGGGATGTCCCAAGCTGAGCTGGCGCGGCGAACCGGGCTCTCCGCAAAGCACATCAATCTGATGCTGAAGGGCTCCGCGAGCATTACGCCTGATACAGCACTCAAGCTCGAGCACGTCCTGAATATCCCGGCGCGCATCTGGAACGCGCTGGAGGCGAACTACCAAGGCCACCAGAGCCGGCTCGACGAGTCACGCGATCTTGAGGAGCACGTTGGGTGGGCGAGCAAGGAGCTCATCAAGGAGCTGATCAATCGGAAGTGCATTAGGGCGGCTGGTGACCGGGTTCAGCAGCTGCGTGAGGTCCTCAAGTTTTTCGGTGTTGCATCCGTTTCAGCGTGGGAACGGCTGTGGACCGACTCGGCGCCCCTCAGCGCCTACAGACTCGCCAAGGTCGAAGGTGACCCCGTCGCGCTCGCCGCGTGGATGCGCCTGGGAGAGCTGCACGCGGCCGAGGTTGAAACGGACCCCTTCGATCGGGAAACGTTTCAGTCTGGGCTCCATGAGATCCGGCGGCTGACGAGGATCACAGACCCCCATGAGTGGTTTCCGCGCCTCGGCGAGATTTGTCGCCAGGCCGGCGTTGTCGTGGTAATCGAACGGGAACTTCCGAAGGCCCGGGTGAACGGTGTCGCGAGGTGGCTCTCTCCCATCAAGGCTCTTATCCAGCTCAGTGCGCGCTACCGACGCGACGACATCCTATGGTTTACGTTCTTCCACGAGGCTGGTCATCTTCTATTGCACGGCAAGCGAAGTGGCCCACGGGATGTACCCCCCACGTTTATCGACACGAAGGAGTCGGCGGGCCAGGCCGAGGAGGAGGCGAATCGGTTCGCTGCGGATTTCCTGATTCCTCCAGGTGCCGCTCAGACGCTTCCCTACATCACGAGACTCGATGAGGTGCAAGAACTGGCACGGCAGCTAGAGATTGCGCCAGGAATCATCGTCGGAAGGCTTCACTATGATGGCCTGAAGCATCCGAGCTGGGGGGCAAAGCTGATTGCGCGATACCAATGGTGATCGGTGCCGCTGTGTTCAGGGACCACGTGATAGAGGCGCCAAGAAGCCAAAAGATCGCGCCGACGATGGCGAGGTCCATGTGGGTTTAGACCGGCGTGGCGAGTTCTTCGTCAGGATCGATCCGTCACGTCTTCGGTCGCTACGCGCCCGGCCTAGGCGTCACGTGTGGCATTGATGTCCTTGCGAGCAGAGTTTGCCCGCGCTAAGCCACTCGGGGCCATGACGAGCGCCGCTCCGAACTCTCGGAGTCCTTACTCCTAGGGATGGGGGTATGTTCGGGCACCGCCGACGCCGGCTGAGACCTCCGCTGGCCACCGGGTTTCCGAGGGAGAGGTGTTCCGGATCCCGATGACGGGGCGGCGCCCGAGCCGAGCGTCCGGGTAGCGACCCTCATCCCATCCGCTCCGAATGCCCGTTATCGAGCGCCTCGACCGGGGTTCGGGTTCTGCCACCACATCGGCGGGTTACGCCAGCGGCGGGTCCAGAACCGGGATCTTGATCGGTGTCGCCGGCACGCGTGTGGTGCGGTCGCGACACCCAGATCGACGGTTCCGCGAGCGATGAGGCTGTCCCATAACGGCGTGGCGAATCGAAGCGCGGGGGTGTCCCTCTGATGCCGTTCGAGGACACCCTCGGGTACGGAGGCGGCGCCGATAGCGCCCAGGAACGCGGCGACGCCGAACGGCTCGACCGCACGAGGTCGTTCCACCCGCCGCCACCAGCGAACTCCGATAGGTACCACGTCATCCACCAGCGCGGCTTCCAATCGGGCATTCTGACGCGATGTCGGATCAGGAGGCCCCGGAAGACGAAGAGGCTGGCGCAGCACTCACGATTCTCGACTTTTTCGCGTACCTCGTCGACGACGACGATGCTGCGGCGGCGAGGGAGCGGCACTGCGAGGTTGTTTCGTCTGCACTCGAGAACGTCGCATCATGGCTTGCGGTCGACGCCTGGCTGGGTGGAGGTGACGTCCAAGACACCAGTGCCGGCGATCAAGCGGAGGCGGACCTGGTCCGCCGCCGCTCTTTCGTGGCCATCGGCTTGGTAGCTCAGATCAGTGCCGAACTCGTGTCGGGCGCGCTACTGCTCTTCCGCAACGGGAACGAGTACGCGGCGTGCGCCCTGGTGCGGCAGCTGATCGAGTGCGAGTACCTGCTTAGAGCATTCCGGCTCAACTTTGTTGAGGCGGCGAGATGGCATGACGCAAACGACACCGACCGATGGGATTTCACGCCAAGCAAACTGCGCAAGATCGGCGGATTCGACCACAAGGAGTATGCCGATCACTGCGAGTCGGGGGGTCACCCGCACCGGTCGGGACGGCATCTCATGGAGTTAACCCGGTCCATGGGCACTCGAGGGGGCCGTGTCAGGCAAGCCTCCCGCCCTCGACACCGTGCGGGCCTTGTGGCTCGACTTCACGTTTCACTGTGACCGGACGTGGCGGGCGCTTACCGATCTACTCGCATCCGAACATGCTCGCTTCGAACACGCCGGTCGCACAGCGAAATCGATTCACGCAGTTGCCGAATCGCGAGCGTCGTGGCAGCGGTCCGACACTCTCGGTTTGCACGCCGGCTCGGTACTCGAAGCGTTGTATGCTGATCCCACCACGCGCCTTAGTGACCTATTGAAGACGGAGGACTAGTACAGCAGGGGTACTGCTGCGGACGGTGTACCGATCCCCAAGCCTCGAACGGCGGCGGAGGTGGCCCTTCTGGCCATCGGGGCCGGCGCCGAGCGCTGGCTGGTGGAGGCGGCCGCCTCCGGTGCCCTACGGGTGCGCTCCAAAATGGCCGAGGCAGTGGAGCTGGCTGCCCTGGTCGGCGACGAGGCGGTCGACTGGGCGTTGGGGCTGGCAGCGATGGCCGGGCGCTTCGACGAAGGAGACCTTGTCTCCATCCTCGAGCGGGATCGAAGACGCGGCGATCGACGTCTTCGCCGCCGCCATCGCCGATGAGGCCCACTCCACGCAGCCCGGCACCGGTCCGGGGGGGAGGTTGGGGCGATGACGACGCCAGTCGTGACCCTTGACGCCGTCGACGCCCTCGAGCTGGGCGAGCTCCTGGAGTTTGTTCGCGACTGGCTGCAGGGCGACCAGGGCGTTGCCCCCAGTCTCGCCCGCTTCGGTGGTCTCGACCCCGCCGAGCTGTCCGCTGACCTGTCGCGCTTCGCCTTCCTCCTGGGTGGCGATGGTCGGCTCGTGGTCGGCGAGCCGTGAGGACGCCCACACCGCCGCCGGTGCCCGAGGAACTCACCGCCGTGTTGCGGTGTCGGCGCCAAAGTAATTCCCTAGCTGGAGCGCGAGGAGTAGGTGGGCGTGAAGCACAGCTCGACGTTGTGACGGACCCCGATCATCGGTCCACCTGCAATGAGAGCTGGTGGTGGTGGTCGGTCCGCCATTGGTGGGAGAACGCAGCCGGGCTGAGCATCCCCAAGGCGGAGTTTGGACGGTAGTCGTTGTACTCGGC
>JALZBR010000123.1 GCA_030863485.1 Actinomycetota bacterium
GGCGGGATTGGCCGTTGTATGGGACGTGAACGATGACACTGAGCCAGGCAGAGCTGTCGAGGTTCGAGTATCTGAGCATCAGGAACATGGCGCAACACATGAGCTGTTGCTGTACGGCATAGCTGACAAAGATCGCCTGCCCCTCGTCTCCCTGAAATCGCTAGTTACCAATGCACCTGAATAGCCGCGCACGGAAGAGTGGCCAACCGTGACCAGCGAGGGCGCTAGGGCTGGCGAGCATTTCGTTTTCTTGCGTTGGCGGGAATTAACTGACCTCGGACCGCCGTGGTGGGGGCGAGCCGAAGGCATCGGTTATCGCTTGCGGATGCGTGAGTTGCTGGATCTTGCGGATGCGCATCAGTCTGGGAGCGTAGGCAATGAAGTCGTTCTAACGCTTACAAAGGAGGCTCTCCGAGTCTTTGATCGCGAGAGTTACTGTGAAAGTGCGTTTCCCCAGGTGGCTGAAATGATCCGTAAGTCCTTTCGTGACAAGCCAGAAGCATGGGTTCCCGGTGGAGCAGGTCCCTCAAGCGTCGCGGCATCTCTGGAACTACTTGATAAGAATGACTACCGGGGGCAGCTTCTGACCGACCTAGGTGACCGGGCATCAAAGGCAGAAATAGATACTGCTCAACTGGATGCGGTGAATGACCTACTTGAATTGTTTGATGCCGAGCTCATTGCGGATGGTCACTCTCGAGCGTGGCGACACCGATTAGCGGAGACAGCTGAGCATCGATGGGAAAGCGGTGAAGGGCTGTGCGATGCAATCAGCGCTAGCTTGGATGAGGCTCATCACTCTCCGGAACCCAGATCGTTTGATTTACTGGTACCGATTTCCGAGCTGGAGGATCCCCCTGGTGGAAGAGCCAGCCTCCCCATCTTTGAAGTTGATGTCGCTGAGAAGCGGGTCGCAGCCTGGGAGGCTCCGAACACTCCCAGCGTCCTGAAGAGTGATGCGTTTGTACACGCTAAAGGCTTCCTTCACTATGAGGTTGAGGCTGCAGACGATGAGGCCGCGGCACGTATTGCTGACGAGTCGCTCCGTGTGGATGTCGGTAATTGGTTCCTGAGGGGGGGCACGATCTCACCTCTCGTACAAGCCTTTGTTTTCGATCCCGAGACCAAAACACTCACCGAGGCCAACCTCCCTCCAGAGGCTCTTCCTCTCTTACCAAACAACCTTGACGAGTACGACAAGCGAGGGGCTGACGAACGGCCTCGTAATTTGGATGATGCGCTCGCGCAGCTCAGTCAAGCACGAACCGCGTCGCCATCGACAGCCCTCGTCGATCTATGGATTGCAACGGAAGCGTTGTTTGGAGGAGTGCTGGGAGACCCACGCCATGAGGCTGGTCTGGTCATGGCCGAGCTTGCTCAGTATCCGTTGGCGGCCGATGTCCTGAGCTGGATTGCAGGTCGGCTCGAGAAGGCCGGTGTCGGGGCAGCCCCGCCCGGTTCAGAAATTGATTGGGTTATCGAGCGCATCGGGAAGGACACGGGAGCAGCTCTCGACGCCCTCAAGAATTCAAACGATTTTCTCGGATGGAAGCGGCTCAAGAAGGTCACTGGCTGGGACATTGGGGTGGGGCTGCTGACGGATATGGAAACTGTCGAGGCTCGAATGAAGCGTGTGATGACTCGTGCTTATCTGATCCGGAACGCAGTGGTTCATCGTGCTGAAGTTCGGGCGATAGCGCTCTCCGTAACTCTGCCGGTCTTCGCTGACCTGTTTCGAGTCGCGATAGGCCACTGCATGCGATTTACGACTCCCTCGGGGACACTTGCAGAAGCCAAATTCGCAGCGATGCAGGCACGCAGGGTGGCTTCGAACTTCGCCTCTGCTATTACCAAGGCGCCAGAAGGGTTGCATCCGGTCCTGTTCCGTCCAGCTGCCCCCTCTTAGCCCCGGGCGGGGAGGGGTCCGCCCGTCAGGGCATTCACCACCTCTCTCGGGCACCGCCGGAGTTCTCATCGAGGAGTCCCGTGCTCTGATTGGTGCCCCTCCCTCGAGGTGGACATCCCTGTCTTCGAGGTGGCCGCCTCGGTGTGACACAAAGACGGTTGCCTGTCTGCGGAGGCTTCACACGAGGCCCCAGCCCCGCGTGTCGGCGTGCGCGCGGGCAACAGGTGGGCAACAGGAAACCGGCCGCTTTTCGAGTGAGCCGGGGAAGTAGCCTCTGACCTGCACCTTTACTTGTGGCCCCAACGGGATTCGAACCCGTGCTACCGCCTTGAAAGGGCG
>JALZBR010000155.1 GCA_030863485.1 Actinomycetota bacterium
GCGGGGGCCCGCTCCTCGCGTCTTACTGCCAGAACGTCCCAGGGATGAGAAGATCAAGCAGCACGGCTCTACCCGCGAAATCCGCTTGCTGGCAGCGCGAATCCAACTGAGTTGCAACAAGGCCGGAGACGGCTCTTTACGCGTCACCTTTGACGTGCTTCTCTATGACAAAGCAACGAGGTAGCCCTCGTCGCGGGGGCAGTGGAGGGCAGAGCGATGTCCGTTGCAACGCTTCACATTTTGGCTCAGTGACTTTGCTGACGCTTGCGGTACCTGGCATGGGAACGGGAGGCAACCTCTTCAATTATCGTCGGATTCTCCAACGGCCATCGCGATCTCCATAGGAAGGGATAACAGTCATGAGCGACGCCGACAGATACCGCCCCCTCAGCCGACTGGATTTGCTGCCAGTATTCATGTCGCTGGGGATTCCGCGGGAGGGCTTCCGAGGCTCGGACACGACGGCGGACCGGGCAATCTTCGATGCTGTGTTGAATGCCGACTTGATGCGTCCGAACATCTTGTGGCTCTTTAAGGGCGCCGACTACTTCGTCTACAACTTGCTGAGCGGACAGATTGAGCGAGGTCCGCTCCCCATCGCCGGGAATTGGGGTGGCGACAGCCTCCCGGGACTGTTCACAACCGGTATTCATGCCGCTATGTCCGGCGGTCCCGCCTTCCCCCACCTCTGGTACTTCTTCAAGGACGAGATGTACGTCGTCATGGACTCGACTCAGGGATGGAGGGTCGTCGAGGGACCGAGGGGAGTCCTCGGCGTTTGGGCATCGGGTGCCTGGACTGATGCTGCCGGCAAGTGGAAAACGCCTGGCGTTCCCGTTGCATTGCACGGGCTTGGCTCTGAGTTCGATGGAATGATCCATTTCTTCAAAGACGGGCAATACATTCGGCACAATCTCCGAACAGGCACGCCGGACAGCCAGCTGATGGCTATCGCTCAGGGATGGAATCTCCCTGAGCCCTTTGTGAGCAGAATAGACCTAGCCTTCTACGGGACCGGCGCCACCGCAGAGAACATCTTTTTCATTGCCGGTGAGCAGTACGCATTGTACGACTTTCGCAAGGAGGAGGTCCTCGTAAGGGGCTCCATCGACGTCTTCCCTGCCTTCGCGCGGTTCCTGGGGAGGCCTCAGCTGTTTCTTGTGGAAGACTACTCGTTGGAGACTCTCGTGGGGCCGGTACATCTCGGCCGACTGGTCGACACCAGATCGATAGGTGCCGGCTCGACGATCAGGCGCATTTTGGTCACGGAAACAACGGACACCACGAGGGAGACTCTCGGGAGGAGCCTGCTTGAGAGTCAGGACTCGAGTGTGGTTTCGAACTTCTACGACAACCTCGACAGAAACACTTCGACCAGCGAGGAGAGCGAACGGTACAAGTATCAGCTCAATGCCAGCTTCCACGGCGAGGCGAAAGCGACCAGCGTCTGGGGCGGCGAGGTAGATGCCACGCTCAATGTGGCAGGCGGTACGGACAATCTCCGGTCTGGGCTCAGCGAGGCAACGTTTAAGTCGATCCGCAATCAGGTAGACGAGTCGAAGCGTGCGACAGAGCAGAAGACCTATACAAACGAAACGGAGATCTTGAGTACGGTCAAAGTGCTCAAGAAGGAGATCTTCGAGGAAACGAACACTTCCGATAGGGTGCGTGTCTATCAGTTCTTCGAACAGCTTCAGCCGTACGTCACTCTGCTAACTCTTCAGAACGTTCGGATCGCGTTCTCGGATGGCACAGATACGAAGGTCGTTGAGCTCCGAGAGCTCGGCAAGCTGCTGAGGGATGTGCTCATCGACCAAGCCCTAGAACAACAGCTGACGGACTACCTCCGTGATGAGCTGTCCCAGGTTTCGAACTATCGCGACGAGATCGGCTCTCTGCTTGTCGAAGGCGCCCCGTCGGAGCTCGTCCTTAAGCGCAACCTAACATCAACATACGACATCCCCATGCCCGATGGCACAATGCAGACCCTGTCGGTTCGAGGCTACCTTAAGGCTGACCGGTCCTGGATCGAGCCCACATTCACTATCACCTGCATCCAGAGTTGACGCAAGGACCGGGGCTCTTCTTTGGCTCGCTACTTCCGGAGGGTGGTTACGGTATGAGGGCCTCAGCAAAGGGAGGCTGAACTGGAGTCAGCCTCGCTGAGGTCCGGATAGCTGAAGCCGAGCGTACATATACGTCGAGCTGTACCGCTTCGACCTCTCGAGCGCGACAACCGAGCACATCGGCACCGAACCCGGAACCATCTTGGGCGCTCGGATCCGTCCTGATGGAGAGCTGTGGTACGCCATCTCCACCTCTTCTTCGCCCCGAGAAATACGCGCAGTCTCTCGTCTTCTGCTCCAGCCTCGCGGACCGCGAGCGCCCGAAGGAACCGCCTACACCGATCTCGACGTCGGCCGCGTTCACGCGTTCCTCGCCGAGCCGGCTGGACCTCGCCCTCACCCGACGATCTTTCGCGTCCACGGTGGCCCGGCCGGTTACGACGGCGACGTCTTCTCACCGGAAGCACAGGCGTGGGTAGACCACGGGTTTGCAGTGACGCTCGTCAACTATCGAGGCAGCGCGGGCTACGGCAAGGCATGGCGGGATGCAATCGTGGGAAACCCCGGCTTCACCGAGCTCGAAGATCTCGCCGCCGTGCGCGACCAGTTGATAGCCGACGGAATAGCAGATGCAGCCAGGATGGTGCTGGCCGGGCCCTCCTGGGGCGGGTACCTGACTCTTCTGGGACTCGGCGTCCAGCCGGAGCGCTGGTCGCTTGGGATCGCCGCCGTACCGATTGCCGATCTCGTAGCAAATTACGAGGACCAGCTCGAACCATTGAAGGCTTACATGCGAGCGCTCTTCGGAGGAACGCCCGAGGAGCTCCCCGATCTGTACCGCGAACGGTCACCCCTTAGCCACGCCGAGAAGGTGCGCGCCCCGGTACTCATCCTCGCGGGGCTGAACGATCCCCGATGCCCTTCACGCCAAATGGAGAACTACGTGGACCGGCTGACGGAGCTTGGGACGGCACACGAGGTCTACCGTTACGACGCGGGGCACGGGACGCTCGTCATAGACGAGCAAATTCAGCAGCTGGAGCTTCAACTCGACTTTGCGGCGCGCCACTTGGGAACCCAAGCCCCGCTCTAGGGTGCTCCTGCTGGGTTCTGCCCGACCTCGCCGAGGCGAGCCTGCGGCTGATCCGGCGTTCGTCAAGATGGAGTGCGACGTGATGTAACGAGGAAGCCGGCTCGTCCTAGGAAGGACATGGAGGTGCGTCGACCGAGAGCGCGCCCAGGGCGGCGCTTGCGGCCTCGATCAGCCGTCCGAGGTCTGCTCTGAGCCGGGACGCAGCGACTTGGCCGGACAAGTCGGCCTCCACTCTCGCCTTGGCTTCGAGGAGCTCGCGAGCCCTCGCTCGGTCTTCTCGCGCAGCAGCGTCGGCAAGAAGATGCAAGTGATGATGGGCCTGGTCGAAGAACGTTCTGCCCGCGGCGATTCGATCGCGCCGAGCCTGCCTTCGGGCCTCGCACAGAGCCGGCACCACCCGGACCAGATTGGGCGCGCCGCGCTCTCCGGCGTCCATGCCCGTCTCGGCGGGATTCCGCTCGCTCTCGGGCCCTGCTTGCTCGTTACACGCTCCCAGCACGAGCAAGCAGATCGCCGCGAAGGCGAGCAGCGAGCGAGCTGCACGACCTCGCCGGCAGGTCATCTTGGCGCCGAATGGACCTCAGCGAGCACGCTCGGGTTAGCGCTACCGCTCGTTTCGGTCTCTGCTCAACTCCGCAGGTTGGCTCGATTCGTCACCCGCGGCGCTCACTGGTGCTTGCGGTCGTCATCGTCGCCGTCCGAGTTGCGTCTTGCAGCGATGAGAAGGAACGCACAGATGAGCAGGATCGGGATCAAGACGACGAGGCTCTCCTCTCCGGCATGAGCGAGCACTATGTCCTGAGCCTGCGTCATGTGCCCACCAGGAGCGCGACCGTCGCTGCTCGTACCGCTACCGCGAGGGGAGACTGCATCTCGTCCATGCTAAGCCGGAGGGGGCGCAATCCGGCGCGTCACGCGCTGGCGCACGGCGCCGAACCCGCGCCGATGCCGGGCACCTCGAACATCTCGTTCGGCTAGCGGCATTTGGGGCTGAGCCCGCCACAGCCCAGCAGGCTCGGCCCCCGCCAGGCGGCGGCAGGCTCAGGCATTGACCTCGCTCAGGCGAGGTGAGCCGGTGTCGGCAGGAAGACGTTGTCTCGTGCGCGCCGCGTACGCGTTAAGGGCTACGCCTCGCCCCGCGCGCACGCCGTTGGCGATGACGAGGACCTCCGCAAGCTCGTGCGCCGCGACGACGGCGGCGAGGCCAAGGACTCCGAGCACAGCTAGCGGGACGAGCACGACCAGGATCCCGCCCGACAGCACGAGGTTCTGGCGCATGAGCCGCCGCGAGCGCCGCGCGTGACGCACGCCATCGGGGAGGTGACGCAGGTCGTCCCCCATGAGCGCGACGTCCGCGGTCTCGATCGCGAGATCGCTGCCCATCGCGCCCATCGCGATGCCGACATCCGCGCTCGCCAAGGCAGGAGCGTCGTTGATCCCGTCTCCCACCATGGCGACGGGGCCCGCGGCCCGGAGCTCCCGCACCGCCTCGGCTTTCTGCTCGGGCAGAAGCTCGGCCCGCGCCTCGTCAACTCCCGCAGCTTCGCGAAGAGCCGCGGCCGTGCGGGCGTTGTCCCCGGTGAGCATCACGACCCTGGAGATGCCCAGGGCCTTGAGGTCGGAGACCGCCCTGCGCGCCTCGGGGCGCGGTTCGTCGCGCACGCCGATCGCTCCGAGCAGGTGACCCGCCCTCTCGACCAAGACGACGGTAGCTCCGGCATCCTGCAGCCGGGCCGCGTCGCCGGCGAGGGAGCCGGGGTGGACGAAGCCCGGCCGTCCCAAACGAACCTCATCGCCGCCGAGCAGCCCGATGAGACCGCTGCCCGCCACGGCCTCGACCTGTTCGGCAGACCAGCGCGGCTGCATCTCGGCGAGCACGGCGGCCGCGAGCGGATGCTCGCTGCGGGCCTCGAGCGCGGCTGCAACCTCTAGCACTTCGCGCTCGGCGACCCCGGGAGCCGCGACGACCTCGATGACCCGAGGCTGATTAGAAGTCAGGGTCCCCGTCTTGTCCAAGGCGACGACCTCGACGGCGGCCAGCGCTTCGAGGGCCGCCCCGCCCTTTACGAGGACCCCCGAACGCGTGGCTGCGCCGATCGCGGCCACAACGGTCACGGGAACCGATATGGCAAACGCGCACGGAGCGGCAGCGACCAGCACAACGAGAGCGCGCTCGACCCACAGCGCGGGAGACCCGAAGAGGCTCCCGAGCGCGCCCACGCCCAGCGCGACGATCATCACCGCGGGCACCAGAGGCCGGGCGATGCGCTCGGCCATGCGCTGACCGGCGGCCTTGCGCTCCTGAGCCTCCTCGACGATGTGCACGATCCTGGCAAGCGCGTTGTCTCGAGTGCCGGCCGTGACCTCGACCTCCAGAAAAGCCCCGCCGTTGATCGCCGCCGCGAACACGCGGTCGCCGGGGCCGAGCTCGACCGGCACCGACTCCCCGGTGAGAGCCGAGAGGTCGAGCGTGCCGCGCCCCGCGACGATCACTCCATCCGTCGGGATGCGCTCCCCCGGACGCACCAACATGCGGTCGCCGACCTCGAGGTCGTCTGGGTGGACGGAGAGCTCCTGTCCGTCGCGTAGCACGGCCGCGCTCGGTGGGAGCAACTCGAGAAGCGCGCGCAGCCTCTGGCGCGAGCGGGTGAGAGCGTAGGCCTCGAGCCCTTCGGACATCGAGAAGAGAAAGCTCAGCGTCGCGGCCTCGCCGAGCTCGCCGAGAACGACGGCCCCGGCCGCGGCGAGCGTCATGAGCGTGCCGACGCCGACCTTGCCCCTTGCTGCCGCGCGCATGGACTGGGGAACGAAGGTCGCACCTCCAACCACCAGCGTCGCGGCGAAAGCCACGCGGCCAACTGCCACCGCGCCGGCGCCTCCTGCCAGGGCGCCCGCGGCCAGCAGGACGCCTGCCAGCGCCGATGCCCTTATCTCCTTGACGTCGCGCAACCGCTGGAGCTGCCGGTCACCTTGGACTCGGCCCTCTGCCTCACAACAGGAGTCGCAGCAAGGGGCCGTCATCGCGCCGACCGCTCCGAGGGTCAGAGGGCGTCCCTGCACCACGACAGCAATCTAGACGACGTCGACGCCGTGCCGTCGCGCCGCCGAGCGGGCGAGGACCTGAAGCTGCTGAAGGCCGCGGCTTGTCAGGCGGCCACGAACTCGCGCTCGATCTCGTCGAGCAAACGAGCCACCGTGGTGACGGTCGTTCCTTCGGGCTCGAGGTCGATGATCGCGACGCCATCGCGGTCGGCCTCGCGCACGGCCTCGTCGTACGGGATGATGGCGAGCAGCGGAAGTCCCAGCTGCTCGGCGAAGGCCTCTACCTCCTGCCTTTCGCCGGCATCTCGAACCTTGTTGGCCACACCGAAGATCCTGGGGATACCCAGCTCTCTTGCGAGGTAGTGGGTGCGACGGGCCGTCTCGAGCGCCTTTCGATAAGGCTCCAGCACGACCAGCAGCATCTCTACGTGCCTCAGCGTCCCGTCAGAACGAGTCAGGTGCTCGAGCCCCGCCTCCATGTCGGCAATGGTGAGCTGATGGCGTTCCGAGAGGAGGTCTCCCAAGAGGCCACGCACGGTGGCATGCTCGCCGCACTTTCAGCCAACGGCAGCCTCGTCGACACGAGCCGCAAGGACCAGCGTGACGCCGTCGACGGCGGGGACGCCGTGCTCGAGGATGAGCCTTTCGGCCGTCCAGGGCTCCGCGCCCCGGAGGGTCTTGGGAAGAGGCCGCGCCCGGTTCAAAACGTCGAAGTCAAGCCCGAGGTTGACCCCGAGGTTGGGGTTCGTGTCGCAGTCGATGGCGAGCGTGTCGTAACCACGCCGCGCCGCGAGGCGCGCCAGCGTCGCCGAGATGGTCGTCTTGCCGGTCCCGCCCTTGCCCGCCACGCCGATCTTCATGGCCGCAGCCTACACGCCCCGCGGAAGGCGAGCAAGACGGTGGCGCGGCCGCGGCACAGGCCTCTAAGTGCGCGCGACACTCAAGCGGCAGACGCCGACGAGGGTTTTCGGAGCCTAGCTGGCCTTGGGCAGAAC
>JALZBR010000174.1 GCA_030863485.1 Actinomycetota bacterium
CACGTCTGCCAAGCGCGTATCTTCAGTGGGCACTCAGCGAAAAGGCTGGGGGCGGCTATTCGGTAACTCGATGATTGGCTCCGGTTCATCCCCCGTCCTTCAATTGACGCTCGCGCTTTGGTGCAGCTTTGGAAGAGTCGTGAGGTTGATCCGTAACCTTTCTTAGAGTGCGTCGAAGCGATCTTGGCAGGTGCGAAACGGTCTGACTGCTTGCCCCGAGCCAGCGGGTCGCCCGGATCTCGCTGCTCTCACCGACCCTTACCCATTCGAGCGGGATCTTCTCAAGCTCTGCTGCAACCAGCCGCTTGTCCTCCGTCTCTACCATGGTGCGCACGTAATGGCCCCGATACCTGCTGTCACGTACGTACCACAGATGAATCGACCCGCGGCTTCCCTCGCCAGCTGTCGGCCAGTAAATCACGTCTAGGATGCCATCGGCGTATCGTCCAACAGCCCTCCACTCCCTTGGTTCGGGGGGAGAAACGGTCGACGCCCAAACGCGCCATACCGTTGAAGATACTGACGCAGTGGACGCTCGATGCCGACACGCCACCAAGTCGATGTGATGAGGAGAACCGGTCATGTCAGTATCAGTGCTCGTGTATACGATCTGATACCATTGACCGGCCAGTTTTCCCCGTCGTTCCTGCCGAGCGGTCCAAAGAGTTGCCACAAGAGCCCAAATTCCTGCCCCCGCGACGCTTGCCGAGACGGCCACCGCCCACACCGCCGCGTCACTTGTGCCGGACTCCATCTACGGCACCCGCAGCGCTTCCCGTGCATCGCAAAGCGGAGTGAGCCAGTCCTTGTTTGCTGCGAGGACCGCTAACCGAGTCACGGCGCTTGCAATACCGCGTCCGCAGCTTCCCACCCCTGCCGCATGCTCGCATCCACGAGACTATGATCCCATCGGGAGTAGCGGCCAGCAAGATGGATTCCGTTGTCTTCACAGTACCGGCGTAGTACGTCGACGGCCTTGTTTCTCCGATGGTCATATATGACCGTTGCGACTGGCTGGAATACGACATCACAATAGAGAATGGCGTCGGCCTCTCGAAGGATTCGCATGCGCCGCAAGGCCGCGATGCATGACGACGTCAGTTCGGCGGCGTTAGGCGGCCTCCCACGGTAGTAAACCTCGGCTTGGAGGCTTCCAGCACCGTCTGGAGCGTTTTCGTGCGCCCAACGACTTGGGCTACTAACTCGCGCAAAGGGAATGTCGGCGTCGTAAACGTATAGCCAATGCTCGTCAAGGAGGTCCAGGCGGCTAACGCCAATGTTGACGAACGCCCCCGCTGTTGCCAGAAGACCATTTGCGGCGTCACTCACAAAGGTTGGGGAAGGGGTGAGTTGTCTTACGAGGCTAGGCAGTGGGATGGTTGAAACCAGCGCATCATAGCTAATGAGTTCGCCCAATGCCGTCGCCACCTGGCGACGCTCCGGCATTACCGTTGCAGACGGACAGGCGTAGTCTATTCGGAGTTCGTTCGCTAGGCCGAAGAAGAAAGACCCAAACCCTCCGCTCTGAGGGTATAGGACTTCGCGAACGTAGTGCTCATAGGGCACTACAGGTCCTTCGTGGACAGCAAGGAGCTGTTCTCTCGTTGGTATTGGTACCCGCTTGCCGGTCCAATCGGTGGTGAGCTCGTGTGGCTCTACCGTCCAGAACTTCCTGGCGTAGGGGAAGAGGAACTCGGCAGAAAAGGTGGGGCCAAAGTGGTAGAGGCACCAGTCTTCATATGTACCAGTCCGGTGTGTCTCGTCGTCGCGATCCTGGGCGGCCTGTGTGATGTTAAGTCGTCCCAACATTTCATCAGCGATGACGATTGATACAGCCTCTGGGTAGCAGCTGAGGGCGGACTGCGCAGGGTGGGGACCCTTATAGCCGTGCCAGTAGTCAGCGATATTGAGCGGAAAACGGATTACTTCGCTTCGTGAGGACGATGAGAGTTCTGCAATAACCTCGGTGTCACTGGAGTAAAGGCCGTGTATTCCGCGATCAAATGTGTAGCCGGCCCGTGTGTCACTGCGTGCCGTGCCCCCAGCGTCGCGATCCTTTTCCAATATTCTGACGGCTAGTCCTGCCCGTTTGAGCCGCGTAGCCGCCGCCAGACCTGCAG
>JALZBR010000190.1 GCA_030863485.1 Actinomycetota bacterium
GTTCTGATCTGACGGCCGAACACGGCACTACAACGACCGCTGGATCGCGGGATGCCCTCGTACGGCACATTGGTGCTAATGCCGGCGTCAGAACTAAGGCAGCGGCGGTCGCTGCCGAGGCTCCCAGGGAGGAATCGGAGTAGTTTCCGGTACCTCTCTATCAATAACATCGACAGGACCTACTCTACCGCCCTTAAGGCACCGCCCGTCCGAGGTGACGATGTTGGGAAAATAGTAACGAAACGCGGTTGAGTCGTACGGCCAGTAGATGAAGTGTTTCTCTATGTCTGGTTCGCCGGGCCACGCAGCGCTATGCCTGCTAAAAACCTGCAATTCCGTGAGCCTTGTATCCTGCAGTGGGAACGGTGAACCACTAAAGCTGAACTGATTTGGGTTCCTCGGGCGAGGCAGCAGCATACACATAACGTTCGGCCCGACGGGTCCTTTGCGGTCCCTGCGCCAGACGGCTCGCACATGACGGGCGAGGAGCCGAGCTGCCGGCCATGCACTGTTGGAATGAGCCAAGCTCCTCCTGAGTGAACGCTTCAGTTCCGTCACGTCCGGCTGGCTCAATGGCTTACCAGCCGCCAGAAGAATCATGTCATCATTCTCGGGCAAGAATTGAAAGGTGTGGGTAAACCGCACTTCCGATTCTCGCTTCCAGGTCTCCAGCGGGTCGTAGAAGTTTGAAACGACCGACAGGAAAGGATGCGCGTGATCCGCAACGGCGTGCCGTCCGTGTTTTTCGGGTTCCTTCAGTCCAACGAATCCGGCACTCACGATCCCGAGTCGCCGCCAGACCCGACGGTTGGCAGGCGTCGCACCTCGAAAGTCATAGTTTCGGAGTGCTCGCGTGGCCGCATCCGCCAACGCCGGGAGGGCGACGCCCAGATTGCTCGTGCTTACGAGGCGGTCCATCAACCACTCGTCCGTCGGTGTCGCACCTATCTTGGCCAGGCCGGTGTAAGCGAATGTTGCGAATCCGTTGTAGAACAGGGTCTTGTTTTCAGGATGCTCTCGGACGCGGCCATCCATGAAGGTCAGCCTACGATCCGACACCTGCACAACATAGTGGGGCGTGACACATGTCAGGATCAGAGTCATTCAGGGCAATTCGTGTTTACTCGTGTGCGGTACTCCGGGCCGGTCAAACCATATGCCGTGGTGCGCCCTCTCGCCCGTCACCATCATGCCCTACCCTCGCTTGGGCCACACCCGATTCCGCGGTAGGTCATTGGCGCCAGTCTAGGACGTCGCCAGAAACCGTTGGAGGTGGGGCGCCGGGTCTTGCGTCTTGGCTTCACTGCCAGAATCGATCTTCCCGGGCTGCCCAGTCCTGACTGGACGTACGGAAAAGGCGCGTCCACGCGGGGTATCCACTATCGGCGGGTCGGGGGACGCTGTGCGCCGGCGCTGACCCCATCCGGGAAGGGTGACATGTCCACGTCTGGACGGCTCTCACCAAACCTTGCCCAACAACACAGGACCGATGAACTCGCGTGGCTCCGATGGTGATTGCGGCAAGACGCTCAATCGCGCAAGGCATCGATAAGCGAGGTGCACTGCCTCCGGTTGGTAGCGCGCCGGCCCCTCTGCGTCCGCGCTGAGGAGGCGCGCAGTAACCTCAAGGACCTGCGGGGTCCACACCGGTGTGCCTCCGGCGGTCCGAGGTGCGAGCCGCTCGGTCGGGGGTTGCGCGCCAGTGGTGCCATGACATCCCCCGTGGACCCTGCGCTCGGAACAGTGAGCCTCAGCATATTCCATCCACCAAACGTCAGCCCTAGGATTCAGCGCTTGCATTGATCCGGCACAGGGCCAGCCGATCTCGACGCGGGAACTCCATGTCTTCTTGGGTTTACCTACGTACGACGGGAAGTGTCGCCGCCGCGCTTTGGAGCCTATTTGGGGACAACACTTCAAGCTGCAGACGGAGTGGCGCCAGGGGTGGTAGCTCAGGAGAATATCTCTCCTGGTAGCGACCTTGAACCGTGTACGTACCGCTCCGAGTTACTCGCAGTAGTTGGATCGTCTGAGGCTGGCCGTTGACGAGAAAGCGATACTGCACGTTCCCACCTTCAGAACCCGCCACCGTTACATGACCTACGTACAGTTCATCCACGGCACACCTAAGCGACGCCGAGCGGTTCCATGCGACAGATGCCGACTCAACCCGGAATTCGGCCTCGCTGTGTGCGACTTGGGCGGCAACAAACAACGCAAGACCGATAAGGGCAGTAATGACCTGGCGAGTGAGGGTGGCAATAACAGGGATCTCCGTACCGAGCAGCTTTGCGCCACCGCCTAGCACTCCGGCCACTACGAGAGCAATCCCAAGCAAAGCGATCGGACTGGTTAGGTCCATCTGCTAATGATAGCAGCGTGCCCGGGAGGCATAACTAAGCTTCATCCCCGAGCCGGAACTCCTCAAAGCGAGGCGGGACTCATCTTCAGAGGGAGATGATAACTGGCTCTTCGCGTTGGAGTGGGGAGAAGCGGCACGGAAGGAGAACCGGTGGCCAGATCACGACGGAGCTGCATCCCCTCCGTGCCGAACGTTTGGGCTAGTCGACCCGGTGCCCCCAACTGGCGCCCCAGGTGACGCGCCGAAGCGGCACGTCGAGACGGACGAGTGGAGTGGCTTATTCGCGGCGTCACCTCGTCCGGCGGAGAGATGCCTCGGTCGGTCGTTGTTGGGTTCCGTCGCCCGCCCGATAACCGGCGCAGCCGTGTGGGCGGCCCGCGCCATAACGCTCGTGCCGGTCTGGGCAGCGAAGCGCTCGAGGTAGCGCACACGTGCCGCTTCCGGACAGGCTCGGCGCGGCCCATCGCTTCGGCAGGGCGTCCCCTAATCCTGGCGGCGACACGCGGTCTCGCCTATCCCCGTACGCCGGGGTGGCGCGCTCTCAAGGAGGCAGCCAGCGCCGAGCGAGTAGAGGTAGCCACTCGCCGCGGAGGGTCTCTCAAAGCGCCTTGGCGTCTTCCGCGGAGTCGCACTCAATCCATGCGACCTCGCGCACGGATCCACGTGTTGACGGGGTCGACGTCTGCGGCCGTCATCAACGTCGGTCGCGCCGTGACTTTGCTAGTCGCTCCCATACCGGGGGGCTCGCAGACGTTCCTGCGGAACGAGGAGCGGGATAAGTCGCGGTCGTCCTTGAGGTGCTTGCCCCAAATTCGTCTCCCCGCAGGCCCGACGTGCGGTCGCACAACCGGAGCAAACGGTTTCACCGTCCCGATCCCAGGCATACACGCCAGGTCGTGTCGGAATGTCTCGGCTCGACAGCTCGTCCGCCATCCGAAGCGGCTGGCCGCTCATCCGCTCCCAGAGCATCCCTCCGCCACACCAGCGATGCTTCCACCCCCCGTCGAGAGCGTGCCACCTATCGCCGGGCCTGTCCTGCGGAGCGCGCCACGGACATTGTCGCCGTCTTCTCCGCTGGTGGGCGCGACCAGGGCGGAGCCTTCATACGGAGGTCGGTTGGGCCTTTGCGCCGCGAGCCGAGCCTACTCGAGGGACCTGTCCGCTCCTGCTCGCAGCCGGATCATGCATCCCGGTGCCGGGTGGGATGAGCGAGCGCGTCTGAAGGCGCTGGTTTGGCTACGAGACCATAGAGTGGTGTCCCGGGGCAAATGGCAGGGAGTGGCCCACGGAGGCTTGGCGTGGCAGACCATCGATCCGTGGCTTCCAGATTCTTTGAAAGCGGGGGGCTACCCAGTTGGAAAGTGTGAATCCTTACAGACTGCTTGGCCTTGCAAGCGAACTTGCGCGTCGGAATACGCCGATCGAGACCGCCGCTCGTAAGCTTTACGAGGCCGCGGACGGTGATGTTGCGGCCCTTCGGCGTGCGGAGCGGCTCTGCACATCCAAGCTCAACTTCAGCCTCTTTAGCAGGTCAACCCCCACCGCCCTCAAGTACTTGACGGCCGCTGTGTCCGCGTCGGCGACGGATAGCGCGCCTAGCGCGGGCGCTCGACACAACACATCGGCTGACGAACACACCTCAGCAGGGTCCCGACCAATCGGAGAACCCGTGGCTAGAGAGAGCACGACGGTCCCCCTACTATGGGCAGTACAACCCCAAGTGTTTCGCCTTGCTAAAGCGGGTCTCTCCGGATCCTGAGGAACGAATTCTGGCATCTTACGAGTGCCGCCATGGGAACATGAATATTGGTCACCTTGTGATTACAACGCATTGGCTGCGTTGGCTCCAGGTGTTTCCGACTAAGCATCATGACTTCTGGCCTCTCGACACCTTCATGGAATTCGATGGCGGCGTCATGCCAATTATTCGCCTTGGCAGCGGCCACCAGTTCCAAGTGAAGTATGGAGCTGGGTCTAAGCAGTTTGTCGACTTATACCAGTCGCTCCAACACGCCATGAGCTGGGATGAGGAACACTTGCTGGTGACCGAGTGGAACGATAGTCCGTCGACGTCGACGGCTACGACTGGACCTCCCGGTGGTATTGTGGCCGCATTGGAACAGCTCGTGGCCATGCGCGACCGCGGGATCCTGTCTGAGGATGAATTTCAAGCAGCGAAGCGAAGGGTTCTTGAATTCTGACCTTGCCAGCATGAAAGAAGGAATCCCGACGGAGGCGTGAATGCCGTTGCCTGGATTTGAGTCGTTTATTGGTGAGGCTCGGCGCGCTCCCGTAGTCAGCCGAGCGCAAGGGGGGTTGCTGCGATCGGTCATACTCTCCGAGCGGCGGCGATACGGGAAAGTCCGACCCCGCCCGTCAACGCCGCCCGAGGGCGCTTGCCGGAGGTGCGTCTGGTGGTTGTCACGCGCGCCGTCGCGGATCGGGGACCGGCGCCTGAGCGGGCACTCGCCGCCCTACGACAGCGGTCCGGCCTCCGAAGATGCGAGGACTCTGCCGTCAGGGCGGTGGAAGGTGAGGGTGCCGTTGGGTTCGCCGGTGATGCGGAACCCTCCCTCGTGCACCGCGGTGTGGTGGCGGGGGCAGAGCAGGATGCCGTTGTCGGCCGCGGTGGGCCGGCCGTCTTCGTAGTGGCGGACGTGGTGGATGTCGCAGGTGCGCCGCTCGCAGCCCACGAACCGGCACCGGCCCCCTCGCGCAGGGAGATGGCCCTCCACTGGGCCGCGGTCCACACCGGCGTACGGGTGCCGACGTCAAGGGGTTGGCTGCGGCCCCGCAGGAGGTGGCGCACCACGCCGCAGTCGCAGGCCAGCCGGCGCAGGGTCTCGGTCGCCAGGGGCGTGCCGTCGAGCAGCTCAGCGCGGGTCCCGAAGCGGTCGGCCAGGGCGTCGACGTCGGCCACCAGGTGCAGGGTGTAGCGGTCGGAGCCCTGAGTGGGAGCGGCCGACTGCCCCGCCCGCACCAGCTCCACCAGCGCGTCCGCCCGCCGCTGGGCGGTCGGCTGCGGTTCACGTGAACCGCCGTCCCCAGCCTTTCCACCCTCGAGCAGGCGCAAGAGCTCCTCGCCCTCCTCGGCGGCCAGCACTGCCTCGATCACCACCATCCCGTCGTAGGTGCGGGAGGCCCGCAGCGCCCGGCGGTCGTAGCGGGCCAGGTAGTCGCCCACCCCCCGCTCCTGTTCCCGGAGGTGGGCCCAGTGCCGCACGGCCCGGTCCAGGTCGGCCACCGTGCCCACCTCGGCCAGGCGCAGGAGCCAGGCGTCGGTCTCCTCGTCGGTGTCGGTCACCCGGGTGATGGCCCGGACCTTGCAGTACGACAGCCTCCCGTCAGCGAAGGCCCCGGCCACCGCCGGGCGCCGGCGCAGCTCGTGGGCCACCCGCAGCTTGTCTCTGGCGGTGCGGGCGCTCATCCCGCAGCGCCACACCAGCCAGTCGACGCCCGATAGCTGGCCGTCGAGGTACCAC
>JALZBR010000223.1 GCA_030863485.1 Actinomycetota bacterium
AAACCTGGTGTCGCAGGTTCGAATCCCGCCGAGGGCGCTACACAATCCCGCAGGCAAGCGCGTGTTGGCTTTCATCTCGAGCCCTGACGACCATCGAGTTACCTTGCTCGAGCGCGGCGCCCCTGTCTTAATGAGTCAGGCGCTCGGTGCTCCGGGGCCGTTTACCACGAGGAAATGACCCTCCCGGTCCCCGCGAGGAAGTGTGGAACTAGTCGGACCTTAAGCCGCTTACTCGTCGCCCAAAGAAAGGCGCCCGTCTGCTGTGATTGCCCTCTAGGGGTATGCGCAATGCAGTTCGTTGAGCAAGCTAGATCGAGACTCTTTACGACTTCAACTGATTCTCGACGTCTCTGACGATCTCGGACGGCCTGCAGCGGAGCGCCTCTGCTAAGAGGAAGAGGGTTTTCAAGGATGGAGAGTTCTTTCCCCGTTCCAGCAAGCTGATGTACGTGGGGTGTCGGGCGCAGGCGTGCGCGAGGGCCTCTTGCGACATTTCGCGTCCGAGACGGAGCTCGCGTAGGACTTCGCCGAAGGCGGCCTCAATGGACTTTCCTCCTCGCCTACTCATTCATGGGACTGTGGCGGGAGGAAGACTATTTATCTACAGAATATACTCTGTGACAGTGGGTGGCAGTGGAGGTGCACGTCATTAGAGGAAGGACGCAGCGATGACCGAGCCGACGTCGAAGGCACAACCGCCGGGTCAGTGTCCCGTGTGCGGTGCTCGCTGGGAGCACGGCAGTTTCTGCGTGCAATGTGGGACGGTTCTCACTGATGACCACCAGGCCCAGCGCTCTTCGGACGAGGGAGAATCTTCGGGAGGCGGCCGCACAGGAAGCTGGTTAGCTGGTCTCGATCGACGATGGAAGATCGCTCTTGCGTCGAGTGTTGTGATCGTCCTGGCTTTGACCGCGGTATTGATGATCATGTCGGGGAACGACACCTACGAGGGCGAGGTGTGGACCAAGCCCTATACGAAGATCGAAGAACGTATGGGCTATTGCTTTGACATGGATCCCCGCTACGTAGAAGCTGTCTTTCAGGGAACAGGACAAGATCAGGGTGAGTCGTATGACATCTTCAAAGTTGCCGACGTCAACTCACCTGGCAATCCTGCCGTTGTCTACTACTACGAGTCGAGCGACCGTGTCTTCGCGCCGGGCTTCGGCTACATGAACTGCTGACCAGGTGGAGGAGTGGATGGTCACCCTCGTCGTAGGCGGCCCTGACGAGCTCGGCCAGATGCATGCTTGCTCCAGCGAGGTGCTGATCGACTTGGCGGACTATTGGGGGCGCGTTCGCGCAATCAATGGCGGGCGTTACGCCGTCGAGGGGCGACTAAGGGCGGCAAACGTTGAAGAGGCCGGCCGCCAGATGCTTCACGAGAGCCGGGCGGTAGTGGGTGGCGAGGGAGTCCTTCAGCTTTTGTTAATCGGATGATCGTCCACAGCGCCCTCAATCAGTAACGCAGGTCGCGCACACTCCATTTGAACGCCATAAGAGGATATAGGCGGAGTCATTCGCGGGCATCGGATACTTGAGACCGATTCTGAGACTATGAGTCCGGTGCGCTTCGAACGCCTACCAGTAGCGGGATTCGACGTAGACTGATCGTGGATGGGGCAATCTGCGACCCCCCTTAAGATCAGTTGGCCAATGAGGCTAAGGCGCTTTCGGTACCGGCCTGGTGGCCCAACGTTCTTGCGGGAACTGAGCTCTTAAGCTCGTAGCGACGGCCATAGGTCGTCGAGGTCATCGTCCTTACACGACCATTTAGGAGGAAAGCGAATACCTTGAGTGGGCGCTGGCCAAAGTCGCTTAAAGATTGGCGCCTCCTCGAAATTCAGCAAGAACGGAGGCGGATCCTCCGAGTCCCTTCCAGTCGACGGAAGAGAAACGACGTAGCCAAAGAACTGTCCGACGCCAAGGAGAGCGATGTAACCGTCGTGAAGCTTTGTCTCCGAATCACCACCGCTCTGATGGTCAAAGCGAGTGGGAGCCTGGCCCGGCGGGCGGGCGCCGGCCCAGACTTGCGCCCTCGCGGGCGGGCTCAACCTCCGGGCGACATGCTTGCGGTGTGATAGAGGAATAACTGCTGGTGTCGGCTGTGCCATCTCAAGCATTACGACTGTCTTTAGGACCCAAGCCCCGAGCCTTGCGCAATCCTGCGAGCTGAGCATGACTGGCCAGTGACCTAGTGCCATGGGTTCGAGGATGGGCTTGATTGCAGATTCGAGTTGGCTCATCCATTCGTTGTTGCAATGCCTACAGACCACCTTCGATTTCAGGCTGAAGCCTGGGGCAGAGTAACTGCGGACGACTTGATCGTTCTTGGTGAACTCTTGCTTGGCCATCTCTGTTGCCGTCGTGCCGAGAGCCTTGCCGAGCCAAACTGGAAAGACGTGCTCGCGGGTAAGTTCCCCTCGGCGTAGACAGAAGATGCATGAGCGAGTTCCTCCCACAAGTTGAGGCTATATGCGACAGCCTTGCAAAGCGGCCCAACTCAGGACCACGGGTACTGGCTCGGGGCCAAGTATGGGTCGTCGCAGGCTGTCATCTTGCTTCCGTTGCATCAGAAGAGAATCCCCATTCGATATCCTGTTCTCGAGCTAGAGGTGAAGGTTATGGGGTCGCTCGGGGTCGGTGAATGGCAACCCGCACGTGTGATCGACCCGATCGGGAGTTCAAATGGGTCTACAGTTTGGGACGGTAGGGGAGTGGATCGCCGGCGCTGCTGCTGCTGCCGGCCTGTTCTTTACGGGGCTGGAGATTCGTGCTTCCAAAGTGGAGCGGAAGCTCGAGGAAGAGCGCAGGCGAGCTGATGAACTGAATCGACGTATGGCCATGGCTCGTGCTGTGGGAGTGCAAGCAATCCCGAGCTGCGATGCTAGGGGACGGTGGTCTGTCAGGTACCAGGTTCACAACGCCGGTGACTACCCAATCGACAATGTCGTCTTGGTCGTAGGAGATCCGGGCGCAGAAACGATGTCGCTGGCAGATCAAGTTGGAACTGTGATTGAGGTTGTACTAGGAACCGTCCTTCCGAATCAGTCGGTGGAGGACACGGTCGACCTCAACTTCACACGGGAACCGGCTTTCGGGGATTTGACGAGACTAAGCGGCCTCTTGTTCACTGATACGTGGAATCAGCCGTGGTTCAGGGGTCCTGGCGTTTTAGAGAAGCAACCCTCGAGTCCGCGCGTTTGCTGAGGGCGGCCTCGCGTTAGTGGATACCGAGGTTCAACCCTTCAGACCAGTAGCATCGAAATGAACGCGTCGCTTTGTCGCTGGAAGGTTTGCAAATG
>JALZBR010000135.1 GCA_030863485.1 Actinomycetota bacterium
GCCGCGACCTCAGCAGGCGTAAGGAGCGCATCGTCTGTCTGCGCCTTCATCCTCTGCCTCCGTTCCTCTGGGATCGGCTCCTCCGATCCGCATGGGCATGTGGCTTTTGGCCACTTTTGCCACTGCGGAAATATTGGGCGGAAACGCCGCGAGTCGTAATGGCTAGAAAGGGTCATTTTGGGCGTTTTGGTGACTATGGGTCGGATAGCACAGACCGACTAGTCCGATACGCCCCGAATCTGTCGCCAGCACGTTTCACTCATCCCTCCGCGCCGCCGCGCGAGCGTGAGTAACGACAGACCGGCTAGTTGACGACCTCTTTTGCCCGCGCCTCGGTCCAGCGATCCGTGAGGCTGCCGAAGATCCGACCTGCGCGGATGACGTCTTCCGTCTCGAGCGCGTCCAAACAAGCGGCGACCTCTCCCGCGGAGCGGTCCTCGACGAGCTCGTCGTCGGAGAACATCCCCGCAACGCTTCCATAGTCGAGCTCGAGCAAACCGTCGGTATCGAAGTCGGCGAGCCACTCATGCAGCTCGCGTACCGCCGCGATCACACCATCGTCGATCCACTTGTTCTCGAGGATCGCGACGGCGCGCGACAGCCGTTGAGCCGCGGTGTTGAGCCTCGTTTCGTAGCGCACCCGAAGACCGTCTTTGTCCTCGGTCAGGATGCGCTCGGAATCCTCGAAACAAGCGAACCACCGCAGCGGCACGTGCCAGTTCGCGTGCAGGATGTGTGACCTGACCTCGGGGCGCTCGTCGCCCAGCACGGCCAACTCGTGAGCGGCCCTTCGGGCTTCGGTCTCGGGAACGAATGCCTCGGCCACCTCTTCAGGCACGCTGTTGCGAAAAGCCAGCAACCCAGCCAACATGCGCAACCTGGTCCGCCAGGGACAGATCAGCATCTCGCCGTCTACCTCGCGCACGAAGGCGCCCTCTGTAGGGGTGGCCAGGTCGGGAGCGTCAGGCAACGAGGAGGCGATCAGCCAGCGCCGCGAGACCTTCGGCTCGGCCCCCTCTGTGTCCCGACAGCTATCGATCCACTGTTCTTGCTCGTGGCGCGGGAACGAGGAGAGGGGCTGATAGATGCGTAGGTAGGCCGTCTTGATCATCTCTCCGGATGCTACTCACCGGGCACGACAGAAGCGGGAATCTGCCAGGCGGTACGATGGGCGACCAGCCTGGAACGATGGGGTTCCGGCGAAAACCACGGGAGACCCTTTCCTCATGAGCGTCTTCGAGCACATCAATGGCGATGGCTACGAGCAGATCGTTTACTGCTCGGACGACCAGTCGGGATTGCGGGCGATCATCGCGATCCACTCGACCGCACTCGGACCCGCCCTGGGCGGCACCCGTTTCTACCCCTACGACAGGGAGGAGGACGCGCTGATCGATGTCTTGCGCCTCTCCAAAGGCATGACCTACAAAGCCGCCGCCGCCGGCCTCGACCTAGGAGGCGGCAAGGGCGTCATCATCGGCGACCCCCGACGGATCAAGACCGAAGAACTCTTGCGTGCCTACGGCAGGTTCGTGCAGACCCTGGGCGGTCGCTACATCACCGCGGAAGACGTAGGGACCGCGTTAGAGGACATGGACATCGTTCGCCGCGAGTCCCGTTGGGTCACAGGCTGCTCGCACACCTACGGGGGCTCGGGAGACCCGTCCCCCGTGACCGCGTATGGGGTTCTGAACGGCATCAAGGCTTGTCTGCTCGAGGTGTTCGGATCGCCTGAGGTAGCAGGGCGGACCGTTGCCCTTCAAGGGGTCGGCAAGGTCGGCTACGCGTTGGCCGGCTACCTGGTCAAAGAGGGCGCGAAGGTCACGATCGGTGACATCGACGTCGACAACATGGCCCGCGCGGTCAAGGACCACGGCGTCGACACGGTCCCTTTGGACGACATACATAAGCTCGAATGCGACGTGTTCGCGCCTTGCGCGCTGGGTGGCGGCATCAACGACGACACGATCTCTGAGTTCAAGTGCAAGATCATCGCCGGGGCCGCCAATAACCAGTTGGCCCGCGAGGAACACGGCGAGAAGCTGCGCGATCTCGGCATCCTTTACGCCCCGGACTTCGTCATCAATGCAGGTGGTCTCATCAATGTCGAGGACGAGCTGCGCGGCTATGACCGCGAGCGCGCGATGGCCAGGGTCGAGGGCATCTATAAGCAGATGCAACTCATCTTCACTCTCGCTAAGGAGCGTGGTTTGTCCACGGCCAAGGCGGCCGAGCTCCACGCGCAGGAGCGCATCCGCAAGATCTCGCGGATCCGTCTGGTGCGTACCGCGGAGTTCGGGTCCGGCCAGAGGGCCTAAAGGTCGCCACCATGACCGACATCGTCCGCATCATCGGCAACGGCAGCGACCTGCCCGACGCCGCTGTGCCCGAGGGCCTGGCGGAGAAGGACCTCATCGAGCTCTTCCGCTCCTTGATCCTGCTACGCACCTTTGACGAACGCGCAGTCGCCCTGCAACGTCAGGGACGCATCGGGACATACGCGCTCTATTGGGGCGAGGAAGGCACCCAAGCTGGGCCTCTGCTTGCTTGTGAGGACGCCGACTGGGTCTTCCCCTCTTACCGCCAGAACGCGATCGGCATCTTGCGCGGCGTCGCGCCTTCGACGGTCCTGGCCTGGTGGCGGGGTTACGGGGGAACGCATGGTTTCTGGAATCCCCGCGAGCACAAGGTGGGCCCCATCTGCGTTCCTATCGCAACGCACCTGCCGCACGCGGTGGGCGTCGCGTGGGCGGCGAAGATCCGTAAAGAGCGAGCATCGTCGCTGGCGTGGTTCGGCGACGGAGCCACCTCTGAGGGTGACTTCCACGAAGCGATGAACTTCGCCTCGGTCTACAAGACATCCACGGTGTTCTTCTGCGTGAA
>JALZBR010000258.1 GCA_030863485.1 Actinomycetota bacterium
CCTGGAGAGTACGGCCCAATGGACTCCTGGTTTGGAGCTCTAAGGAGTATTTGCTTGAACGCTGCCCTTAAGGGCCGAGTTGTCCAGATGGATGATTTGCTACCCGACAAACTCAAGCCCCCAGCCGATCCAAAACCCAACTCCTATGACTCTGCCGCAGGCGAGAGACATTCGTTCAAGGAGGCGCTAGCCCCGTTCCTTCCCGTCTTTACGGCGCGTGCCCAACAGCTTGTTCAGCCGGCCCGAGCAAAAGACATCAGAGTCCTACTCGACCCACAGCTGCGGCACTTCGAGCAGCAAGCGGCGAACAAATGGTTCCGAGGTCGATTTCGCTACCGGGCGTGGGCCCTGGCGGCAACGGAAGCCTTGGCGTTGGCGACGGGAGACTCCTTACTTCATCTACGCAGAGTGATTGACGTTGGGGACTCGGTGCTTCCGCGCACAGCTTCTTTGAAGGTGGCCGTTGCCACCGCCTTAATACGACGAGACAGGCACGTCGACTTCGCTCTTACCTTGTTGGAACAGGCAGCGAATGAGTTCGACGAGAAGGCCTACACAGCCAGCGAACGACGAGACATTCTGATTGAGTCCGCCAGTGCTGCTTTGGACACCGACAGGTCTCTAGCCGAACAACACTTCAGTCTGGCAGTCGAAGCTGCTCAAGGCATCGACGATGACGTGGGTCAACAGTTGAATGTCGTCGCGCGAATTGCCGCGGGCCTTTCATCTTCCCTCGGACGCCCTGCGTCCTTAGAGCTGGCGGACCGCCTGGCTCGGACAACTGAAGCAGTCTCGCCCTTTGTTTCAGATCCTTCTGAAGTCATTCCTCACCGTCGTGTCCTGGCTTCGGTAACAGAGTTGGATCCTCCATCGGGCTTTGTTCTTGCGACCCAATGGGACGACGAGGACCGTATCCACATCGGGGCTGGCATTCCTATCCTCGTACGAGCTGCTGCTGAAGTCGGCTGGCTAGAGCCCAGACTGGGCATCTGGCTATCGCGGGTAGTTAACGAGAGCAATTCGATGGTGAATCTCGGAATCCGGTTGCTCAAACTCCTGTTTGATCGAGGTCCCGCGGGTCGTTCCCAACTTGTTGATTCGTTTGGAAGATTGGCCGACTGGGTGCAGAAGGATGTGCCGATCTATTCAAGAAGCGAACTTGCAGAGGCACTTGCCGCCGCGGGCGAAGAAATGGGCCTCGCGGGTACGACGAAATACAGGGAGCTGAAGGCGCTGGATGCGTTCATCAAGGAAACGGGCCTCTCTTCATCAGACTCCTACCCCAGCTATGGATCGGATCGGGCCAACAAAGTCCAAGAAATTCTCATGGATACGGATTTGGAGAACGTGAGCGAGAACCTATTCGAGCTTGAGGAAGCCTTCGCCTCGGAGTCCGAGGTTGCTGAATTTCTGTTAGCGGTTGCATCAGCGGCTTCGCCTCGTAACCGGCTCAAGACTCTCAAGAGACTCAGCGAGACAACTGCTAATCATGGCGATCGGATCTCTTTCCGATCTGGCCTGGCGCGATTCCTCCGGGCTGCGGAGGAGCGATGGTCAGGGTCGCCCGAAATCAAGCAGTGGCTCGACGAGACGAGCAAATCCTTTCTCCACGATTATCTGCCCAACCTTTTTCACGTGACTTCATTTGCATACTGGGGATGGGGACCCACCCTGGAGCTTCCTTTTCGGCTCACGAAGGAGCGGCTCGGTGAGGTCCTGGCGGCCACAGCGAACAACCTGGAACAGCTTGAGACTGGGCAACTCTTGGCCATAGTCGAGGCATGCACAAGTTTGGCAGAGGTTGAAACTCGTTGCGAAATAGCCAACTGGTGTCTCAAACGTATTGTGCCGCTGGAGGACGGGGTCCCTCCTGCCGCCAGCCTCGAGGGTCAATCAGCGACGACTGCTGGATTCCTGTGGAGGCTCTTGGGTCACTCGGACAAGCGGGTGAGATGGCGAGCTGCGCACGCAACACGCGGCCTGATGGTTGATGTCGGAGAGAGTGAGTTCGTTGCTGAAGTTCTGCAACGACTTCACACCACGACCAGTGATCCTTTTGGTTCCCCTCGCCTGGAGTTTTTCTGGATGTCAGCCAGGATGTGGACTCTTCTTTCTCTTGTGCGCGTCGCGGACGAGCGTCCGGAGATTCTCTTGGGCCATGCCGCGACCTTCGCGGAGATCGCTTTGGATAGAGAGTTCCCTCATGTCGTTGTTCGCGAGTTCGCCCGCCGAATCGCGTTAAGACTGCCTGACACTCTTTCGGATGCAACGGTTGAAGAGCTTCGCTTCTGCAATCGCCCGATCTCGACGCATCTCGAGCGCGACCACGGATACCGCCACGCAGGCTCTAGCTACGACGTCAAGTCAACTTTCCACTTCGACACGATGGACACGACGAGGTACTGGTATGAGCCTCTGGGGCAAGTGTTTGGCATGCCCACGGGGGAAATAGTTCGCCGAGCCGATCGGTGGGTTACCGACGTTTGGGGTCGAACTAATGATGAGTGCAGGTCCGACCCTCGCCGGGACCGGGACGACTACGACTGGCACTTGGTGCGCAACGACCATGGCGAGCAACCTCTTGTCGAATTGCTTGATTCGTACCTCGAATATCACGCCATGTTGGTTGTGGCGGGAGAGTTGCTGGATGAAGAAACACCCATATTGGTTGAGCCATACGACGACCCGGGAGATCCGTGGACTTACTGGCTTCAGAGTTACTTGGACACAGACTCGGATTGTTGGATAGCCGATCGAAGAGCGCCAACCCCCATGGAGCCCGCGTGCTTTGGAGTTGTTCCAACTCCGGAGGAGCTGACTCAGAACGACGGCACCCTATTTGATAGCTACCTTGGGCTCGATCGAGACACAGACTGGTTACCAGTAGACGCATACATCGGCACTCAGGATGAGGATCACTGGGTCCATATTCGTGTGAGAAGTGCCCTTGTCTCATCAGAAACGTCAGCGGCTCTCATGCGAGCCTTACAGACAGCGCCGCCGCGGGAGTTTCGTCTTCCTTATGCGGGCGAGGACAATCACTACAGCGGCGGCGAAATCAACGAGCCGGGTTTCCAGCTACTCGGCTGGTTAGAACAGCTCGAAAAGAACCGAGAAGGTCTAGATCGACATGACCCTTATGCCGGCAAGATTCCGAGTAGCAGAACGATTCCAGAACCCTCGTTCTTGATGCAAAGCAATCTTGTCGCCGATGCGACTGGTTGTCGATTTCGAGCAGGTGACGATCTCCGAATTAGAGTTGAAATCTGGAGCGATGGAAGCCCCCTTGGGTCGCGACGCGAAGAACGTGAGACGTCGGATGGACAACGCACATGGGTCCGGATTGCGGATTTACTTGACTATCTGAGGCGCCGGCAGATGGACTTGATTCTCGAAGTTGGAGTTGACATGTTCGGTCGCTCGAAGCCCGGGAGAGCGTCAAACGAGGAAGATAAGGGATATGACGAATCGAGAATCTACGTCCTCAAGGAAGGCGGAACCTTCGAACGAATTGGAAGACGTCGTCGAGTTGGGTCGAACGATAGTCAATCAATTAGGGCTTGACGATTCGACCGACACACTGAGCCGCTGGATGTGTCACAGGATCGCTGAGTTGATGCGCGATTCCGAGAGGGCTCGTACAAAGGCGGCTCGGAAGGCTGCGGCGGATGAGTGCGTTGAATTGATTCTGAGACTCTGGGAGAAGAGATCTTCGTGGCCTCAGGGGTGGCCACCACCGTCCGCAGTCACGGTGCTTGAAAAACTGGCTGACCCCGATCCTTCTCCTTGGGCACAGCGGGAGGATGTCGACGATGAGGACGCGAATTCCTGGCTGGCAACATTCCCTTTGATTCAAGAGCTTCAATCGTCCGAGATCGACGTCTGGCGCCATGCTGCGCTAGCGGAAATCGACGTCGAGGATGCTCGCGAGTGGCTTAAGAAGCACGGCGAGCAAATGGAAGTAGACGAGCGGGAAACGCTGGAAGGCTTCGTTCGGGCGGCGGATACTTCGAGAGCGGGCCGAGCGATTCGCTTCGCTGAGGGGAAAGAAGAAGCCCACCAAGCAGTCGGACCTCGCGGCCAGAATTCGGGAGCTTTCGTCAAAGCGCGCAAAGCTAGCGAAACAGGCCATCAGCGGCCCGAAGCCAGTGAAGATCACCCCAGAATCCAATAGGAAGATTCGAACGCGACGACGCAGGGCGACCTCAGACTAGCCACACCTACCTCTGACTTTTGGACGTAATCGCCTGTGTGTAGGCCGCTCGACGGGGCGGGTTAGAGGCTGGCCGGATCGGCCATGTGAGGACTATCACTCCGGGATCGAGGGATAGACGATTAAGCGTATTGACTATATTAAGCACTGTGCTTAATATCCCTCATATGCTTAATAAAGTGCTCCAGGACTTGAATCGAACACCTGGAATTGAGGCCAGCTTTCGAGAGCGACCAACCCAGGAATTGGATGCTCTCCTGGAGATCGTCGTCGAGGGCAAGCCATTCATCCTTGCCATTGAGGCCAAAGGGAGAGCGCCTTACCCAGGCGAGTTATCGCAGCTGTTCGGTCTTCGTGACCGACTCGGCAGGTGGGGTACGCCGACTCTGGTCGCTCCCCGGATTCCCGAAAGTGTGGGGAATCAAATAGTTCCCCTTGGCTGGAGTTGGGCGGATGAACAGGGTCACTACGACTTCCGCCTTGCGCCGGGCGTCCGCCTCGTACGTCGGCAGTCAATTCAACGACCAATGATGGAGGTGGGTAGGAAGTCACTGCCACAGGGGCGAGGCGGCCTAGCAATCATCAGGCTCGTCCTTTCCACTCCTCATGATGTGTATTTACGCACGTCCGACTTGGCTGCTGCAGCGGGCGTAACGGATGCGCGGGCCTCGCAGGTCATGCACAAGCTGCAAGAGAGGGGCCTTGTCGAGAAGACAGGCGATGGGTGGCGTGCAGCCCGCGACGAACTGCTAGAAGCGTTCTTGGCTGAATACCGCGGTCCCGGAGGAACAGAGGTTCTCTTCTACAGTCTTGATGACCCTAGAGACACCGCGGCAGAGATTGTCGATCGTGTCTTGAGTTCAACGCGCGGGCAGAGGCCCGCTTCGATTGCAATCTCGGCAGATGTTGGGCCGGATCTCATCGTGCATTGGCGTAGGCCCTCCAAGCTGGTGGCTTACATCAATGATCAAACAAACATCGATCTGACCGACCTCACTCCTGCGCCTGATCGGGCCTCCGCAAATCTTCTGATTCGCTTCCCAGACGATGGCTCCGTTTTTCGCCACCACATGCTCGCCGGCGACTTGGATGGGATCGAGGTTCCATTAGCGGCCGAGTCTCAAATGATCTGGGATCTTCACGATCTCGGCGGAGAAGACCGGGCTGAAGCGGCGCGACACCTGGGCGAATGGCTTACAAAGAGCCGCTGAAGGAGCTCATCCTCGGTTCCGCCTCCTACGCGGAGGATCTGTCCTTCCATGCCCTTATCGACCTTTCCGAAATAGTCAGTGAAAAGAAGATTGAGGACGCCCGCGTCATCGGTGGGCACATGGTCACGTTTCACGTCCAGCGGTGGGGTCTGGGTGATGCCCTCTATCGGGCTACTCTCGATGCGGACTTGGGGGTGCCACCCATCGTCGCTCGAACCGAACGGATTGTTGATGCCCTCGAAGGCCGCGGTTATGAGCGATACACAGGGAACAGGTACAGGAGAGAGATTCCAGAACTCCGCGATCAGGTTGAAGAGAACTTCGCTGTTGTCGATGTCCTGATTCCTGCATACACGAGTCGGCCGCGGGAAAACGTGCGGGTCGACGACAAGTTGACGACGATTGAAGTCCCTGGGCTAGCGTCCGCCCTTCTGGCTGAGCCTGTGACGGTCAGAGTGAGTCTGTCCCCTCGCACCGGCGGAGAGCATCAGATCGATCTACGGCTGCCCGATGAAATGTCGGGACTCGTACTCAAAGCATTTGCTTGGCGACAGCGCTCGGCTGGTAGAGACATCGTGGACGTTTGGCGGCTGCTTGAGGTGGGTGCGGCAGCTGGAGTGTCGGTGGACGCACAGATGGGCGATGACGGCGCTCTTGCCTCGAGGTTGATTAGGTCGGCCTTCTCCGAGCTTGGATCTGAAGGGACGCGGGCTCTTGTGGCCGAGCTAAAACTGAACGAACGGGCAGCTACGGAAAGGTTTGCTCGCATCCAAGCACTGATCGACCGAGTGCTGCCTACGTAGGTCGCATGGAGCCGACAATCTGCGCGTTGGTCCACACCTGGTCCACATTCCATCGCGAAATG
>JALZBR010000266.1 GCA_030863485.1 Actinomycetota bacterium
ACGTCATCTCGGCCGCCGGCATCATCAGCCTCGGAGGCATCTACGACATCCGGGCGGTGCTTGCCCTGACTTTCATCGGTGGCTACGGAGGTTTCATCACGAAGGTGGCAGTTGACGCTCAGTTGCAGGAGGCGCTGCCCGACGAATACAGGGGCCGGGCCTTTGCGCTTTACGACATCCTCTACAACCTGGCGACCGTCGCGGCCGCGGTCGTGATCCTCGCGGCCGAGTCGTTCCGTCTGCGCGGCGTGCTGACGGCGACCGGCCTGGTGACGTTGGTCCTCGCAGCGATCCTCGCGTCCGTGATGCCCCGGGGGACCCGGGTGATGGAACCGGCCGCGGAATGACTCAGGGGCGCTCGGCCGGTCTGCGCGCCACCAGCATGAGCTCTGGGTGTTCCAGATCGGGCTTCCGCCGCGCAAAGCCACCCGGCTCCACCGACCACACCTCCTCGGGCGCCAGCCCGACTCCGATCGCGAGCAGCCTCAGCTCGCGCGGCGTGTAGACCCCGGTCCAGAGGTCCACTTCTTTCTCGGCCCCCTGCTCGTCCTTGATCGTGCTCTTCTCGTGCACGACACCGGAATCGGCGTCGAACGTCGCCTCCGGGCGGGGATGACTCGCTTCGAACAGTGCGCTGAAAGCCGTGAGAGCCAGTCGTCCTTCCGGTTTCAATGATTCGGCCATACGGCGCATCACGATCGAGTCGTCACCACCCATCAGTCCAAATGCGCCCTGGCAGATCGAGACGACGGCGTCGAACTCATCGTCGAACGGCATCCTCCGAGCATCCACTTCGAAAAAAGAAGCGGAAACGCCGGCGGAGCGCGCCGCGTCGGCGGCGAGCTCGAGGAAGCGCGCGGAGACGTCGACCCCGGTCACCGAGAGCCCCGCTCGAGCGAACGCAACCGAGTGACGGCCGGGCCCACACCCCACGTCGAGGATCCGCTGGCCCGGTTCGAGTCTCAAGGCCCTCATGAGAAAACCGACCTCTTGATCGGTCCCCTTCGTAAAGCTGTAACGAAGGTAGGCGCTGCCCAAGTAATCCCCCACCTCCGCGAAGTAGGGGGTTCCCGGATGATCCGGCTTCTTCACCCTCCGCTGCCTTCGGTCCCGGGATCCTTTTTCTTCTTCTCCTTCGGCGGGACCCTCTCGCCGGCGGGATCAATGCCGTTATCCCGCGCCCATGCGTCCAGGCGCCGGTAGGCCTCGTCGGCTCCGATAAGCCCTTCGTCCAGCCGGATCTCGAGCAAGAACTCCATCGCGCGCCCAATCACGGGGCCTCCCTGCACTCCGAGGTAGGACATCACTTTGTGACCGTCGAGCTCGGGCCTCAGCTTCTCGATCTCCTCCTGGGCGGCGAGCTCACGGATCCGCTCCTCTAGTTCGTCCATTCGTTGCGCCAGACGCCGGGCCTTGTCCTGGTTACGCGTGGTGCAGTCGGCGCGCACGAGGGCGTTGACCAGGGGCAATATCGGGCCGGCATCTCGCACATAGCGTCTGACCGCCGAATCGTTCCATCCCAGCCGGTAGGTATGGAACCTGTGGTGGAGACGGATCGCCTCGCTGACATTCGCCACCATGTGGTTCGGGTAACGAAGTGCCCGAAGCCGCGCTTCGGCGATCTTTGCGCCCACTACCTCGTGGTGGTGGAACGACACCCCGTCGGGTCCGATCTTGCGGGTCTTGGGCTTACCTACATCGTGGAGCAGCGCCGCGAGACGTAGCTCGACGTCGGGGGCGGTCCTCTCGACCACCGCCAACGTATGGGTGAAGACGTCTTTGTGCCGGTGCACCGGGTCCTGCTCGAGCTTGAGCGAAGAGAGCTCCGGAAGGAAGAAGTGGGTCAGCCCAACCGACTCTGCGACGGCCAGGCTTCGACCCGGAGCGGCGCCGACCAAAAGCTTCGAGAGCTCGTCGCGGATCCGTTCTGCCGAGATGTTGGCGAGCTCTGGCTTCATCTCTTCGATTGCCGCAAGGGTGTCTGGAGCGATACGGAAGTCGAGCTCGGAGGCGAACCGGAACGCTCGCAGCATCCTCAGCGGATCATCGCCAAAGGAGTCCCTGGGATCGACCGGCGTCTTCAACAAACGCTGCTCGAGATCGCCGACCCCGTTGAACAGGTCGATCAGCCTCTTCTCCACGAGGTGGAGCGCCAGTGCGTTGATCGTGAAGTCTCGGCGCGAGAGATCCGTCCTGATATCCGGCGTGAAGGAGACGTCCGGATGACGGGACGACGGCTGGTAGCGCTCCGTGCGAAAGGTCGTGATCTCCATGTCCACGCCGGAGACCCTGGCTCCGACCGTCCCGAACCTCTCACCCTGCAGCCACACGGCCGACGCGAATGGTTCGAGGACGGTCTTGGTCACGTCCGGTGTTGCATCGGTGGCGAAGTCGAACTCCTGGCGAGATCCCCGTCTCTTCAGCAAGGCGTCGCGGACCGCTCCGCCCACGAGGTAGAGCTCGTGGCCGGCCCGCGCGAACTCGGTCGCGACGCGCTGAATTGGTGAGTCCGGTCGCAAGAGCTCGGCCAGCGCCGAGCGCGTCGAACTGCCGGATCCAACTCGAGAGGGCATGCCCCCACAGTACGCCGTAGGCCGGTACCGCTACGAGATCGGCTGCAAACCTTCCTGGCGGAGAGCGATCTGGAAATCGTGGGGGTTAGTCGAGCAGCGCATTGCCTCGTCGAGCTCGACCATGCCCGAGCGGTAGAGCTCCAGCAGGGCCTGGTCGAACGTCTGCATGCCGTAGAAACCCGATTCCTTGATGAGGTCGTGCAGCATGTAGGTCTGCTCGTCGTTGAGGATGAGGTCCCGGACGCGACCGTTCATAACCATGATCTCGACGGCGGGTACGAGCCCCCTCCCGTCCATACGAGGCACCAGTCGCTGGGAGACGACGCCGCGCAACGAACCCGCGATCGACACCCTCGTCTGCTTTTGCTGGTGGGGAGGGAAGAAGTCGATGATCCTGTTGATCGTCTCGCTGACGTCGGTCGTGTGCAAGGTCGAGACCACGAGGTGACCGGTCTCGGCGGCCTGGAGAGCTGCCTTGACGGTCTCCGTGTCCCTGATCTCTCCCACGAAGATGACGTCGGGGTCCTGTCTCATCGCCGCGCGCAAAGCGACTGCGAAGTCGTTCGTGTCCTGACCGACCTCTCTCTGGTTGACGATCGCCGTCCGGTCAGGATGAAGGATCTCGATGGGGTCTTCGATCGTGAGCACGTGGCAGGAGCGCGTTGCATTGATGTGATTGATCATTGCCGCAGTCGTCGTGGTCTTACCCGAGGACGTCGGACCGGTGACCAACACGAGACCCCGCTGTTCCTCGGCCAGCGTCTTGACCGCAGGCGGAAGACCGAGCGTCTCGAACGAGGGGCTGCCGGGCAGCACGCGGCGGCAAGCAAGAGCAACGCTTCCCCGCTGGCGGAAGACGTTGACCCTGAACCGGCCGAGGCCGGCCTCCGAGTAGGCGAAGTCCGCCTCTCCTCGCTGCTTGAACTGACGCGCCTGCTCGTCGCTCATGAGCTCCATGGCGGCTCGCTCGCAGTCGCCCGAAGTGAGCACGGAGAAGTGGGTCTTCGACAGACGCCCGTTCACGCGGACGTAGGGAGGGCCTCCCGCCTTCATGTGAAGGTCGGACGCCTTCTGGTCCACGACGTACTGCATGAACTCCCGGATGATCATCCTGCGCCTGCTCTCCTCTTGTTTTCGCGATCGCTGTCTGGCCTCGGCGATCTGCTTGTTTCGGACCTGCTGAGACTCCCATCGGCATCCGGGGGGGACCGATTGAGCCCTGCGGCTCATCTCGCCTTCGGCCCCCACGCCGACCTCCTGGTCTCCTCGTTCTCCCCCCTCCCGAAGGGCCCGAGGCCGTTTCGGAGGACCGGGCGAAGGGTAGGACTGAGCGACCACGCAGGTGCCGGAACACCAGGAGGGATCCGATGGAGCAGAAGACCCAGAAGATGAGCCGGGCTGAAGCCGGGCGCAAGGGGGGCCGCACGACCAAGGAGCGCTACGGCGAGGGCCACTTCGGCCGGATCGGCCGGATCGGCGGCAAGAAGGGCGGGGAGACCACCAAGGAGCGCTACGGCTCCGAGTTCTACCAGAAGATCGGCCGGGTGGGCGGCTCTCGATAGCGTCCGCAGTCGAAGATCTAAAGGCCCTTCGCCTAACAGGCGGGGGCCTTTTTCTATGCTGCTCTGATGAGATCCTCTTGCCGACAAGCGAGGGGCGCGCACCTGCGTAGGTCGGGCTGCGCGCTCGCGGCCCTCGTAGCCGTCTGCTCGCTCCTATCCCCTCTCTCCATCCAAGAGTCGGCCCGGGCCCAGACACTCGTCGCGGGCGAGATCGAGCTCGTTCATCAGCCCCTCTTCCATAAGCCCTCGGACAAGCTCGGAATCCGGGTCAGGGTCTCGAACCGTTCGATCGAAGCCATAGAGGGATTCCAGATCCAGACCTCCGTGTACTCGCGCGTCCAGAACAGGATCACGCTGCACGAGACCTTCGACGGTCTGGAGGACGAAGGGGCAATCGGGGCCCAGCCCACGGCGTTCGACGCAACCATCGAGCCCGGCGAGTCGATGGTCGTCACCATCGACCATCCGCTGACTCTCTTCCCCTCGGTCGCGGACGAGGGCGTCTACCCACTCACGATCTCCCTCTACGAAGCGGGGCTGACCGAGATCCTCGACCAGTTCACGACAGAGCTCATCTTCTACCCGGACGAGGTCGACCGGCCTCTGAACATGTCGCTGGTCGTGCCCATTGCCCCCCAGGCGGCTCGGGGGCCCTCGGGGGCGTTCGAGCCGGACGAAACGCAGAACTTCCCGCTCGAGACGTCGTTGTCCGACACGGGCTGGTTGAGCGGGTTGCTCCGAGGGCTCCAAAAGGGCGTGGACGCTGGACTGCGCGTCGGGCTCGCCCCGTCGCCCCGGTTCTCCGAAGAGCTCGCCGGGATGTCTGACGGATACGTGCGGAGGATCGGCGAGGAAGTCGAGACCATCGAGGAAGGCGCCCCCACCGCGAGCTCCGCTGCCGCTGCCTACGAACGGCTCGAAGGTCTGCTCGAGAGGAGGTCGGTACAACCGCTTTTGTCTCCCTACAGCAGCCCGGATCTGCCCACCCTGTACGACACGTTCGGGGTCGCCCACCTCATCGAGCAACTGGAGGCCGGCGGGGAGACGCTCCAGCAGGTCTTCCCCCAGGTCTCGTTCGACGAGCGCTGGCTGTTCGCCGCCGGTTCACGGTGGGACGCCGAGACGCTCGACCAGGTCGAGGGGCTTCGACCAGGCCTCAGCACCTTTGTCGGAGCTCCCTTTTTCGAAGATCCAATAGACGAAACGGTCGCCGGATGTCCGTCGATCGAGCTCGAGCCCGTCCAGGGAAGCTTCACGTGTCCCGTCACGATCGAGACCGACTCGGCCGAGGTGCCGGCCTACGTCCATGACCCGGACGTCCAGAGCCGCTTCACAGCCCTCGCCACCGACGGGCCCGAGATGTTGGACCTTCACCGCTTCTTCGCCGAGACGGCGTTCATCCACCTCGAGCGACCCGTGGAACCACGTCGGATCATCCACGGAACCGTGCCGTCGCGCTGGGAGCCCAGCCCCCGCGTATCCAGTCGCCTCTTCCGCGGTCTGGCTCGCGCCCCGTGGCTGGACACGTGGACCCCGAGAGAGGGGTTCCGCCATGCCGCCCGGCCGCGGGATCGAGCCCTTGTCGAGGACCTGCCGGAGCTCACCGAGGACCCGGGGAGGGAGTACTTCTCCGCCATCGAGAACGCCGAGAAATCACTCGAGGTCTTCGAGGAGTTGGGACCCCCCGATCAACGGCGGCAGCGCCTCCATGAGAACCTCCTCGTCGCCGAGAGTCGCTCTTGGTGGTCGACCGACGCCCAGGTAGCCCAGGGGCTCGACTTCGCGCGCGCGACCGAACAGGAGATCCGAGACGAGTTCGACAAGATCAGTGTGACCGGACCTAACACCACCCTGACCTCGAAACGAAGCGCCATCGAGGTCAACGTGTTCAACGAAACGACTTATCCCGTGACGGTGGACATCGCCTTCGAGTCGTCCGATCCGGGGGCCATCCGCATAGACGAGTCCGACGCCTACGAGTTGCAGGGCGTCCAGGTCGAACCAGGTGGCGCTCCCGCCATTAACGTCGACGCTATCGCCGAGACGAGCGGTCTCTATCTGGTCAAGGCGAGCGTACTAAGCCCGGATACCGGCGAAGAGATCAACCACGAGAACATCAGCATCAGGTCCACGAACTTCAACCAGATCGCCCTCGCCCTCACCTTTGGGGCATTGGCCTTCCTCATCCTTTTCTACGTGTTGCGGGTGATCAAGCGCAGGCGACATTCACCGGAGGTACCCGCCGAGAGCACCACTACGTGAGGTCGCTGGGGCGCGCGACCGCGCTCACGTCATTCGGCACGGTGTTGTCGCGCGTCACCGGTCTGGCGCGCCTGGGAGTCGTAGATGAGGAAGCGATGGCGGGGCAAGCCTTCTCGGTTGCAGTCCCGGTGGCGGTCGGGGCGGTGGCCTTCGTTGGATTGGCCTACGTCTTGCGAGTCCCGGAGCTCGGCTATGTTCGCAACGCGCTTGGGCGGCGGCTCGGCCGACAATGACCTGCATCGTGACGGGAGGTTCCTTGAGATGAACGCGCGCGCAACCGATAATCGGGTCATGAGGAACGAGCGAGGGGTCGTCGTCAGCTGGCTGGTGAAGATGCTCATCGGACTCGCCATCGGCGGCGTGATCATCTTCGATGCGGGATCCATAGCCACGAACTTCTTCGGCCTGGACTCGGCTGCGGACGAAGTGGCCAACGAGATCGCCACCAAGGTCGCCAGTGGTGGCACGGCCCAATCCGACCTGAGCGGGCTCCAGACCTGCGGGAAACGCCCCTCCGCCAACCCCCTGTGCCGGGAGCTGCAGGAGCGGGTCAAGAAACACGATGCCAAGATCGTGAAGGTCAGCGTCGACCTCAAGGGCAATCTGAAGCTGCGGCTCAAGCGGACGGCCGACACCCTGGTCGTCAGCCGCATCGGGTTCATCGAGGACTGGGGCACTGCGACGGCGGAGGGCCGCGCTTCTACCGATACCCAATAAGGTCTGGAGTGTGGCCCCGCCTCCGATCACGCTCGCTCATCGCTACGCCCTGGAATCGACGATCGCGAGCGGCGGGATGGCCACCGTCTGGCGGGCTCGGGACGACGTCCTCGCGCGACCGGTCGCCGTCAAGATCCTGCATTCCCAGCTGGCCGCCGATGAGTCCTTCGTCGAGCGCTTCCGCCGTGAGGCTCTGGCTGCCGCACGTCTTGCTCATCCCCACATCGTCTCCATCTACGACACGGGGTCCGAGACCCACGAGGAAGACCGGATCGAGCGTCACTTCATAGTCATGGAGTTCTGCGGTGGCGGCACCCTGGGTGACCTGGTCCGCGACCAGGGTCTGCTCGCACCCGGCGAGGCGGCGGAGGTCGCCGCAACGATCTGCGACGCGCTTTCTTACGCCCACCGGCACGGCATCGTTCATCGCGACATCAAGCCCCAGAACGTCCTGCTCACCGACCAGAGATCTCTCAAGGTCGCCGACTTCGGGATCGCAAAGGCAGCGTTCGAGACGACGGACATCACGGCCACCGGGGCGATCCTGGGGACGGTGACGTACCTGTCTCCGGAGCAGGTCATGGGCCGGGAGCCCGGCCCCCGATCGGACCTCTATTCGGTCGGCGTCGTCTTGCACGAGCTCCTCACCGGGAGGCCTCCCTTCCAGGCGGATACACAGATCGCCACGGCTATGGCGCACGCGCGCAGCGAACCCCCGCCGGTCAGAACCCTTAGAGCAGGCATCCCCCGCGCCCTGGAGCAGATCGTCCTCCGGGCCCTGGCAAAGGACCCCGACGACCGTTACGACTCGGCCGAGGCGATGGCCGCGGCCCTGCGGGAAGCCTCCGAGACCTCCTCGACCGCCGTCCTCGCCCCACCTCCACCGGTGCAGACCGAGAACGAGCCCGCGCGCCGAGCGAGGAGCGGAGGGAACTTCCGCTGGCTCATCCCCACTCTTCTCCTGGTCGGGGCGGCAATTGCCGCGGCCTTCATCGTTCCCGGGATGTTGGAGGAGGGAGGTGAGGATCCCCCAGCGGCCGGTCCGACGAGAGAAGCTCCCGAACCTCCGGCGCCCATCCCCCCTCAGTCGGTGACCGCGTTCGACTCCCTGCCCGGGGAGGTGGAGCATCCGGAAGAGGCCCCGAATGCGATCGACGGGGACCCCGCAACGACCTGGAGCACGGAGACCTACGACACCCCCATGCACGAGTTCAAGGAGGGCGTCGGGCTCGTGTTCGACCTTGGAAGGCCTGTGGAGGTCGCCTCCCTCCGGCTGCAGTCTCCCACCCCGGGCTATGACGTAAGGATCCTCACGTCCGAGAACGAGGCAGCGGCACTGCCGGACTTCAGCCCGGTCACCGAGGCAACCGAGGTCGCAAACCCGGGCACGATCGAGATCGACCCTCCGACCGAAGCTCGTTACTGGATGGTCCTGCTCACGCATCTTCCGGCCGAGGGTTCCGGTACGGCCGAGATAGGCGAGGTCAGGTTCTTTGAACCTTGAGGACCTCTCCGACGAGGCTCTTCTCCAAGAAGTACTGAGTGGCGATCACTCCGCTTACTCGGTCCTCATGCGACGCCACGAGGACCGGATCTTCGGGCTGGCGCTGCGGATGACAGGTGATCGCGCCGACGCCCTCGACGCGACGCAGGATGCGTTCATCTCCGCCTTTCGGCAAGCGGCAAAATTCCGGGGCGAGTCATCCTTCGGTACCTGGCTCTATCGCATTGCGATCAACGCAACGCGCGACCTGCTGCGAAAGAAAAGACGGCTACCGGAACCGATGGCCGACCCCTCGGATCGTGCAGACGGAGCCGAACGTCGTATGGAGGATGCGGTCGGAGATCGACTCGACCTCGGGCGCGCCCTTCATGACGTTCCGGAGGAATATAGGGAAGCCGTGATGCTGCACGACCTCGGCGGGATCCCCTACGAGGAGATAGCAAGGCTCGCGGACGTGCCGATCGGAACTGTGAAGTCCCGCATCAGCCGCGGTCGACGCCTGCTTGCCAAAGCTCTGGAACAAGCGGCCGAGACCGAAGCGTCAAAAGAAGAGCGCCAATCGTCGAGATCACAGAACACGAGATAGAAGAGGAAATGGATCATCTTCACTGCTCCGAGCTCCTGCTCCCCTACGCGATGGGAGAGCTCCGCGAGGAGGAACGTAGGGAAGTCGAGAGCCATCTCGATGTGTGCGCCGATTGTCGCTCGGAGCTCGCCGCCGTCGAGGCGGTGAGGTCGAACGAGACCCCACCGATGTCCGATCTCGAGCGAAAGAGATTGCACCGGGCGGTGGCCCGATCCGTAACACCCCGAGAGCCCGTGATCCTCGGCGCGGGGCTCGGGAAGAGGAGCCAGCTGGCCCGGCGGTTCGGGCCCACGATCGCCGCTGCCGCGCTGCTCGTGGTCGTGGCCGTCCTGGGGGTAAGCGGGATCGGTCAGGACGGCGGGGGTGAGGAGGCCTCGACCGCCGCGGGCGGCGCGCAGAGTGAACGGAGCTCTGGCAGAAAAGTCGAGGGCCGCGCGGACGAGACGCAGGAGAAAGCCTCGGGGGCGGCCCCCGAGGCTGCCGCGGAGCCGGGGGAGGAGACGGTGGACGGCGAGGGCATCTCCAGGTCCGGCTCGGCCCCCCGGCCCGAGTTCAGGCACCGCGAAGCCAACTCCTTGGACGCGGCCGACTACACGGTGGACGACGACCGCCTCTTGCTCGATTACCAGAAGGCATACACGGCCGCCGACGCAAAGGAACGGGAGGCCCGCTTCATCTCGCTGCTCAGCAAGGACGCTCCCGGAGGTCTGCGCGACCAGGTCGAGCAATGCGGTCGGGAGGTGCGTGAGGCAACGGAGCAGCCCGTCCTGGCGGCATACGGCGCGCGTGCCGGACGGAAGTCACAGGACGGCCTCCTCCTCAGCTTCGTCTACCCGGCCTCGAGCAGAGGTCCCTTGTCGAGATACATGGTGTGGACGTGGCCGGTCGGATCCTGCGCCCAAAGACTCAGCTTCACCAGCGGCGCTCTCCAGGACTGAGTACGCAGCCGGGACTGAGACGCAGCCCTTCGGAATCTTCGGCTTGCTTCTGTTGTTTGGATAGTGTGACGACATGAGCGAAGAACCCCGGAAGGTAGCGATCATCGGTTCCGGCCCCGCGGGGCTGACGGCCGCCGTCTACGCGGCGCGCGGGAACCTCCAGCCTCTCGTCATCGAGGGGATCGAGGCGGGCGGACAACTGATGTTGACCACGGAGGTCGAGAACTACCCGGGCTTCGTCGACGGGATCATGGGCCCCGAGCTGATGGAGACGATGCGCAAGCAGGCCGCCCGGTTCGGAACCGAGTACCTCACCGACAACGTCACCGAGGTGGATCTCTCCAAGAGACCCTTCGAGATCTCGAGCGGGTCACAGACCATCCGAGCGCACAGCATCATCATCTCGACGGGTGCCAAGGCCAAGATGCTGGACGTCCCGGGCGAGCGCGAGCTGCTCGGCCACGGAGTCTCCACATGTGCGACCTGTGACGGGTTCTTCTTCCGCAACAAGAACCTCTTGGTCGTCGGAGGCGGGGACTCGGCGCTCGAAGAGGCCACGTTCCTCACGAAGTTCGCGGACAAGGTCACCGTCGTTCACCGGCGCGACACCCTGAGGGCGTCGAAGATCTTGCAGGACCGCGCCTTCGAAAACCCCAAGATCGACTTCATCTGGAACGCGGTCATCGAGGAGATCCTCGGCGACCAAACGGTCTCCGGGGCTCGCATCAGAGACGTGAAGTCAGGCGAGGTCCGCGACATCGATGCCCACGGCGTCTTCGTCGCCATCGGCCACGAGCCGAACAGCAGCCTCTTCGAGGACAGCCTCGAGCTGGCCGGCGGCTACATCGTCACGGTGGGAGAGACCACCCAGACGTCGGTCCCGGGGGTGTTCGCCGCGGGAGATGTCGTCGACTTCCGGTACCGGCAAGCGATCACAGCGGCCGGCATGGGCTGTATGGCGGCAATCGACGCCGAGCGCTACCTCGAGGAGCATCGGCTGGGGGGCTGACGCCTCACGGCAAAGCGGACCTGTTCTAGGCTCTTCGCGCGATGACCACCCCTCTCTTCCGCAGCCTTTTGGGCGCGACCATCGTCCTCTGCTTCCTCCTGCCGCCCGCGCCTCTTTCGGCGCGCAGATACGCGCCGCCCGTCAAGCTCGAGGGACGCGTCTTCCCGGTAGCGCGCACGAACTGGTACTCGGTGATCAACTTCACGAACGACTGGCATGCTCCCCGGATGCGTCTGGTGAACGGAGAGTGGCAGCAGATCGGTGTCCACGAAGGAACCGACATCTTTGCGGAGCCGGGGACGCCGATTCGATCTATCGACTCCGGCGTGGTGGAGAACATTGGTTGGACCTTCTATTCCGGTTGGCGCGTCGGGGTGCGGGGAGATGACGGTCGGTATTGGTTCTACGCCCACCTATCCCGGTACGCGCGGGGGATAAGCGAGGGCACCAGGGTGGAGGCCGGCACGCGCTTGGGCTCGGTCGGCAACACCGGCTACGGGTTCACACCCGGACACCGCGATGAGTTCACTTGGCACCTCCACTTCGGTCTCCAGGAACCAAGCGGGATGTGGGTCAATCCCTATCCGATGCTGCGTCGCCTATACGCCGCCGCAACAAGGAGGTAGGTCGTGAAGGGTCTCATCCGGGAGGGTGACCGGTCCGAACGGGTGGCCGACGTCCAGGCCCGTCTCCGGGCGCTCGGTATCGAGGTCGAGGACGAGTCGGGACTCTTCGGGGCCCGCACCAAAGAATCCGTCCGCACCTTCCAGCAACAAAGGGGTCTGCTGGCGGACGGCATCGTCGGACCGGACACATGGACCGCCCTCGTCGAGGCGGGCTGGCGCTTCGGGGACCGGGTGCTCTATTTCAAGAACCCGCCCATGCGGGGAGACGACGTCTTGTCACTCCAGGCCCGCATGAACGCACTCGGGTTCGACGCTGGGCGGGAAGACGGGATCTTCGGGCGCGACACCGATCGCGCCGTGCGCGCCTTCCAGCATGAGTACGCCATCGCAGAGGACGGCATCTTCGGCCCCCGTTCCTTCACCGCGCTCCGCGGTCTGCGGGCCGATCGCGAGCACACCGCTGCGGGGCTGAGGGAAGAGCTCCGGCACCTAGAGGGCAAGGGCATCCAGCGCAGCCTTATCGTGATCGATCCCGGACATGGGGGCGAGGACACCGGGGACGCGGGACAGGGGGGGCCCTCGGAAGCCGACCTCTGCTGGGACCTCGCCGAGCGGCTCGCCGCGGCGCTGGCGGGGGCCGGGGGCCGCGTGCGCTTCACGCGAACGGAGACCGAGGGACCCGACGCAAGCGAGAGGGCCCGCCGCGCCAATGAAGTCGACGGCGACATCTTCTTGAGTCTTCATCTGAACTCGCACTCCGAGCCCACGGCAGACGGCGCCTCGACCTACTACTTCCCGAGGTCGCGCGCCGGCGAGATCCTCGCGGACTGCGTGAAGGATCATCTCGTGCATCTGGGTCTGCGTGACTGTCGAAGTCACCCACGCACTTACTCGATCCTGCGGGAGACACGCATGCCGGCAGTGCTGGTGGAGCCAGCGTTCATCACGAACCCCGACGAGGCAAAAATGTTGTTGGATCCCGATTTCCGGGCGACCCTTGCAACGGCAATCGCGGCCGGCGTCAGGCACTACTTCGAAGGGGTGCCCGCGGTCTCGGAGGCCTAGTCGACCGAGATCGTCCTCTCGTTCGTCACGTCGCTCGCCATCAACTGCATGAGCCTTTCAAGCTCCTCGAGCGACACGAAGTCGATGACGATCTTGCCCTTGCGCGCACCCATGTCGACCCGGACCTTTGTCTGCAGGCGATCGGTCAGCGCACGCTGGGCCTCGACGACCTCAGTCGGTCGCGAGCGCTCCCGAGCCGCGCGCGGCGAAGTCTCTACCATCGAGGAGTACCGGCGCACGAGGTCCTCGGTCTCGCGCACCGAGAGCCCTTCTTGAGCGACGCGTTGCGCGAGCCTCTTTTGGAAGGGGCTCCCCTGAAGTCCGAGGAGCGCACGAGCGTGGCCCCCGGTGATCGATCTGTCGGTGAGCATGCGTTGGATCTCGGTCGGCAGATCCAAGAGCCTCAACGCGTTCGCGATCGTGACGCGATTGCGTCCGAGCCGCTGCGCAAGCTGCTCCTGAGTCAGGCCCCCCTCGTCGAGAAGCTGGCGCAGAGCCGAGGCCTCCTCGATGGGATTGAGGTCTTCGCGATGGATGTTCTCGACGAGCGCGCGCTCCAGCGATCCGCGGTCGTCGGTCTCGACCACCAACACGGGGACCTCGGTCAAGCCTGCGAGTTGCGCGGCCCGGAAGCGACGCTCGCCGGCGATCAGCTGATAGCCACCCCCCGATCCAGGACGCACGAGCAAGGGCTGCAGGAGCCCGAGCTCCTCTATAGAGGCGGCCAGCTCGGCCAGAGCATCCGAGTCGAAGACCTTCCGAGGCTGCTTTGGGTTCGTCTCGATCTCGTCGATCCGCGCGGTGTTACCACCGCCCGTGTCGGGGGCCGCGGGGGCCGAGCCCTCCGCGGGCAGCAACGCGTCGAGGCCCCGTCCCAGCCCTGATCGCCTAGTCACGTACCCACTCCGTCGCCATGATGGCCTCCTCGTCATCGTTCAGATCGATCGTCCTCATCTGCGGTCCGCCGCTCCACGGTTCCGAGCGCGGCCAGGACCGCTCGGGCTCCGGGGGCTCCGGGGTCGGCACTCCGTAGCCCCGCCCGGAGGGACCTGGTTGCGGTGGCGCGGGAGTTCTCCGTTTTTCGGGTGACGCGGCGGCGGGATCCGGGATCGTCCGGAGCCCGTACCGCTCCTCGAGCTCCGCGGCCAGCAGACGAAAGGCGATTGCCCCGCGCGAGCTGCGATCGAGGGTGATCACCGGCTCGCCGAAAGAGGGTGCCTCCGAGAGGCGCACGCTGCGAGGCACGACGGTCTTGAGCACGGATTCTCCGAAATGCGCCCGGATGTCCTCCGACACCTGGCTCGAGAGGCGCGTGCGCGCGTCGTACATCGTCAGCACCAGCCCGGAAAGACGAAGGGCCGGGTTGAGCCCCTGGCGGACCCGTTCGGCCGTCCGCAGCAGCTGGCCGAGGCCCTCCAGCGCGTAGTACTCGCACTGGACAGGGGCGAGCAGGTCGCGGGCGGCGGTCAATGCGTTGAGGGTGAGGAGACCGAGAGAAGGAGGGCAGTCGATGACGACCACCTCGTACGGCGGCTTTGGACCGAGGGCGTGGGCGAGCTTGTACTCCCGCTCGTTCTCGGAGACGAGCTCGACCTCGGCCCCCGCGAGATCCACCGACCCCGGGACACACAGCAGATTGTCGACAAGTGTCTTTCTTGCCACCCGGTCAAGAGACGCCGCTCCGGTGAGGAGATCGTAGGTCGAAAGCTGTTGCGAGCGATGGTCGATCCCGAGACCCGTCGTGGCGTTGGCCTGGGGGTCGAGGTCCACGAGGAGCACCCGATGACCCCGCTCGGCGAGTGCGGCGGCGGCGTTGACCGCTACCGTGGTCTTGCCGACTCCGCCCTTCTGGTTGGCGATGCACATCACGATAGGCTCCTCGGCGCCCGGGCGTGGCTCCAGGAGGTCCCGATAGGGCTGGGATGCCACCATTAATCCAGTTTCTTCCTGTTAGACCTCATCTTTCCAGATTGTAGCCAGGCCCTCGCTCGATAAGACGGCATCTGGGGGAAGTTCCGCGGATCGGCCCACCCAGACGATCGCCGTCCCTCCGGGGCGCAGCAGCGGCAGCAGAAGGCGGAAGGCGGTTGCCGGCGGGGCCAGGGCCCGGGCGGTGGCGAGGACGTGATCGGGAGACTCGGATGCGGCCTCCCCCGCGGTGGCGGCCCGGACCTCGACGTGATCGAGAGCAAGGTCGCGCACGACCTCCTCCAAGAAGGCTGCTCGCTTGCGCCGCGGCTCGAGCAGCAGCCAGGCCCGTCTTCGGGCCGCGATGGCGAGGGGGATCCCCGGCACGCCGGCGCCCGACCCGACGTCCACGGCGGGCCCGGGGGGGAGATCGTCGATCAACGGGGCGGCCTTGAGGGCGTCCTCGAGGTGGCGCCGACCGAACCTTTCCAGCTCGCCCGGTGCGACGAGGTCCAGGGTCGAGGCCCAGCGGCGCACGAGGGCCTCGTAGGCGCTCAGTCTGGCCGCCGTCTCGGAATCGAGCGGGCGGGTGTAGCCACGTGGAACATGCTCTGACCTGCGGTTTTCGTCCTCCACCCGGGCTACTCGCCCCGGACGATCACCTTGCGGTCGGGTTCGTCGCCCTCGCTGAAGCTCGTCGCTCCGTCGATGTCGGCCACGGCGTCGTGGACGATCTTTCGCTCGTAGGAGTTCATCGGCTCGAGCTCGATCTCGGTTCCCCGCTCCTTGGCTCTCTGCGCCATGGCCCTGGCGTATTCGGCCAGGGAGGCCCGGCGCCGGGCCCGATACCCCTCAACGTCCACGAGCAGCCGGGCCCGGGCTCGCAGACGTCGCTGAACGGCCGCCCGGACGAGCTCCTGGAGTGCGTCGAGGGTCTGCCCCCGCCGGCCGATGAGCAGTCCCAGGTCGTCCCCGGTGACGTCCACCAGCGCGCGGTCCGGCTCGGTCTCGATCGCGATGGCCGCCTCGAGACCCATGGCGTCGAGGAGGCCCTCGAGGAACTCCCGGGCCGCGTCGCCCGTCTCCTGGGGGGTGGCGTCACCGAGAGGCTCGTCGCCCCCGGCGCGCTCTTCCGCTGGGGAAGAAAGCTCTTCGGTTGTCACGGGAGGTCCCGCGTCGTCCGGTCGCTGCTCGTTCATCGCTTCTTCTTTCTGTTTCCGCCCTTGCTGTTCGGCGAGCTCCCCGTCGGGGCCTTCTTGTCGGAGGCCTTTCGCCCGGGCTGCTTCGGCCCCGACTTCAGCTGACCCTTCTTCGTCGCGCTCCCGTCGCTCTTCGACCCACCTTTGCTGGTGGCCTTGGTCTCGATCGCCTTGGCCTTTGCCTTGGCTCCGTTCTTGCCCCCCGCCCCTTTGCCGTCGGCGGCGGCCGTTTCGGGCTTGGGCGGAGCCGCCCTCAGCATGATCCGTTGCTGCACGATCGTCCAAACGTTCGTCGTGAGCCAGTAGAAGACGACGCCCGACGGGAACCCGATCCCGATCACCACCAAGACGAACGGCATGATCTTCGCAAAGGTCTGCATCTGCTGCTGCTGTGGATCCGTCGGGGCCCCCCTGGAGGCCATCATCTGGCGCTGCTGGTAGTAAGTCGTGCCGCCCATGAAGAGGATCAACGCGAGATAGGGCAGGGACGGCAGGATCCCTCCGCCGCTGCACGGCGTGCCCGGCACTATCTCGCTGGACTCGCCCCCCAGAGTGGCGGTGGCCGAGCAGTCGAGGCGCAGCCCGAGGAATTGGTGGACCTCCAGCGCCTTGTTCTGAAGATCCACGAAAAGGGCCGTCCCGCTGTTCTCGAGGTAGTCGACCGAGTGGGAGATCACCTGATAGAGGGCGATGAAGACCGGCATCTGGAGGAGCAAAGGAGCGCATCCACCAAACGGGTTGACCCCATGCTCTTTGTAGAGCGCCATCATCTCGGTGTTCAGCTTCTGGCGATCTCCCTTGTACTTCTTCTGCAGGCGCTTGATCTCGGGCTGGATGACCTGCATCTCCCGCATCGACCTGGTCGACTTGATCGACAGAGGCAGCAAAAGGACACGGGTCGTCAGCGTCAGCAAGATGATCGCAAGGCCATAGCTCGGGACAAGGGCGTAGAACCAGGCGAGGACGTTCGCAAAGACCTCGAAGAACCCCATCAGTTGACCCTCTCTGCCGGAACGGGGTCGAGGCCACCGGGAGCCCAGGGGTGACAGCGCCCGATGCGCCGGACGGCCAGGAGCAAGCCCCGAGCGGCCCCGTATCTCCGAAGGGCCTCGAACGCGTACGCCGAACAGGTCGGCTCGTAACGACAGTGCCGGGGCAACAGCGGGGACACAAACCTCCGGTAGAGGGAGATCGCGAAAGACAGCCCGCGGGCAAGGGGGCTCACGGACGCTCCCCCCGGGCTCGGGCCACGGCCCTCGTAAGCTCCGCGCTGAGGGTTTGGAAGTCTTTCCCAGCGACGCTATCGTCCGCGTGGACGACTGCATCGATCCCTCTCTGTGGAGCAGCCTGCCTCCAGGCTTCGCGCAGTCGCCGTCGGAGTCGGTTGCGGGCCACGGCTCGCCCGGGGCCGGTTATGCGCACCCTGAGGCCGAGACGGCTGGGCAACTGTGGGTCCTCGCGTGGGACCACCCGGACCCGCAGGTCGCCGCAGCGAGCCCCTCTTCCCTCGACTCGAACGCGCCGCCAGTCGGCAGCACGGCTGATCGAGTGTTGGGATCCCATGGGAGCCGCGCGAGGGCGATCAGGCAGAGAGACGGGCACGGCCCTTGGCGCGTCGCGCCTTGAGGATGGCTCGGCCGGCCTTGGTCTGCATGCGCGCGCGGAAGCCATGCTTGCGCTTCCGGCGGCGATTGTTCGGCTGGTAGGTGCGTTTGGTCATTGGGTCACAATCCGTTCGAACGGGCCGCAGGCAGTCGCTCGAGCTTGGTCGCGAAATCCGCAGCGGCTTCTCAGGTGCGGACGCAGTATATCTGAGGCGCGTTTCTGCACGTCAAAGCCCAGACGCGAAAAGTCCTTACGAGAAGGACGATGAGCCCCTTGACGATGCCTCCGAGTCGCCGCGTAGGATTACACCGGTCTCGGGGCCGCTGAAGCATTCGACGGCGAGGGACTGTGGTACTTCCCCCCGGTTCAGACCGGCCGAGCAATTGGATTAGCCATCTTTGGGCAACAACTTTCCACATCTGTGGATACCTCTGTTGATCATCGGATGGCGTTCGGGCTCCGCGGTTCCTTCTCAAGTCGCTGCTGTGCTGCACGTCACTGACTTCCTGGCAGCACGATGGTGTGGTTCCCGGACCTGTTGACAAGTCAATCCGCCTAAGCAGCAAGGGGGAACAGGTGCGGACATACACCCGCGAGAACGCGCGCGAAACAGAGGAACCCGTCGCCGAGCACGACGCTTTGCCGGTCTCGCTCCGTGCACCCGAACAGATATGGACGGAGGCTTCCGAGCAACTGCGCGCTCGTCTCTCCGAAGGCCATTACTCGGCATGGTTCGGACACTCCGCTCCAGTGGCTCTCGAAGGCGACACTTTCGTGCTGGGCGTGCCCACGTCTTTCACCAAGAGCTGGATCGAGGACCGTCACATGTCGGCTCTTCAGGAAGCCGTTTGCACCGCCGCGGGCCGGACTCTTTCGATCGCGCTGGTGACGGACGAATCACTCGGCGGCGACGAGCCGGCTTCCTCGGCCCCCGCGCCCCAGGCCCCCGACGCGGGACAGTTGCCGACCGCCAAGCACGATGACGCCCCTGCCGTACACCCCAAGTACACGTTCGACTCATTCGTCATCGGCTCGTCGAACCGCTTCGCTCACGCCGCTGCACTTGCGGTCGCCGAGGCTCCCGCGCAGGCCTACAACCCACTCTTCATCTACGGCGAGGCTGGACTGGGCAAGACCCACCTGTTGCAGGCCATCGGACGTTACGTCGGAGACTTCCACCCGGGGCTCGTGATCCGATACGTCTCCACCGAGCAATTCATGAACGAGTTCATCTTGGCTTTGCAGAGGCGGACGATCCCCGACTTCCATCAGCGCTACCGCGCTGCGGACGTGTTGCTCATCGACGACATCCAGTTCCTCGAAGACAAGGAGCGGACCCAAGAGGAGTTCTTCCACACCTTTAACGCGTTGCACCCGCGGAGTCAGATCGTCATCACCTCCGACCGGCCCCCTAAGAAGATCCCCACCCTCGAGGAGAGGCTCCGGACCCGGTTCGAGTGGGGACTTCTCACCGATATCCAGCCGCCCGACCTCGAGACACGCCTGGCGATCCTGCAGAAGAAGGCCGAATCCGAGAACCTGCCCGCGTCCCCAGAAGTCCTTTCCTTCATCGCCAGCCGGATCCAGACGAACATCCGGGAGCTCGAGGGAGCCCTCATCCGTGTCGCGGCGTACGCCTCTCTCACCCGCTCGGAGGCAACCTTGGAGCTCGCCCAGAACGTCTTGCACTCCTTGCTGCCCAATGCACACGAAACCCGCATCACGGCAGACCTGGTCATGTCGGCCGCGGCCGAGTACTTCGCATTGTCTCCCGACGAGCTCCGTTCTTCGAGTCGCACACGGCCCCTCGTCGACGCCCGGCAGATGGCCATGTACCTCTGCCGCGAGCTCACCGACCTCTCCCTACCGAAGATCGGCGAGCGTTTTGGGGGGCGGGACCACTCGACGGTCGTCCATGCCGCCAACAAGATCCGCCATCAGATGCAGGAACGCGAGACGACGTACGAGCAGGTTCGCGAGCTTACTGCTCGTATCCGCCAGCGGGCAGCCCGTGGATAACCACACCTTCTTGTTGTTCGCACGCGTGGACGACAATTCGCGCCCCTCGAGGCGCGAACACTTCACCGGCTCGTCCCCGGATCGGTCCCGCACCCGTCCCCACCCTGATCTGGGCCGTGATCAGGTCATACGCGCCGTCATCCCCGAATCCACAGCCCCTATTACTAGGTACGACAAGAGATCTATATACGTAGTTCTGACACACCAGACCCGTAAAGTGTTGAAAGACAACGCCGGATGGGAGGCAGCATGAAGTTCAGATCCGAAAGAGATGCTCTGCTCGAGGCCGTGCAGTTCGCTTCTCGGGCCATCACGAACAGAGCAACCCTCCCAGTGCTTTCGGGCCTTCGGATCGACGCAAGCGAAGAGGGTGTCGTGAAGGTGGCGGCCACCGATCTCGAGCTGACGATGGAGACATCTTTTCGGGCAGGTGTAGATGAGCCCGGCAGGGTGATAGTCCCCGGACGTCTCTTCGGGGAGATGACTCGGAGCTTGTCCTCCGGCCAGGTTGGCCTAGCTAGCGGCGACGGTGAAGTCGAGATCTCGTCGGGCCGGGGAGAGTTCCGGGTCAAAGCGCTTGCGCCCGACGACTACCCGGCTCTTCCAATCGATAACCGGGGGACAGACGAGGGCGAGGTATCGGTTGAGGTATCCGCTTCCGCGATAGCCGGCGGGTTGTCCCAGGTCGTCCGGGCCGCGTCCTCCGACGAGAGCCGTCAGATCCTGACGGGTGTGTTGTGGGAGATCGAATCCGGGTCGATGACGCTTGCTGCAACCGACTCCTACCGGCTATCGGTGCGAACGATCGAGGTCTCGGGTGGCTCGGCCGAACCGAGGAACGTAGTGGTTCCGGCACGCACCCTCGGCGAGCTCGCGCGGTCGCTCACCGGACGGACGGGAACGGTTACGGCGCTCATCAAAGAGAACCTCATTATCTTCTCCATCCGCGACAGCGATGAAGAGGGTGACGAGCTCTTGATCGGCTCTCGGTTTATCGAGGGCGAGTTCCCCAAGTACCGGCAGCTCATCCCAGAGGGCTATCCGAACGCTCTCACGGTCGAACGCGACAAGCTCCTCGAGGTCGTCAAGCGAGTGGGCTTACTTGCCCAGAACAACATGCCCGTGAAGTTCCACCTCGCAGGGGAGCTAGAGATCTCGGCTCATACGCCCGACGTCGGCGAGGGACAGGAAGTGCTGGAGGCGAGTTACGAGGGCGAGGAATTCGTGATTGCCTTCAATCCACAGTTCCTGTCCGAGGGGGCGGCGGCAATCCAAAGTGACAAGCTGGTGCTCGAGGCCGGAGATGGCCTGAAGCCCGCAATACTCAAGGGGGAAGGGGACGCGAGCTTTACCTATCTCTTGATGCCCGTGCGCCTTTCCTAGGAGGCCGGCAGCGGGTTGATCGTCGAGGAGCTTGCGTTACAGGACTTCCGCAACTACGAACGTGCGCGTCTCGACCTCGGCGCCGGCGTCACGCTTGTCACCGGACGGAATGCGCAAGGCAAGACCAACCTTCTGGAGGCAATCCACTGCCTCAGCGGGTTGGGATCACCGCGCACGACCGAACCGGTGCTGGTGCGCGAGGGAGCAGAGAAAGGCTACGTCCACGGAAGGGTCCGCCGGGGTGAGCGCCGGGTCGAGATCGACCTCGAGATCCAGCCGGGAAGAAAGACCCGGGCGCTTCTGAACAAGACGCCGGTCCCTGGAGCCAAGGCACTCGGCGAGGTGGTTGTGGCCGTTTTCTTCGGGCCCGACGATCTGGCTCTCGTGAAGGGGTCGCCCGAAGGACGCCGCCGGTTCCTCGACGATCTCGCCGTCAAGGCGCGTCCTGCGAGCGACGGGCTACGCCGTGAGTGGGAACGGGTCTTGCGCCAGCGGAACTCCTTGCTGAAGACGGCCCCCAGGTCGAGCGGGGGTCCCCCGAAGACGTTAGAGGTCTGGGACGAGGCGTTCTGTCGCGCCGGGGCGGCTATATCGGCCGCAAGGCTAAGGATCCTTGCGGCACTCGTCCCTCCCGCCTCGGTCCGCTTCGAGTCCATCTCCGGTGGCGACCGACTGGCCCTTGGTTACGAGAGCTCGTGGCTGGACTCGGCTCTGGCCGATAAGGCGCTGGAGGCTCCCGACACCATCGATGAGGGAGAGCTGCACCAGTCGCTACGATCCGCTCTGGAATCCGTGCGTGTCCGCGAGCTCGAGCGAGGCCTCTCGCTGATTGGACCGCAGCGAGACGACGTGGCGATCCGCCTGGACGGAGCGGGGGGCCCGGCCGGACGCGATGCTCGATCGCACGCGTCGCAAGGCGAACAACGAAGCGCGGCCCTGTCTCTCAAATTGGGCGAGTTCGACCTACTCGAGAACGTCCTGCGCGATGACCCCATCCTGCTGCTCGACGACGTCTTCTCCGAGCTCGATCCGGCTCGCAGGCAGTGGTTGGCGGATGCCGTGAGAGGCAAAGCCCAGACGATCATGTCCTCGGCCGAGGGCGGGGCCGTAGAGGCGGCCCGAGCCGATCGCGTATTCGAAGTCGTTGCGGGGAAGGTGACCCCACGTGCGTGAGGACCCAGAGCGGCTTCAGAACCTCCTGGGAGAAGTCGGGGCCCGTCTGGGGCTCGGTTCCCCCGCGGATGTGGGCAAGGTATGGGCTCGTTGGCGCGAGATCGTCGGTCCCGGCATAGCGGACCACGCGGACCCGACCTCGCTGCGGGAGGGCGTGTTGCGTGTGCGCGCGGATTCGCCTGCCTGGGCCACCGAGATCGGTTACCTGGGCGGCGAGATCCGCAGCCGGATAAACGAGGCGGTGGGCTCGGCCCTCGTGGCCGAGGTCCGCGTCTGGATCGGGGCTCGAAAAGAAGCTCGCCCGACCCTCGAGAGCTCCCGCGGGACGCCTTCGCCGAAGCCTCTCCGGCCGGCCGGATCCGACGACCCGGAGCAAGCTCTCGAGCGCGCCCGTCGGGCCTGGGCGAGAGCCACCGGAACGGGTCCGGCGGAAGGTCGCCCGCACTCGTCGGAAAACCGGGAAAAGCGCAGGTAGATGGTATGATTTGGGGCCTGCGAACAGACCATTCGAGCGCCCGTTTTCGCCCTTTTCGCGGCCGTCGGCGCCGGGGTCTTTCGAGACATAGAAGACACGAGACGGGCGGCCCACATCTCCGCCGCCGTTAGCTAAGGAGGCCACGTCGGCTAAAGCGTCAACCGCCGCGTCCAGATCGTCCGAGAAAGCTTCGTATTCAGCCAGCGACATCACCGTCCTCAAGGGACTCGATCCGGTCCGTCAGCGCCCCGGCATGTACATCGGGTCGACCGGGATCCGTGGGCTGCACCACCTCGTCTACGAGGTCGTCGATAACGCCGTAGACGAAGCGATGGCCGGCTACTGCGATCGGATCACCGTAGAGCTCCTCGCCGACGGCGGCTGCAGCGTGACCGACAACGGACGGGGCATCCCGGTCGACAAGGTCAAGGGTGAGAACAAGCCCGCAGTCGAGGTCGTGCTCACGACCCTCCACGCGGGTGGGAAGTTCGAGGGCAAGGGCTATCAGGTCTCGGGTGGCCTGCACGGGGTTGGTGTTTCGGTTGTGAACGCCCTGTCCGAGAAGCTCGAGGTCGAAGTCGCCCGCGACGGCAAGGTCTGGCAGCAAGCGTACGAGCGCGGCCGTCCGCTCGCCGCCCTGAAAAGCGTGAAGCCCATCAAGCGGACCGGAACGACCGTTCGCTTCTGGCCCGACCCCCTCATCTTCAAAGACGAACGGGAGTTCCGCTTCGACACACTCGCCCAGCGCCTGCGAGAGATGGCGTTCCTCAATCGGAACCTCGAGATCAGGCTGATCGACAACCGTATCGAGCCAGAGGTCAAAGAGGTCTTCCGCTATTCAGGCGGCATCGTCGACTTCGTCAAGCACCTGAACAGCGCGCGCGACGACGTCCACAAGCGAGTCGTGTACTTCGATGCCTCGGCCGAGACCCACGAAGTCGAGGTGGCGATGCAATGGAACACCGGCTTCAACGAGTCGGTCTTCACATTCGCGAACAACATCAACACGCACGAGGGCGGCTCCCACCTCTCGGGCTTCCGCGC
>JALZBR010000313.1 GCA_030863485.1 Actinomycetota bacterium
GGCTGACACCACACTACTTCCGCCTCCGGCCCCCGCTTTTCCGCTGAACGTCACGATTACCAATAGACTAGTTTCGACCCCCGTGCCTGGCGGTTCCAGGCGTCAAGTCTCCCTTGGCCCCAACTCCGCTCCGTAGCTCCTCAAATTCTCTCCATTGCCCCGTGCTGAGTCTCCTCCAAATGGGTCCGTCGAGCCTGCCACTCCCACTCAAGCTGGTACACATATCCTTGCACCGGGGCCTCGATGCGCCAATAAACCACCTTGCCACACTCCATCCTTACCGGGGGTGCCTCGCGACATTCGGCCATAGGTTCCCGCCCGCCCTTCACGAAGCCTGACGCCCGAGTACAGGGCCTGTCCTCAGGGAACAGCACGATCATCACTAGATATGCAGTAGGATAATCAATGTGAGTATGGAGCCATTCTTTCGTTTCCCCCTCGAAGGCGTCTCTGTAGGTCAGAGCATTTATGACCTGCGCGCTTTCGCCTTCAGCCAAGTGATCCAGAACCAACTCAAGTTCGTATTCCTTTTTCAGGTGCTTGTCCGTCCCTAGTTCGTGGGGGTGAGGCTTCTCCCTCCAAGTGTGGCTTTCGGGATGCGAGAGGGACACCCCCTCGATTTGCCTTCCGGTTGTGGCGTAATGGAATGTCATAGTGGATCTGCGAATAGCCCCCTTTTCGAGACTGTAATAGTCGGTCAATGTCGCATAACCAGCCCTACTAGGATCGACTGTCTTGCCATAACCAGGGCGTAGGTCGAGTACCTTTGCAACTTCTCTCACGACAAAGGCCGAGTTCCTTCGCTGACTGCCGCTGATCAAGCCCCTGTCGGCCCGCTCACGCACCCTGTCGAGAACCAGTACAGATGCGATAAATCCAGCGATGGCTCCCCCAAGAGACCATCCGCTATTATCAAACGATGCCGCGGATTCAAGCAGTCGGAAGCAAATGACAGCTACAACGAGGGACACTAGGCCGATAACAATGACGGCACGAAGGCCCCTATCCAGCAAGATCCCGCCCACTCTACATCTCCTGGTCTTCGGAGAGCTCCCTACACGTTGGCAGCAGCCGTAAGTCGCTTAGTCCTAGTCTCATCTGAAGAGGTCACGCCGAGTACTCCCCATCTTGCTCAGCATTAGCACAGTCACTTGAGGACCCAGTCTTCGTCCAATCCATCCTCGCAGCGCGACTGCATCCCCACGGCTCGTTGAGGTCCGGCTCGCCCGGAGGCAGCAGCGCAGCCTCCACGGACGGGAGCTGGCTCATCGTGGTCGCTACCCCTTTCGTGTGCGAAGCGCGTTTCGGGCTGAGGCGCGCAGGACTTCGCTCCCCACCGGATGCCGACCAGTCAGAACCCTGGAGGAGCCTACGGGCGCGCGAACCCTATATACCGAGAGGCTCTTCGTCAATCGGGCTTCGTCAGTGATATTTCGCCAGTGAGTTCACATGGAGTACGTTGCGCATGTGGCACGCGACTGGACCTTCCTCACCAACCATGCTCTGGTCTTATTGGCGATCGCCGACAACCCGCACGCCACCCTCCGCCAAATTGGCGATACGGTGGGGATTACCGAACGGTCTGCGCAGCTGCTGGTTGCCGACCTCGTGGAGGAGGGCTACCTCCGCCGATTCAGGGAGGGACGACGAAACCGCTACGAGCTCGTTCCGAGCAAGGAGCTGCGCCACCCACTCAACCACGACCGGCAGATCCGCGACCTGCTTCAGCTTCTCGGGAATACCGCCCGCAGCGATGTTGCCGGCTGACAACACCTCGGCCCAGGTCCTACTTGACGTAATAATGCTTATGGGCGATCTAGGCTGACTAAACCTGCTCGACACGATGTTACAACGGATGGGCGAGCTGAACGACTTACCCTGCGACCCCCCGGCGGCAAGTTGCGCCGACTATGTAGAACGGCCAGACATCCTCGCCCCCGAGGGGATGGGCTTCCTGCTTCGGGCTGAGCTTGGGCTGTTTGCCGCGCAGCCGACCTTTAGCCTTGGCGACCTTCATCCCTTCGCGGGTGCGCATTCGGGCCAGGTCGGCCTCGAACTCCGCCACCATCGCCAAGGTGTTGAACAACTGGCGGCCGACCGGGTCGCCGGGGTCGTGTACAGA
>JALZBR010000316.1 GCA_030863485.1 Actinomycetota bacterium
GAATACGTCGAGCCGGGATCAAACTTCTGGATCGTTTACCTCCTCCATCATGCGGCGCCCATGCGGGTCAAGGTTGTGGCCGAGGCGGGTTGAAGCGCGAGGAAGTCGAGGCGCTCGCCGATGCGGGGGCCCAGCTCGTGTCGCTCGGCCCTCGCTTCTTTAGAACTGAGAACTCGCGAGTCGTCGCAACGGCGTCGCTTCTCTATCACCCCGGCCTGATTGGGTAGCTGATTGTGGATCAGGGAACCTTGCCAGCCGGACCAGCCCAAACCCCCTTTACGTACGCGTTTGCTTCAGCAAGACTCTTCGTGCGGCGGCAGTTGAGGAGGGATTCATGAAGATGAAGCGGAGTGATGTCCGGACTTTCGTGGTCGCGCTAGTGGCGGTGGCAGTGGGCACCAATGGGCCGGCCATCGCTCATGGGGTACAGCACGCGATCTTTTCCCATGATTCGGACAAAGTGGACGGCATCCACGCGGTCGAGTCCACAGCGGCCGACAAGGACGAAAAGCTCGTGGCCACAAATGCGGCCGGCAACCTACCCAAGTCCATCATCCCCAAGGCGAATGCCGACACCCTCGATGGGCAGGACTCCTCAGCATTCGCCCCATCGTTACACGCTCACAGCGGCGGCGACATCACGAGCGGGATGGTCGACAAGAGCTTTATCGACCCCGACATAGCGCGCGACTCTGAGATCTCCGCCGCGTCCTATACGGCCGGTAGCGGACTCGATCTGAACGGGAACGTGTTCAGCATCGATCCCAATGAGACCCAGGCGCGGATCACGACCGCGTGCTCGGCCGGGCAATTCCTGCAGTCCATCGGCGTCACCGGAACCGCGGTTTGCGCCAACGACCAGAACTCCGGAGGCGATGTCACGTCGGTGACTGCGGGAACAGGATTGACCGGAGGAGGGCTGACGGGAGCGGTCACCCTGAACGCCAATCTCACCAGCCCCGGTGGGGAAAACGGAAGCGCAAGCACAGTTGCACGCGGTGACCACCACCACGATGGCCGCTACATCAACGCGAGTCCGGGAGCGACTGAAAGCGCCTCCATCAACATCAACGGGACGCTCGGGACGACCGGGCTGCTGGAAACGGGCACCGGTACCGGGACGTCGCAACCACCCGAACTAAAAGGGGTCGTGATCCGCCGCATCAACTCGAGGAACCCGGCCGCCGGGCAGTTGGTGGCAAAGGCGATGGGCGAGGATGGAGAGGTGCACTTCCAGCGCGATGGCACCTCGGGAGGCTTCATCCTCAACGGCGGACCAGAGGGAAACGGAAACCTATATAGGGCGGCATGCATGGGTATGAACGGTGCCGGTACTCCTGTAAACAAGTACATCGGCGAAAGTCAGGGCATCACTCAGGTCTTTACGAACGCCCAGAGTCTGGTCTATTTCTCATGCTCGTTCGGGGACCCACTATCAATCCGGCACGAGACGTACATCACCTTGCACCGCGGCGCCGATTTGGGCTCCGACTGGGAGTGGGTCGGTTACGTGATCTCGACTCTGAATCAGTAGGGGGCACTTCGGCTATCGGATAGCGTCGCCGGGCATGACCCAGTACGCGTTCTCGACGCTGGGGTGCAGGCTCAACCGGACCGAGTCGGACTCGATGGCCGAAGAGCTCAAGGGCCTGGGATGGCGTCCAGCGCAGGCGCGGGATCACCGAACGTCGTCGTCGTGAGCAGCTGCACGTCACGCGTGAGGCGACAAGGGGTCGCGGTCGGGATAACAATCTCGAGAGCCCAGCTCAGTTCGAGATTAATTATGGCTGTGGTTTTTTGGGCAGGCTAAGTTCTCACAGATGCTGGAAGCTAGCGGGATCTGATCACGTGAGCTCGCTCCCGTTCGGCGCGGAGATCGCGAAGATGCCGAACACACGAGTCGTTCGTGTCGGTTGAAGGCGTGAGTAGCGGTGGTCCCGTCGAAGTTCAATTCGAGGGTTCAATAGTCTGCATCGCTACCTGCCGCGACGTCCAGTCGAACTGGTGCTAGGGTTCAGCACCGAACCTGAGCTCTGGCCGCTCTTCCGGGTCCGCACCTCTAGCTCTACGGAATGTAATGGGAGAGGGCGAGAAGAGTCAGGAAACCGCGGTCTCGAACCTCGTCGGGTTTGGCACAAATCGAGACGTGGACGATGAGCTTGCCAGGGTGTGGCGCCGCACGGCACCTCCTGGTCACCACCCCAACTCGTGTACTGCGTCTGTGCCATCCGTGCCAGGCGTAAGCGACGCTCCACGCGCCGCAAGGGGGCGTGCTAAGCACGCCCCCTGGACTGCGTGGCCTAGTTGAACTTGGCCGGTGCCCCCAAAGCCTCGACGACCGCAGCGATCGACGAAAGAGCAATGGCAATGCGGAAGACGCGCCACTTACCCACAGCTTCTCTCCTTGTTTCGTGGCCTCCTTACGAGGCTCGGCACGTGTGTATCGGTTCTTCCAGCTTTTCCCTTAAACGCGCAAAACGGACAGAACCGACGTAGCGACTACGCAGTTCTTCGTATTCGCGCTGCCCTCAAGGGGCCGCACGTCGCACCGATATAGAGAGGAATCGTAGACAAACTTGGGTGGTCAAATGTTCTTGCTCGTGGTTCTCCTCGTAGCTTTGGTGGTCGCTGCCCTGCGGGGCGGGCAGATCTCCGCCTTGAGCGGCGTGAGATTTCGTCACGCGTGGCTCGCTCTTGCCGCGATCGGGATCCAGGTGCTGATCATCTCGATCATTCCTGACCGACTCCCGTGGATGCACGAGCCCATGCATTTGGTCTCATACCTCGCCGCGGTCGCCTTCGTCTGGATCAATCGGCGTATCCCAGGCGTCGTGGTGATCGGCCTCGGGGGATTGCTTAACCTGACGGCGATCGCTCTGAATGGTGGCGTGATGCCCGCTAAGGCGGAGGCATTGCGATCCGCCGGCATCGTCCAGGAGGCAGGCGAGTTTCTCAACTCGACCGACCTTGCGGATCCACGGGTCCTATTTCTTGGTGACATCTTTGCGATCCCCGAACGTATCCCGTTGCTCAACAACGTCTTCAGCGTTGGTGACGTGGTGATCGCTCTTGGGACGACGATGTTCATCCTTGGCGTTTGCGGGAGGCGGGGTCGGTGCGATGTCTCGCTCTCGGGCCGGGGCTGGGCCCCCATCGGAGAAACAGCAGGCAAGCGTGCTTCTCAATAGGGTTAGGCCCCTGTACCTGTACGTAGCGAGCGTGATCTCCTCGGGATCACTGATTCTCGGGTTCTTGATCGTCCGCGACCTTCACAGCGTTCCTGCGAGGTCGTTCAACTTCTGGGTCTTGGGTGTCGCAGTCGTGCTTTCGGAACTCGTGCCCATCCGGGTCGCCAGGACCAACGAGGTTCACACGGTCACGATCTCCGGGATGTTCGTGTTCGCGCTTCTGCTACTACACGGCGTGACATGGACCTGCGTCGTGTTGTCGGTCGCGTCCATCGTGGATGACGTTTTCAGGCGCAAGGTTTGGTGGAAGAGCGCCTTCAACGTCGCTCAGTACACGCTCTCTGTGTCGGCGGGCGGAGCGATGCTCGAACTGACCACGCGGGTCGTCCATGGCGACCTCTCCTCGAACTTCAGCGCCGGTGATGTCCCGGGGATCCTCGTGGCGGCCGGGACGTTGTTCGCGGTCAACTGGTTGCTCCTCGGTCTCGGCGTTGCGTTTGCCAAGAACGCGCCCATCATCTCTTCCTTTCGCCAGAGCTACGGTCATCAAACCATCGCGGACGCGTTGCTCTTCGCGGTCGCTCCGGTCGTGGTTGCAGTGGCCGATTACACGTTCGCCCTCCTACCGCTGCTGGCGCTTCCTCTGATCGGTGTCTACAGGAGCGCGCTGGTGTCTCTCGAGAATATCGAGTTGGTCGATACGCTGAGGCATCAGGCAGAGAAGAACCAACACCTCGCGCTTCACGATGGTCTCACGGGTCTCCCGAATAGGATGCTCTTCCGCCAGCGCATTGAGGAAGCTGTCAAAACCGCGAGCAGTGGGGACCGTAAGGCCCTCGTCATGTTGCTCGATCTCGATCGGTTCAAGGAGGTCAACGACGCCCTCGGGCATCACTATGGCGACGAGTTGCTCCGCGAAGTGGCCCGGCGTCTGCAAGAGACTCTGCGCGACGGTGACACAGTCGCACGCCTCGGTGGTGACGAATTCGGGGTCCTGCTTCCGGGCTTGTCGAAAAACGTAGCACCTGAGGCACTGGCGAAAAAGATACTCCGCTCCTTCGAGGATTCTTTTGCGCTCCCCGGCTTGACGCTGAGGATACGCGGCAGCATCGGGGGGGCCGTCTTCCCCGAGCACGGCGCGGATCCAGATACGCTCATCCGCAAGGCGGACATTGCAATGTACGCCTCGAAGGAGGTGAAGTCCGGTTGGGAGATGTATGACTCGAGCCACGACCACAACAGCCGCGCGCGTCTGGCGCTGGTGGAAGAACTTCGCAAGGCGATTGACGACGGTGAGCTCGATCTGTACTACCAGCCGAAGGCGAAGCTTCCCGGCGGCGAGATAGAAGGCGTTGAGGCGCTGCTCCGTTGGAATCATCCCTCCCGCGGCTTCGTTTCGCCCGACGTGTTCATCCCCCTTGCGGAACATACCGATCTGATCCACCCGCTGACGATGTTTGTTCTGAAGAAGGCCCTCAACCAGGCGCGCGAGTGGCACATTACGGGCTATGACTTGAAGGTAGCGGTGAACTTATCGAGTCACAACCTTCTTGATGCCGACCTGGCGGCGCGCGTATCGAAGATGTTGCACACGGCCCGGGTTCCGGCGTCGGCCCTCGAGTTCGAGATAACCGAAACGAGCATCATCGCGGACCCCGTGCGCGCAAGGGACGTTCTTGTTGAGCTCCACCAGCTCGGGATCAGCGTCGCGCTTGACGACTTCGGAACCGGTTACACGTCGCTCTCATACCTGACGCGTCTACCGCTTGACACGATTAAGATCGATAGATCGTTCGTCATGAACATGCTCACAGATGCCAAGGACGCGGCGATCGTTCAGTCGACCATTGACTTGGCGAAGCACCTGGGGATCTCGGTGGTGGCCGAAGGAGTCGAGGACGAGGCGACCTGGAATCAGCTAGCTCTACTGCGCTGTGACATCGCTCAGGGTTACTGCCTCGCGCGCCCTATGCCCTCAACCGATTTAGTCGAGTGGTTGGCGGCCCGTTTTCGCCCGGGCCCGAAGCCTGCCCGGAGTCAGAGTCGAGGGGAGCAGGCACGCGCGGCCATTGAAGGGGATTTTGGTATCTCGCCGGCAGCGCCCCGCCTTTAACCGGCGGCGACCGCCAGGCCCCCGACGAGCGGACTAGACGCCGGCCGAACCGAGCGTCGAGGGAACTTGCAGGCCGAGCCGTGACCCCCGACTATTATCCCTGCGTTCAGCCGGGGTCTCGCTCCCTCACGGCTAAAAATACCCGGCCCAACGCCATCAGCACGAGTACCGACAGGGACAACGCAGCGAGCATCCCCTCCGGCTCGCGATCGGTTCTCACTCCAGAAAGAACCGTGCGCGATGCGTCCGGCAGGGAACGCGGTGCCGCCCGCGGCCAGGATGAGGGCTCCCCATACCGGTAAGCGCTCCAGTACAAGTACGCCCGCTCCTAGTAGCAACATGGCGACGGCGTGGAACGGAAGGACGAAGCCCATGGCAGATCTATCTTGAGGATGACCGACGATCAGAAAGCGCGAAATGCGAGAGCGTCAGCGGCACAAACGGGATGGCGGGCGCTGCCGACAGCATCCTGGTTCTAAAGCGCAGGAGAGGCCAGGCCGACGCCGAGCTTGACGTAACGGGGCGCGACGTCGAAGAGCAGGAGTACGCGCTTCGATTCAATCCCCCTATCGGAACGTGGTCGCCGCTGGGAGACGCTGGCGAATGGTCGCTCTCTGAGACCGGTAGGAACGTTCAGAACGCTTTGAGAGAGCACGGGCCGCTATCCCCCCGCCCATCTTACCGAACGTCTCGCTATCAGCCATGAGAACGCAAAGAAGACGTTGCAGCGAATGGCGAACGACGAACAGATCAGCGCCAACGGGGACGGCACCTATTCGTCCCTGCATAGAAACCTGTCCCTTCTGTCCCCAGAGTCCCCGAGTCCCTTGCATGAGGGACAGCAGGGACCAAAGGGACAGCATTACAGCGGGGGTGCAGCATGAGCACCAACGGAGCGGGCATCGACCCGAAGGCGATTGCGACCGAGATTCCGATTAGGCGCTGTAGCTCGAGAGAACATCGCCACAAAGGCCGGCGCTACCTGATCGAAGGCCGTCTCAGCATCCGTTACATCGACACCGAGCGGATAGTCGGTTCTGTCGCGGCATCGAAGAGATTCACAAGCTGGGGTACGAGCGCGGCGGCTGGTATTGCTCATGCGCTGCTAACGGTCGCTGCAGTCCCTCGAGGCCTTGCAATTGGTCACCCAGCGTCCAGGTGACGGAGCGATCCCACCAGGCGGGTGGTCGGCATGAGTCGGGTTCGCTTCTCAGAGTCGGTCTTCGGCCGCAACCTCATCTGGTCGAAGAACGGTCTTTGCGTATTGCACCATCACAAACCGAACGGGAGGCGAATTAAAGCCCGTGCCAACAACGGAGAGGAGATCCCACCCTTGGCTCATGAGGCGATTCGCCTCGTCTTCTGTCGAAACCAGCTGCACCCGCTTGACCCGTTCTTGTCTCGTCATTTCGGGTCTCCCCTCCGTGTTCTGTCGTCCCTCCATCAACGATACCTAGGCTCAGGGGGTGAAGCCAGCTATTGGGAGACAGTTCCACGGCCCACGGGGGCCCGATCTCTCAGCCGACACCAGACACGCCCCCTCGCCCAGTCCCGTTCACGCGCCCGAGCTTCGATTCGTCTTTTTGAAATGGAGGTTTCATGCCCGCTAACCGCAAGTCGAACAAGGTCCGAGAGCTCCACGGCAACAAACCGCGGGTGAATCCGCAGGTCGCTGACCTATCCGCACACAACAAGCCGCCTACGTGGTTCTCAGAGGCCGCTCGAGGCGAATGGGAGCGTGTCAGGGAGGCCTGCGCCCGCTATGACGCCTGGCTTCAGACGGTCGATAGGGCTGCCCTTATCGCCTACTGCACCGCCTACGCAACCTTCGAGGAAGCAGTAGGTAGTCGGTTTCACTAGACAGGGGTGGCGCTCATAAATGACGTCTGCTCCCCCGCCACGAGGAGCGGCCTCAGCGTAGCGCGGTTTCGATGCCCCTGTCGTGAGGGCGCCGGAAGAGCCAATGCCAGCTTCTTTCAGTGCAATCTAGGCATGGCTCACCACGGAAGGACGCAGAAGCTGACTCCGAAGTCGGCTTGAACAGGATGGTGGTGGGAGTCGCGAGCCCGCAGCGGCTCAGAATCTAATGGCTCCGAACCTTTCCTCCACGAGGAGAGAGTGGCGGGACCAAATGGACCTAAACGTCTGCTGTGGCGCAAAGGACGATGGGCCTGCGGTCATGGACAAGCTGGTCCGTCTCTCGTCGTTTTGAGTCAGTTGAACCGTAGGGCCCGAAGAAGTCGCTCCCGAAGGGCATGAGGCGTTAGGCCAAGCCTTTCGATCAGACGAGCAGCGAGCGCGCTTTGGTCGTCCAAGACCGCGAGCAGAACGTGTTCCGGAGCAACCTCGCTGTCGCCTAGGTTCCGCGCCTGGTGTGCGGCTCCCCTGAGCGCCCGCCGCGCCTTTGGAGTCAGGGGTGGTTCTGTCGTGCAAGGGGGGGAGGCGTCGAGCGCGGAGGGTCCAAATGTCTCCTCGATACGGCGACGCACCTCGGGTAGGTCGATACCTACGCTTGCGAGTGCCTGAGAATCCGCCTCTGTGAGGTCGTCCTCCTGCTGAGGTGTTTGGAGCTCAAGAATCACTTCGCGTTTGAGCCGCGGGGACGTGACGCCCCACTGGTTGAGGATACGGGTCGCAATCCCGAAGTCCCCGGTGCTCAACGCGAGAAGGAGGTGCTCCGTTCCAACGTAGTTGTGACGGAGGTGCCGGGCGTGACGTCGTGCGGCTTCAACGGTCTCCTGAGCTTCGTCCAAAGGCTTGACGAAGATCACGGGCACCGGCCTACCCTTCTCGCTCGGTGTTTCTTGTGAACGGCTTGCCGGCTCGTATCCAATGCGTCGGCGATGTCTTGCCATGACCAGCCCTGCTGGCGGGCATGCGTGACCTGGATCGACTCGAGATGCTCTAGCAGCTTTCGCAGCGCGACCACCGCGCGCAGGCCGACGGCCGGATCCTTACTCGCGGTTGCGGTTGCGAGCTTCAACGCCTGGCTCATGTTGTCATCCTAGGTTGACGTATGGCAAACTGTCAACTCCAGTTGACACCGGATGGGTGATGATCAGCTGGGCGGCGGGTGCACGGCTTCAACGGCCGGCCTCCGGCGTGTATCGCGTTTCCATACCAACGTAGGCACGCCCGACAGCGGCGGAAGGTCCCGGCC
>JALZBR010000329.1 GCA_030863485.1 Actinomycetota bacterium
GCGTCTGCGTGAGAACCACCGCCGCCAGGCCGCCGAAGGCTACGAGCAGCGAGAGGATCAGGTTGACCTTGTACTTACGTCTTTTCATCGTTCCTCTTCGTCTATAGGAGCTTCGCCCCGTTGATATCTATTTTGAACTCGCAGTTCAGGTACTCCGCCGCCCTGCGACACATCACCATACGCGAAAGGAAGATCTCGAAATATTCCATCACGCCCGCTAGCTCGGTATCGATGGTCAGCTCGAGGGTGAGCGTGCGGGCCTCGCTGTCGACTCTGAGAAAGGAATGCTCGACGGCGTAGTTGACCCGGTCGTGGATGTCGAAAAGCGACGGATCCTGCTCCCGCACGCGGCTGCGGTGGACGTCCGACTTGTCCGCCACGATCAGGGCCGCGCCCGCCGCGTTCACGGGATGGCCGAACTCCTCCTCGTGGTTGCCGATGGCGGCCATGACCACGCCGATCTCGCCGTAGCTCATCCCGAGCTGGCGCAACAGGTCGTACGTGATCGCGGCGCCTGTCTGCGAATGCATGGTCCGGGACACGAAGTTGCCGAGGTCGTGCAGGTACCCGGCGATGGAGCCGAGCTCCGCCATGCGATCGTCGAAGTCGAGGCGGTGCAGGACGTTGAAGGCGATGTGCGAGACCAGCCCCGCGTGTCGGAAACCGTGCTCGGTGTATCCGATCTCGCCGAGGTGTTGATCCGCAAGAGCGATGAACGTCTGGACGCCCTCGTGGGCCTTGACGTCGTCGATCCCGACGTGGCTCGTCTTCTCGGGGGCTTCGACGCTCGGGGAACCGGGCTCGGGGGGATCCACGGGCCGGACTTCCTTCGCGCTGCGGCCCATCTCGTCCCTCGGGGTGACGGCGGGCCAGTCTCCGGCTTCTCCGAAGCCTTCGGCCCGGGGGGTCATGCCTGTTCTTCCTCCTCGTCCACCACGTCGTCGTCGAGGTCCTCCTCGACGACCTTCCGGGCCACCGCGCTTCTCAGGATGCGGATCGTCGTGCCGGGTGAGACCTCGAGGTGCATCTCGTCGGCGTCGAGAGTCCGCACCGTGCCGAGGATGCCCCCCATGGTGACCACCTCGTCGCCCTCCTCGATGCTCTCGATCAAGGCCCGCTGGGCCTCCATCCGCTTCTTCTGGGGGCGGATCAGGAAGACGTAGAAGACGAGGAAGAGCACGGCTATGAAGATCAGGTTCCCTGCGGGAGATTGCATGTGACGGTCACGTCCTTTGCATCGATTGACCCTCGCGGGGCGAGGGCTTTGTCACGCCAGCGCGAAACGAGCCGCACGCTGCGGCTCACCTGCGATGTTAACGCCTCTCGAGAGGCAAATCGGGTCTTGCGGCGGCAACCCCGGGGAGGTCGGGACGCCCGGTCAGGAGTCGAAGAGGGTCCGGCTGGGGGGCTCGATGCCGAGGTGGGCGAAGGCCCGCTCGGTGGCCATTCGGCCCCTCGGAGTCCTGCGGATCAGCCCGCTCTGCAAGAGATAGGGCTCGTAGACGTCCTCGATCGTGTCGGTCTCCTCGCCCACGGCGACCGCAAGCGTGGAGAGGCCCACGGGGCCGCCGCCGAAGCGCCTGATGATCGCGTCGAGGATCGCCGCATCGACCTTGTCGAGACCCAGCTCGTCGACCCGGAAGATTGTGAGGGCAGCCCTGGCTACGTCTACGTTGATGACGCCGTCGGCTCGGACCTGGGCGAAGTCCCTCACCCGTCGCAGGAGGCGGTTGGCGATCCGGGGCGTCCCCCGCGACCGAGCCGCGATCTCCCGCGCTCCACCCGCATCTATCCCGACCCCCAGGATCCTTGCCGAGCGCAACACGATCGTCTCGAGGTCGCCGACCGGATACAGATCCAGTCTCTCGATGAGCTCGAAACGGCTCCTGAGGGGGCCGGTGATCAAGCCCGCCCGGGTCGTCGCCCCGGTCAGCGTGAAGCGAGGGAGGTCGAGGCGGATGGTCTGTGCGCTCGGGCCCTTGCCGATTACGAGATCCAGCTGGAAATCCTCCATCGCCGGATAGAGGACCTCCTCGACCGTCCGGGGAAGGCGGTGGATCTCGTCGATGAACAAGACGTCCGAGTCCTCGAGGTTCGTCAGGATGGCGGCGAGGTCTCCCGCCCGTTCCAGAGCGGGGCCGGACGTCTGGCGGATGTTCGCCCCCATCTCCCGAGCGATGACGTGGGCGAGGGTCGTCTTGCCGAGACCCGGGGGGCCCGAGAGCAAGAGATGCCCCACGGGCTCGCCGCGCTCGAGAGCAGCCTGAAGGACGATCCCCATGTGCTCTTTGAGCTCGGGCTGCCCGACGAAGTCGTCGAGGCTGCGAGGCCTCAGCGACGACTCGGCCTCCTCCTCCGGGGCTGCGGCCGTGACCGCGAGGATCTCGGCGCCTGCCTCGAAGCCGGCGGTCTCCTCGGCGCTCATGCCAGCACCTTCAGTGCGTGCTTGACCACGTCCTCCACGGGGCTCTCCGGAGCCGGCGCGACCTCGGCGAGCGCCGAGCGGACCTCCGACGGCGAGTAGCCCAGGTTCTCGAGGGCCGAGCGAGCCAGGCGCAGGGAGTCGTTCCCCGCATCCGCGATCTCGAGATCCGGCAGGGCCAGCTTCTCCTTGAGCTCGAGCACTATTCGCTGAGCCGTCTTCTTGCCGATGCCCGGAACGGCCGCGATCGCCGCGGTGTCGTCGGTGACCAGAGCCCGTCTCAGAGCATCTGGGGCGAGGGCCGAGCAGACGGCAAGCGCGACCTTGGGCCCGACGCCCGCCACGGACAACAGGGCCTCGAAGGTGCGCTGCTCGTTCTCGGTCGAGAACCCGAAAAGGGTGAGGGCGTCCTCCCGCACGTTGAGGTAGGTCCACAGCTTGAAGCGGCCCCCCTCGGCGGGAAGCGTCCGCAGGGTGGTGGCGGAGCACGACAATCGGTACCCCACGCCGTTTACGTCCATGAAGCAGCCGTCCGCCGTGCGACCCGCGAGGACACCGCTCAGGAACCCGATCATCTCGAGGCCGCCTGCACCGCGGCGCTAAGGCCACTGCGGTTGATGTGGCAGATGGCCAGAGCGCAGGCGTCGGCCGCATCCGCGGGCCTGGGAGGCTCCTTCAAGCACAGCACGGCCGCGACCATCACCGCCACCTGTTTCTTGTCGGCGCTGCCGACCCCAACCACGCTCTGCTTGACCTGCGTCGGCGTGTAGTGGAGGACCTCGAGGCCACGATCGGCGCAAGTCGCGAGGGCCACGCCCGAAGCCTGGCCCACCGCCATGGCGGTCTTCACGTTGGCATTGAAGAAGAGCCGTTCGACCGCGGCCACATCGGGACGCAGTGCGTCGAGGATTTCGAGCAAACGGGTACGCAGCAGCGAAAGCCGTTGTGCCTGGGCCAGGTCCGAGGGGGTCCGGATCACCCCCACCAACAGTGGAGTCGGACCGCGCGGGGTCTTCTCTACGATCGCGATGCCCGTCGTGGAGATGCCGGGGTCGATCCCAAGGACCTTCACGAGCGGGCCGTCAACTCTGTCGAACGCATGTTCGCCAGCCTAGCCCAGCCCTCCCCCACCTTCGTGTTTTTCCGCCAACCCGGGGGTGTCCTCGCTATGCCCCGCTCGTGTGACTGGGCTAGATCGTCGCTACCGGGATCCCGCCCGCATCGCGCTTGGCCTTCGGCGTCGCCGAGGGGAGGTCCGCTATCGGGCGGTAGAGAACCCGATGCTGATCGATCCCGAGAGAACGGGCGTCGTCGTCCTCGAGGTGCTCGATCAGGACTTTCGACGACAAAACGTTACCGTCGCGAGCCGACTCCTGGATGCGGGCGGCCTCGTTGACCTCATCGCCGAGGGCGGTGACCTCGAGCCGACCGCCGGTCACCAGCTGTCCCATGTAGAGGGTGCCGCCCCAGTGGATGCCGGCGTTCACCAGACAGTCATCGGCACCGATCAGACCGGTTTCCTCCCCGACGGACTTGGCCGCGTCACGAGCCGCAACGATGATGTCCCGGGCCGCTTCAATGGCGGCCCGGCACGCGCCGGAAGGTGAACCCAGATCCTCGGTGAGAAAGAATGCGGTAGAGCCGTCGCCCACGTGCTTGCCCACGATCCCTCGCCGTCGAGCGATGACCTCGTCGGCCGCAGTGGTGATCGCGCAAATGAGCTTGAAGTACGCCGCGCTCGGAAGCTTGCGTGAGAGAACCGACGAATCCTGTAGGTCGGCGAAGAGGATGGCGGCTCGTCGGCGGCGGGGCTCGACGAGCCGCGTCATACGCTCGAACATGTCCTCGTCTCCTCGCGACACGAGGGTGAGGACGGGAGCCGACAGGCCCGGCTGGTAAGTGATGAGCGTTCCGAAGAACTCGCCGTTCTCGTCGCGCAGCCGCACCATCGTCTCGATGACCCTCAGCGGCGGGAGATCTCCCTGGAGGAAGTCGAAGTAGGACGTGTATACGGGGGGTGGTTCGATCGGATCGACCGCCCTCATCAACGACTCCACGATCTCCCGCGTGGGGGTCACCCCGTGAGTCCAGCTCGGCAGCTCCGCCGATTTCTCCGCGGCGACCAAGAGGGCATCGACCAATCCCTCTCTTCCCCCGGGCGTGTCGTGGGCCAGGAGAGGGAACTCCTCGACAAAGAAACGCATCTGCGATTCGTCGGTGACCATCACGCTCCAGGTGTCGCTCGTGTAGACCTCGATGACGTGCCTGCCGTAACCGAGTTGCTCCTCGTCCCATACGCCGAAGAGTTTCTTCAACTCGTCCGAGGCCCACACCAACCGCCATTCCGAGTCGCACAGGATGGCGCTGGTTCGGGTCCGCCCGAGAGAGCGCGCTACTTCCGCGAGGCGCGGCTCCTCGGGCCACGTCGGGGCCGAAGGCCCCGGGTTCTCGGCCCCCACGTCAGACGACCGACGCCAAGACGTCGTCGGGTATGTCGAAGTTCGCGTAGACGTCTTGCACGTCGTCCAGGTCCTCGAGCGAATCGATGAGATTGAGGACCTTCTTTGCGTCGGATCCGTCGAGCTCGATCGTCGTCTTGGGGATCTGCGTGAGCTCGCTCGACTCCACCGTCATCCCTGCCCCCTCGAGCGCCTCGCGCACGGCGCGGAACGACTCGGGCGCGCTGATGACCTCGATGCTGTCTTGCGAGGCCCGGACGTCCTCTGCCCCGGCATCGGCGGCCACGAGGAAGACGTCGTCTTCGGACACGTCGGCCCCGACGACCACGACCCCCCGCGGCTCGAACATCCACGAGACGGCGCCGGGCTCGGCCATCTTGCCCCCGGCCCCGTTGAAGGCACTGCGAACGTCCTGTGCGGCGCGGTTGCGGTTGTTCGTAAGACACTTCACCAGCACAGCGACCCCGGCGGGCCCGTAGCCCTCGTAGGAGACCTCCTCGTAAGCCTGGCCCTCGAGCTCGCCGGTCCCGCGCTTGATCGCACGCTCGATGTTGTCGTTGGGGACCGAAGACTCCTTTGCTTTCTGGACGGTCGAGGCGAGGGTGGGGTTGGCTTCCAGGCTGCCTCCGCCTTCGCGCGCCGCGACCTCCACCCCGCGCAGCAACTTGCCCCACAGCTTTGAGCGCTGGGCGTCGGCGGCTCCCTTCTTGCGCTTGATGGTCGACCACTTCGAGTGACCCGACACGTCACGCCTCCTTGATGATGTCGACGAAAGCCGAGTGAACCCGTCCGTCGCCGGTCATCTCGGGATGGAAGGTCGAACCCAGCAGCCGCCCCTGGCGCACGAGCACGGGATGTGACTTATGGCGCGCGAGGACCTCGACGTCGCCGCCGACGCTCTCCACGATCGGCGCTCTGATGAACACGGCCCGAAAAGGCTGGTCGTCCTCGGCCCACTCGAGGTCGGACTCGAAGGACTCGACCTGGCGTCCATAGCCGTTGCGTCGAACGGCAACGTCGAGCACTCCCAACCGGTGAGGGGCCGGGTCCTCGCCGACGACCTCTTTGGCCATGAGGATGAGCCCGGCGCAGGTCCCGTACAGCGGCAGCCCCTCCCGGGCGCGCTCGATCAGCGGAGCGCGCAGCGAAAAACGGTCCATGAGCTTGCCGATCGTCGTCGACTCACCACCGGGGATCACGAGCCCGTCGACGTCGTCGAGCTGAGCGGCGTGGCGCACCTCAACCGGTGTCGCCCCCGATTCCCGCAACGCGTGCGCGTGCTCGCGCACGTCTCCTTGCAGCGCGAGGACGCCTACCTTCACCAGCCGCGCCTCGCGAGTCGCTCGGAAGCCGGGACATCATCGAGGTTCAACCCAACCATCGCCTCGCCGAGGTCGCGCGAGACCTTGGCGATGATCTCAGGCTCGGCGTGATAGGTCGTTGCCTCGACTATGGCGCGGGCGCGCCTCTGCGGATCACCCGATTTGAAGATGCCCGAGCCCACGAAGACACCATCGGCTCCAAGCTGCATCATCAGGGCGGCGTCGGCGGGGGTTGCT
>JALZBR010000338.1 GCA_030863485.1 Actinomycetota bacterium
GATCCACCACTTCATGGGACGCCGACCGGCAGGCGCGGGCACCGGCGCCCGCTTGCGTCTGTTATGGCTGGCGGAGGCCGGAATTCCGGCACACCATCGCTGATCATCCGGTGGCGACAGGATCACCGACAGCTCCTCCGACTAGGTATGGAGCGGTAAATACGACCCGCAAGCGAAGGACGCCCGTAACATCTAGTATTACGTCCTCGCTTTGCCCAAGTCCAAAAGTAGCGGCGTAGACCACCTTGCTACCGAACCTTAAAGGGCCTCGCTGCGACCCTTCGGCACTGGTTCTTAGAGCGTGGTAAGCAATCAATCTAGATCTAGTGTTCGACAACCTGAAATTGGTAGCGCCACAGCGATCTGGTAAACTGGAAGGCATGCGTCGCCCCATCCAATTTACGACCTCGCAGGCCGCACTACGGGCGACACTTCTTTCAGTTGCGATCCTTCCGTTTCTACTTGCGGTCTGGTTCCTGCTAGCGATATCCCTTAACGTCGGAAACGGCGGCGACCTTGGTGGCTTTGGGTCGGCACCGTCCGACCCCGAGCCATGGGTAAAACCCGTTAGTTGGTTCCTGCTCGGGTGTTTCTTTGTCGCAGACGTCGTTGTAGGCGCCTTATACTATCGGTCTCGGCGGCCGCCTCGCCCGTAAGGGCGACTAGAAGCGAGGATTCAATACTAGATTGACTGCCGCTGCGTAAGCGTGTTGGCCGCTCTCGTTGGGGTGGAAAGACTGATCATTCACGCCCAAGCTCGTTATGGACAAGCTCACTCCGTTCACCCACTCACCCTTGCCCCCGCAGACTTCATGCCCAGCAAACAGTCCGTCAACAGGCACGAATCTGGCAGTCCCATTCTTGCTTACACGAGCGGCTATAAGCTGGTTAAGCTCCGAGGTCGCTTGTCTTAGGTAGTTTTGCTCACGTTGGCTAAAGCCAATGGAGCGTACGACATACCGCAGGCCCTGACGCCTGAAATATGAACGCTGCGCGAGCTTCCCACAGTTTTGTTCCTGCGGTGAAGCGGGAAGTAGATGTGGGTAACCCATTACTACTATGCGCGCCTTCTTGGCTTGCGCCCTGATCCGAGAATATACCGCGTCCAGTTGTGGGGACAGGGCATCGCGTTGCTCACGGGCGTACTGAGCTAGCGGACGTCCCTGGTACAGCTCGGTCGTGCAGTCGTTGCTAAAGACGCAAAAACGCAGCACGTCATTGAAGTGTACGTTGTTACCTCCGATCGTAATCGTCACGAGATCAGTACCACTATCCACAGGCAAGTCGTTGAGATTACCCCTATCAGCGCGCCGATCAAGTCGTAACTGAGGAAGTGGGTCGCCCCATTTGCCCCTGTGCATGACGTTGTCGGTTGTCGCCCCACTGCACGCTTGGAATCCCCACTGAATTCCTGGAGTCTTTGCGCGATGGAGGTCGTAGATGGAAGATCCATAGAGCCCTGGGAGCTCGACGAACAACGGGTACGCCGCCTTCTGTGACCTGTGGCATCGGTTCCAAGGCTCAAAGAATGGCGCGACACCTTCGCCCGCAGAAAAGGAATCGCCCAAGGCAACATACTTGAAGCTATTAGGGCTGATGGGCGTCGCGCCGGGCTTACAATCTGTGTTGACGTTCGCAACTTTTCCTACCTCCAAGGAGTCCAGGAACACGGCGGCGTCGTACACGTGATCGCCCTGATCGAAAATGGACAGATAGAGAGAGTGACTGCCGGGAGAAATCGGGGTGGCAGCTGTGAGTAATGGTGTCGCGCCATCATAAGTTGTGCCAACCGCTTCCTGAGCGGTCATCGAAGTAACGCCAGCAGCGTTGATAGTGATTGGGTTACCTTTCGGGTCGAAGGCGAAGTTGCCGGGCGCGGAAATCTGCGATCCGGACGTTGTCCAGGTAGAGGAATCGAGCTCGGCAATGAAGGCGTCGTTGAACATAGAGCCGACGTACTCGGGATATTCATCTGAGAGAAAGCGAAACCGCAAACCAATGAGGCAGTTGGCTCCCGCTGGAACTTTGAGGTCGATCTTGAGAATGGTGACATCGAAGTCCGTATCACCACGTACATTGCCTCCACCGTCATCCGCCCCGGTATTCGTGGAGTCGTTTGGCGTAGCTGCAAGGTTGGCGTCACCAGTCGTGAGAATGCTGTACGTGCCACCGTGATTTGGAAACCCAGCGAGTGGAGTGCTGGAAACCGCGTTAGGCATGCCGGAGGGTGGCACGGCGACATACGACGCTCCAGCGACAAGGGTAGGGGTCGTCGTGATGGCCTTCGCCAAATCAATAGGACTGGCGGCCAGTGCAGCGGCACTCACCGCTCCCTCAGACGCGACCCGCTTGGCTGTCTCACGGCGGGGCGCGGGTTCCGCTGCCGCAGTGAGGGCAGTGGGGCTGCTTTGGTTGAGCGGCGCAGCAGGTTGTTCCTGTTGTGCCCCCGATGATCGCGTCGGCACCGATGACGACCGGCTTGAGGCGGTCGGAGTCGACGTGGCCACCCTTGCTCCGGCGGATCTCCGGTCAGAGGTATCAGCACCCGAAGCCGCGAGACGCCTAGTCCGTGAAGAGGGAGTGGGCACGCCGACCTTTGAATGAGGACGCCGGCCTACGGTTTCCGCCGGGGCCTTGCTTGTCCTATGTCCCTCGTGGAGGCCAGCTTCCTGAGCTGACAAGGAAAGCCGGACCTCGTCGCCAGTACTCTTGGTGCTCTGAGTCGGCTTGTCACGACTGGTTGCCGCCGTGCTCGCCCGGAGGGCGGACTTACCTTCCGAGCTCTTGCCACGTGCAGCTCTTTCCGATGCTGGATCGGCGCGAGAGGCCTCGGCATCCAGCTTCTCGCAGTCCGGTATGACCTTTGGCGCGTTATCGGCGAGTTCCTTGGTGTTGACGTAAGTGCTCAATGCGAAGGAACCGTCCGTCAGCCGGTACCAAGAAATCTCTTCACCTTCTTGTCCCTCAGTCGGTGCTGTCGTCTGACAGACGACACTCAGGGCGGCGCCTTTGGCGACTGCACCGTGGACGGGCTGTTCGTTCCCGGGGGCCTTGCGAGTCCTAACCGGCCTTGTCGCTTTTCCGTCCGTGACCTGACCGGCCCACGCTGACTGGTCGCACGTCGGCGGCTCCGAGCTCCCGGGCTGCTGGGCCCTCAGCACCATGTACCTACTCGAGACGAAGCTCTCGTTGGCCAGTCGGTACCAGCGCTTGGAGCCCTCTACGTCGCCGCCTGCGTCGGTCTCGCAGGTGACGTCTTCGGTAGCTCCCGGGCCGAGCGTCCGCAGCGCCGGGAAACCGAGACCCGGGCCGCTGCGCGTCCGGACAGCGTCGGCTGTCGTCTTGCCACGGATGGCGGCCTTCCCCTTTGCCGCCCCCTTTGCCGCAACCGACTTCAGGGTGGAGTTGTCCTTGTCGGCCGGAGCGGAGGCCTTGACCCCTGAGACAGGGCGCTCTGCCGTCGGCTTCCGCTCAGGCGCGGCGGCGCTAGGCGCAGTGGGCAAGAGCAGGAGCGTGCTTAGGCACGCCGCCAGGCCGGCCATCGCTCGCGCTTTAGCGCGCCGGACAAAGGTGACCTGTGATCCCGCCATCACTTCTCCAGTGTGTTCGTGGCCTGAGGAGCGCCAGCCATGGAGGTCACCTGTCCGCCTCAGCGACCTGCGCCGCTCAGGGGGCTAGGCCACGCCCGCCGCACTAATCCAAGACCTGTCTGCTAGTTCAGGAAGCTCGGGCGGGAGCATAGGGTGGCGCCCTGACCAGTTCAAGGACTCCTGCGGGAAAATCTCTAGATAGGCTGAAGAAGACTAAAGACTGGCTAGAACATGACGCTTGACGGTTAGCCTGAGCCAGCTACACTCCAGCGGACATGTCGGAACAGCGCAGGAGTCTAGACCCGGAGGCCGAGGCGGAGGTTGTCCGGCTCTACCGGGACGGCGCCACGCTGGCGGAGATCACCGAGGCGACCGGCGTGGCCCGGAGCAGCATCTACTGGGTGCTGCGCAAGCACGACATCACGCCCGACCGATTGCGCGCCAAGCTCAGCGTCCTGCCGGCAGCCGAGGGTCTCACGATGGGCGCCGAACAGGTCGAGTGGTTCATGGGCGAGGCCCAGTCACTATCGGCTCGCCTGGACGACCTGCGCGACTGCGTGGATGAGGCCGTTCGCACCCTTACCGACAACCAGCGGCGCATCGATGACCGCCTGATCCAGCTGCGAGGTGCCCTCGACGCCAACACTCAGGCGGTGCTGCGGCTCCTGGCCGATCAGGTGACGCAGGAGTAGACGCCGCGCACTGCGAAAGTTCGAGCTTCCCTTGCTCTGAGACCAGCTTGAACGGGCTCCTGATATCAATGCAACGGGCCCGGTGCCTGATGAATAAGTTTCAGGGATTTACACCAGTCCCTGCCACTCAGGAATCGATGTCCGCTCGGAGACAAACGCGATTGCAGCCGCGAGATCCTCGACCACAACGCCGACGTGATCCATCCGGTAGATCGTCATGCCACGCAGGGTAGGGGACCGAGGATTCTTGCCGTTGACGAACACCGCGCCGGCCCGGACCAGCGCTACGAGATGGGGCGCGTTGACCGCGCGCAAGCGAGTTTACGGCTTTGGCGAGCGTCTATGCAAGGCTATTGGCTTGTGCGATAATGGGTTTAGCAATGCAAGCAGACGGAAGTACGGACCAGTCGAACGCCCAGGATGACGCAAAGAAGCTGCTGGATGTAGAGGTCTTGGCTTCGAACATGGCCGCCGTCTCGGCGGAGTTATCACATCTAGTTGAGACCACTCAGGACATCCGGCGGTCTCAAGTAGCCTTGTCGAAGCAAGTACGCGACGCCTTGGAGCTGCTTGATGGTGTGAGTAGAGACATCCAGCTGCTCATACGAGGGTAGCGACGTCGACTCAGCGTATTACTTACCACTTACCATACCAACGCCAAGCGCGGATGGCTCGCCTAAAAGAATCTCTCAGGATTCCAACTCCGCTGAGTGCCACCTCTCCGGCCTTCTGTCGCCTGAAGTTGGCCCGCCACTGAGCAGCGTTGCCGACGTGGAGCACTCCATTGAAGTCACGGTAGTAGACAAGCTGACCATTTGGATCAATGACTTTATGCTCGTGCAGCCGGTGATCGCCCCTCTGAACATAAGCAGTAATGTCGTCACCTCTGAATACTGCGGTTCCGCCGGCAGGGCGAGGCTCCTCAATGGTGAAGTGGGGCGCTCCCGCTAGCAAGATTTCCGTCAGTTCTTCGTATGAGAGAGACATGCCGCGAGACTACAGGATGTTCGGTTTGGAGGGTCCCCCGACATGCTGGACGGCGAACGGGTGGGCACTCGCATGCCGTCTCGTTGTATTTTCTTAGTCGCACTCCCCGCAAGCGATCCAGCGACGGCATACCCTGCCGTGCGGAAGGAGCGTCTTCCCCTCGAGAAGTGCTCCTTCGCGGCTCTCCCATGACGCCCACCGAACGCGAGCTGGCAGTTTGCGGCGATGGAACTGGACCAGCAACTCCATGTTCTCGACCCGTCGCAAAGCCTGTCGGCGGAACTCCGGCGCTGGCGGTTCGACGTACTTGAACTTGGTGAGGTACTCGAAGGATGCGGTTTCGCCGCGTCGCAACGGCCGGTGAAGCAGGATGTCGACACCCCAGAGCCCGTCCTCCCGCCTGTAGAGCTCGCTGGCGGTGCCGCCACGCTCTACAGTCACCTCGACCTGGTCGGTGTCGAACAGGTAGGGGTATGTCCTGAGGTCGTCCACCAAGGCCTTGATGACATGCACCGTGCGGTGGCGCTCCGGCAACCCGTCAGGCCCGAGGTAGTGAAACTCATGGAGCATGATGGTGCGGTGCCCTGGGCCCACCTCCGGGCTCGGCTCCGACACTGCCTCGCCGTAGCGAGCCCACAGCTCCATCACCTCGTCACTGTCAAAGGCGAAGGCGTGGATCAGATGGCTCACGGTCTCGGGGCTGAGTACCTTCCCCTCGGAGCGCGCGCCCGACTCGGTCCTTTAGCTCGCGGGGCAGGTCACGGTCGTGTTCGTCGGCGAGCCCGGCGTCCCAGAGGTACTGCGCCAGCACCTGTGCCACGGCCGCTTGGCTGATCGTCCCGGTGCGGCTGGTCGGCCTCGATGGCTTCCGGCTCGCCGTGGGGCTCGAGCAGCCAGTCGGGGAAGTAGCTGCCGGCCCGAAGCTTCGGGATGTCGAGTCTCGATGGTGCCGGCCCGGGTGTCGAAGGTCCGCTCCCGGTAGCCGTTGCGCCGGTTGGTGCGCTCGGGGCTGCGCTCGCCCCAGCCGGCGCCGCACATGGCGTCGGCCTCGGCCGACATCAGCTGGTCGGCGAAGGACTTCACCATCTGTCGGATCACGTCGTCGCCACCCTCGTCGTCGAGGTGCTTGCGCAGCCAGGCGAGGGGGTTCATCTTGTTGGGGACTTCCACCGCATCCCCTCTCAGGTTCGTCTTGGTCGACTTCCTGAGGCTGGTGCGGTGGTCGTCGCGAGTGGGGGACCCTCACCTCCCGGGCGGTGAGGACCTCACCCCCTCGTACACCACGCCTGTGGACTCAAACCAGC
>JALZBR010000360.1 GCA_030863485.1 Actinomycetota bacterium
CCCTTGCTGAGAGTGTCTGACTCACGCAACTTCGGTCGTACCCTCGCCGCCCTCGGGCTCGTCGCCGGGCCGGCGCTGTACCTGCTGGCGACGTTGGTCGATCCGGCGTGGAGCGACGATCCCGTCACGTACATGCAGGAGGTCGCCGATGCGAAGGGCCGGTACGTCCTCGCCGGCGTGCTGTGGACGCTCGGCTCGTTCCTCTTCGTCGCCGGAGCCCTCGGGGTTGTCCGGCTGCTGCGCGGCCGCGCCGTCACGCTCGGCCAGGTGGGAGGCTGTCTGCTGACAATCGGCGCCATCGGCACGACCGGCGTGCTCGCGTTCTACGGCTTCGACGTCGCTCTGGCCGACTTCGCCGATCGCCCCGCCGCGGTCGCTTTCTCGGAGGAGCTGGAAGCCAGCGCCCTTCTGAACGCGTACTACCTGGTCGTGTTCCTCGGTGGGATCGCGCTCGGCTCCGTCCTGCTCGCCATCGCCCTGATCCGGCGTCGCCTCGTCCCCATCTGGTCGCCGATCCTGCTGATGGTCTCGCCGGTCCTGGCCTTCATCGGTCAGACCCGGGCTCTCGGCGTGCTGTCACTCCTCCTGTTCGTCGTCGCGCTCTTCCCGCTGGCCATGAGGATCTGGGCTTTGAGCGACGACGACTGGGAGCGATGGGAACCGCTTCCCTCCGCCCCGGGCTCCCCTGAGCCGCCTCCCACCATCTGAGACGACGCCTACGAGCGTCTACGGCGCTCACCCTCACCGTGGCGCGTCTATTCGAAGGCCGATGGCGGTTGCGGCGGCGCTCATGCGATCGTCGGCGAGTTGGGCTGGAAGAGTCCGCCCCACCTCCGTGACTGCGGTAACGCCACGGAACCGGGCGTGACCTGGGGAAACGGGTACTCGTCAGTTGCCGGCGTTTCCCGCCGCTACTCGTCCCCTTGTGTCACGGCCGTGTCACCAAGCCGTACTGGCCCCGGCCGAGCCCAGCCGCGTGGTAGGCACTGGCGAGAGAAGCGACAAAGCTGAGAAGCGTGGCTGGTCTCCCAGCGCTGATTGTTAGGCGCTCGTTGGTCTTGGATCTGGCGGCGTCGGCGCACTCGCGGGTGGTTACGCAACCCGGAAGCACTACCTCCGAGAGCAGGCCGACAAGTGGAGTGCCGCGCTTTGGGGCCTTGAACGAGCGCTCCGGTTCACTGTCCAGGAGATCGAAGGGTCGCGCCAGTACGCCCCCGACCTGGCCTTCGGGAGGCTCCGGGCCAGGCGGTGCCGTATTACCACACCCTTCCGGCCAACCTCCGAAAGGCACTGGAGGACGACATTGACGTCTGGAGCCCCAACCCCTCGGACCAGGCCGAGGTGTATTGGAACATCGCCACAATGTTGCGTTCCTACCTGGAAGGCGACCCAGACCCTCAGCGCAAGCCGCCGAAGTAGAGCTATCAATGCCATCGCACTCCCCAATCACCGCCACGAACAGGGGCGGACGTGGGGTTTGGCGTGGGTTCGGGCCGCCCCACTTGATCTACGGTCAGAGTCAGCGTGGGCGAGTGGATCGGGGCCGTTCTGTTCCATCCGGATGTCGAGGTCAAACTCCGGACCAAACACCACGTCGACCCGGAAACCGTCCGTCGGGCGGTGAGCGGCGGTGCACCTCTGGGCGAGCTGGCACACTCATCCTGTGTATGGTCGTCGCCTAATCGTGTGCGGACGGGTGGACGGGCGGACGGTTCTCGCTTATCTGCGTCCTATCGACAGGCGGGATGGAACATGGGAGTGCATGACGGCCTGGGAGGTCGAATGATGGACGAGGAGCTCTCGGAAGCACAGAGCTTGTCAGCGGACGACCTTAAGCGCATGGCCGCCGAAGGCGAGCCGCTCGCTCGAACGGGATGGACCTCCGGAGTTCGTGCCGACGAGCGCCATCGCGGTCGAGCACGCTTCGGCGGTCCGACTCTCTAGGCTGCGCATTACGAAATCTCCGGCCTTGGACTTCTCGCAGGTCAAGGTCCAGTAAAACCGTCCATTATCGCGTTCCACAGCCGGCGAGGGCCTGCGAGGCCGATGTCGACGAAGGAACAGCCCGAGAAGGTGCAGTCAATTACGGCGACAGCCCCGACGACGTACTGCCGTTCAGGCGCAATCTCCCAGAACACCGCTTCCGGATTTGGTGCGTCCCAGCTACAGCTGATGATGCTGTTGCGCCAAGGGGCACCAGCACAGCGGGACCGATAATCCTGCAGTTGGAGAATTCGTAGCCTTGAAGCTGGTCGGTGTTTACGGTCAGGTCGGCGATCCGGACAACCTGGTTGCGAAACTGGCGGTCTCCCGTCGGGACGCTCACGCTGGAACGTCACGCCTCGCCATCGCGAGGTCGCGTCTCCCTGCGCGCGAATGCGCAAAAACCTGGCTGCCTCCGAGGTCGCCCGCCGGCTCGGCCTGCGCGAGCGGACCATCTACCGCCTGATCGACGACGGCAAGCTCGTCGCTCTCCGGTGGTCGGTATGCACCCCCGTCGAGGAGGTCGAGGCGGTGCTCGACGCTGGTGTCGAGCCTGTGATCCCATCGCCCGCCCCATGGCGATAGCACTAGTCCGTTGGATCTGGGCGCGAGCGTCGGCACTCTTCCCGTGCGCCTGACTTCGCGCGACAGGATCCGCGAGAAAACACCCCGCATCTGCTGAGGTCTCCGGGCACGAGCACAAGGAGCGCTCATGCCCGAACCCCCTGCCCCGAAGCGCAAGCCGAAGCGGTTCCTGTCGG